>JBFJVZ010000208.1:0-12768 GCA_041623895.1 Pirellulaceae bacterium | reverse complement strand
GATGAAATGATTGCTGGAGTACCGGTACGAATATACCACGTTGATCGACAACAGCCGCGAGACGTGATCGTTTACTTTCACGGTGGCGGCTGGGTGCTGGGTGGGATCGAAAGCCACGACGCTTTGTGTCGCAGATTAGCGCGTGCCGCCGCTGCGACCGTGGTCAGCGTTGAGTATCGTAATCCGCCGGAAAACCCGTTCCCCGCCGCTCTGGAAGATTGTTTTACGGTCTGCGATGTGTTGGCAACCGATCACAATTCCTTTTCGATCAGCGAGCGGATGGTGATCGCGGGAGACAGTGCGGGTGGTAATCTTGCCGTCGCGGTTTCGTTGATGGCACGACAGCGCGGCGGACCGGCGCTGGCCGGGCAGGTGCTGATCTATCCGGTTCTGGATAGCAGCATGTCGACGGACAGTTATCAGCAATTCGCAACCGATCACGGGCTGACTGCGGACATCATGCGTTGGTTTTGGGAGATGTATACCGGCGATGATCAGGCAAGTTCGCGACAGGATCCGCTCGCTTCACCGTCGGCTTGTGAAGATTTAAGCGGCTTGCCGCCGACGCACATGCTGCTTGCCGAGTACGACGTGCTGCGTGACGAGGGTCGGGCATTTGCTGACCGCCTGATTGCTGCCGGCGTGCCAACCACCGTCAAGCAGTATGATGGCATGTTGCACGGATTCTTTCATCTTGCCGAGTTGTTTGATGATGCCGCGGTAGCCACGCAGGAGGCGGCGGCGCGCTGTCAAGAATTGCTGGGCAACTGGAATCAGGCGAAGCAACCTTAGCGGCGCAAAGAATGAGCAGCGGCGTTTGCCGTGGCTCATTCAAAGTCCCGCGATTGCCCAGATCAACCGGCTAACTTGGTCACCAAGGGGATGATGTCTTGTTCGTAGCTGAAGCCGGCGGTTTCGTCGGCATCGATGAAGCGTTTAACCAGTTTTCCCTCGGCGTCGAAAATCAGCACGGCCGGTATTGAGACCACATCCAGCGTCTCGAAGATTTCGTCGCTGGGAGTTTGGCTGATGTAATTGGGAAACCTCGCGGCTTGGCTTGTCAAAAAGCCGACCACGGTTTCTTCGTACCACTCCGGCGGCCGACTCTTGCGTCCGTCGTAATCGACGCTGACGCTAATGCATTGGATGGCGTCACCATGTTCGGTGTGCAACTTGACCAGACCCGGGAATTCCTTGATGCAGGGTGCGCAAACGGTTGACCAAAGATCAACAACGGTGACGCGTCCCGTCGATTTCGCGAATTTTTCGATCTCCTCCCAGCTTGCGTATTGAACTTTGGCCGACTCCGGTTTGATCGGCCCCTCGGGCAACTCCAGGCCAGCGGAATTCGCATCCTGGGCGGGTTCCGCTGCGGGAATATCAACGGCCGGCAGCTCGATTTCCCCGGGAGCATCGCTGCTGGCCGGCGATGCATTGGTTGTTGATTCGGGCTGATCGTTTGTCGCCGGCGTGACCACGCCGGGGACGTCCGATTTCGACCCGCAACCGGTCAGGGCCGATACAAGCAGACAAATGATCAGGCTGGGAATGGTCAGAAAGTGAGAGAGCCGTGGTGGATTCATCAATTTTTCCTCAGACGCCATTTTGGTGAGCATGATGGGAGATTTGTGGATTGTATTTGGAATAGAATTTACAGATTAATCGATGCAAACGTTGCTTTAACGCTGACGTGGTCGCCTATGCTGATACTGACGAACAGTTCACTCCGCTGATGAAGATTGTATCTGGTTGCGGGATCATCTGACAAAGTGATTTTTTTGATGGGGAGTACCGGGAATCCTGTGGACGGCGACATGTCGACGACCGAATTGGTGATCGCGTCAAAAGGAGGCAATAATGAAGCCTTTGGGCGGCTGCTGGACCAGTATCGCGGCTATCTGCTAATGCTGGCACATCGCTATCTGTCCGACCAGCTACGGCGACGAGTCGATCCGGCGGACATCGTTCAATTGACTTACTTGGAAGCAAAACGCGATTTGCCAGCGTTTCGAGGCGAGACGCCGGCGGAATTTTCGGCCTGGTTACGTGGCATGCTGAAAAACAATGTTGCCACGGCTGTGACACGGCACATCACCACGCAAAAGCGATCCTTAAAGCGGGAGGTCAACGCGGCCCGCGGCGACAACGATTCGGCAAGTGGCCTCTGGATCCAGCAGCTGCCGGGCAGTACCACCAGCCCCAGCGGGGTTGTGATTCGCGAAGAGGCGGTTGTCGCGCTGTTTGAAGCGTTGCATCAATTGCCTGAGACACAGGCGGAAGCGATCCGATTGAGGTATATGGAAGGATTGTCACTGGCAGAGATCGTTGAACGGATGGGCAAAAGCGATACAGCCGTCGCCGGACTGTTGAAACGAGGCCTGCAAAAGCTTCGCAAGATCTTGGATACGGACTCTTGCCCGTGGTTGTGAGCGGAGCTGTTGATCAAAATAGGGTGGGTGCGAAACTCCCTCGCGCCCCCAAGATTTACTTTCGCGGCCTAGCCAGTGAGCCATGTTGCGGTTGTTATTCCTTGTCCTCCACTACCGGTCACTGTGACTGATGGCCGAGCCGTCTCCTCCCACCGAAGATCCGCTGGACGAAGCATTTGCTGCGTATTTGCGGTCTTGCGATGCCGGTGAGATCGTCAGCCGCGAGGAATTCTTGGCACAGTTTCCGGATCTCGCTGACCAGTTGAAGGAGTTGATGGAAGCGGCCGACATGATCGGACGCGTGACCTTGGGCGATGCTGATACCAGCGGTGCGGTGTTGCCGGGGGCCGACACGATCGGCTTTCACACGGCGTCCGGGAAAGACTCCGGTGATGATCCAGCTGCGACGCTGCCGATGCCCAATCGCCAGCAGGGCGACCCCGGGCCCACGTTGCCGTACGAATTGGGCGACTACGAATTGTTGGACGTGTTAGGGCGCGGTGGAATGGGCGTTGTGTATCGCGCCGAACAGCATCACCTGGACCGCATCGTGGCCGTCAAAATGATTCGTAGTGGGATGTTGGCGGGTGAGGCCGAAGTCCGCCGCTTTTACACCGAGGCTCAGGCGGCTGCCCGGCTTCATCATCCCGGCATTGTCGCGGTCTATCAATTTGGCCAGCGCTCGGGACATCATTTCTTTTCGATGGAATACATCGAAGGGACGGATCTGCAAAAGAAGATCAACGCGGCCCAGGTCAATGTCAAGGACGCGGCCCGATATGTTCGCGATGTTGCTCGCGCCATTCATCATGCACATCAAAAGGGCGTTTTGCATCGCGATCTAAAACCGGCCAATGTGCTGATCGACAATCAGGATCATATTCACGTCACCGACTTCGGCTTGGCGAAACATTTGGATAGTGACAGCAGCGTGACCGGCAGCGGTGCCGCAGTGGGCACACCGCATTACATGGCTCCGGAACAGGCCGGCGGTCATAGCGATCGGGCGACGCGGCAAAGTGACGTCTACTCGTTGGGAGCGATTCTGTTTGCTTGCGTCACTGGGCGACCGCCGATTGTTGCCGATACCGTCGTGCAAACGCTGATGGATGTGATCCACAAGCCGCCACCGAGAGTGCGATCAATTTGTCCCAGTGCACCTGCGGACCTGGAAACCATCGTCGACAAATGTCTGGAAAAGAATCCCGCTAAACGTTATCAATCGGCTGAGCGTTTGGCGGATGAATTGGATGCTTTCTTGGACGGTCGACCGATTGCCGCCCGGCCCCGATCAGTGGTCATTAAGACCTGGCATTGGCTTGACGGTGTTCCCATCGTGGGAGCCTTGAAGGGCCGCCGCGTGCTGCAGACGACCGTCACACATTTGCGATTTCAAGCCGCTTTGTTGTTGTTCTTTTTGATGTTGCCGTTGTTTCTGACAGGATTCGCGGTGTGGTGGAGTCGTTATCGGCAGGCGATGCCCAAAGGCGTTGAAATCGGCGGAGGCATGCAGGATGGTGTCTACAACGAGGTTGCGTCGAAGCTGGCGTCGCGGCTGGAAGACGCCCACCCTACTGTGGTAGCGCAAATCGTTCCCAGTAACGGTTCCGTTGACAACCGGCAGCGATTGTTGTCGGGTGAAGTAGATCTCGCCCCGATGGAGGCTTCGGTGATCACCAGCGACGAGCTAAGCGTCGTTGCCCCGTTGTTTTATGAAGCCGTTCACGTGTTGGCACGCGATGATTCGTCTATCAAGAGCGTGGCCGATTTGCGAGGACGCCGCGTGGCGGTTGGTCCAGAAGGCAGCGGGTCGCGGCGGACCGCGGAATTGGTGTTTGAGTCGCTGGAACTTTCGCCGGACGATGTTGTCCGGGAAGTCATCCAGTGGCGGAATCTGTCGTTGCCGAATGCCCCGGACGCGGCGGTGATCTGCATTGGCCGCGGTAGCTCCTTGATGATTGACTTATTGAACGGCGGTCGATGGCGGTTAGTACCGATCCCCAATGCGATTGAAATCGCGCTGCGTCACCCTACGTTGCGGCCCATGTCGATTGAAGGAAGCCATTACCCACCTGAGTTGGTACCGGACCAGGGCATTGCCACGGTCGGCACCACCGCCTTTTTGGCTGCCAGGAACGATGCGCCGGGGGCGCTGATCCAAGCATCACTGGAGGCCCTGTATCGTGAGCCGCCAGAAATAATTGCCGGTTTGATTCCCCCAGCGCAGGCCGCCGAATGGCAGGGATTGGCGTTCCACCCGGTCGCCCGCCAGTACTTCTCTGAGATTAAAGCTCGAAAATAGACGCTTGCCGGACTGGGCTTTGTCTCAACAGGGGTCTGACCCTCTCCGGGCACCCCGAACCTGCAAAAATGAGCGGCCTCCCAAGGGTCAGACCCCTGTTAAGACAAAGCCTGCGGTTGCTTCCCGTCTAATCTCTGCAACCGGTGCGATCCTCACCGATTCCGCTTCGAGCCCGTCCGATATCAACATCTTGTTCTCACACAAGCGACTGCCGCCGCTGGAAACCTAAGGTTGGAAAACCACTAGGTATCGATCTACTGGCGGCCCGATGACAACGCCGAATGACCATCAAAAATCCGATCTCGAGGTACGCGGCGAACAAACCGCCACGAACCCGAACCGAGGATCGCTGCGCAGCAAGCTTGTCTTGTCGTTGGGGGCGATGTTCTTGGTGTTCCTGGTGGTCGACGAAATCATTCGACAACAGGTAATCAACCCGAGTTTTGTACGTTTGGAGCATTCCGGCGCGATCCAGGACGCGAATCGCGTCTTGGCGGCAATTGACGTTGAAACTGAATACATGTTGGAGATTGGTAAGCAGTTAGCAGCGCGAGTCGACCCGGCGGATCTGCTCATAGAACGTGCCGATACAAACTTGGGCAGTGACCATTCGCGCAAACCATGGAGTACTCAACGTGTTGCCTGGGTGGCCGCGGTAAAGCCCGACGGAAATTGGCGCTGGTTGTATCGAGGCCCAATGTTGGACGCGATCGAAAGCAAAGACCTGGCATTTCCAGCGATCGATCAGCTTGTTCGCGAGTCAGAGAGTGCATTCAAGGGAAAGGCTCGTGCTGCCAAAAAACTGTTCATGTTCGCCGGGGCACCCATCAAGCACTCGGGAGTCACATCGAACGACTATCTCGTTGTCGGCCGGGCGTTGGACGCCGAGATGGTCCGGGCGATTCGCAAACGCACGCAAGTCGATTTTTCAGTGCAATTGACGCATCGGCCAAGAACTACCAAACCGTTCGATGTTTGGGAAGCGGATCGGGCGACGCTGGTTGTGGAAACGCCTCTGTTGGGCGTTACTTCTGAGCCGTTGGCGAACCTCTTTGTCCAGGTTCCTCGCGATATCACGATGCGATCGGAAACCACCAATACGGTCGCGCGAAACACATTTGTTTTCGGTGTTATCGCGGCCTTGTTGTTCCTGCTGATGTTGCTACAGCGGATCGTCGTGGGGCCGATCACCGCGATTCGCGAACACACCGAGCAGATCGCCGAACATGGATTAAGTGCTTCGCAGTTGGTGCTCTCGAAAAACGATGAAATCGGTGAACTGGCGGACGCCTTTGAACGGATGACACTGAAACTGTCAGAAACACAACGCAAACTCGCGGACGCCTCCCACGCAGCCGGTATGAGTCAAGTAGCCGACACGGTGATTCACAATGTCGGCAATGTATTGACCAATGTGAATAGCCTGATCGATACCGCCAATGATCGCGTCAAGAGTCTTCGCATTGGACCCTTGGACAAATTGGCGAGACGTCTGCAGCAAGCCGACGCCGGGGAAGAATTGCAGACGGCAGCCCCCAAGTATCTGCAGGATCTGGCAGCCAGTTTGCTGACCGACCGAGGCGAGCTGGCAGCACTGCTGTCTACTCTCAGGGACAATGTGGATCACATTCACGATGTGATTCGCGAGCAACGCAAACACGCTTTGACACATGTCAACAAAACGCGTTTTTCAATCAATGGAATCCTGCAGGAAGCGATCGATTGCTGTCGCGCCCGTTTGGACAAAGACAAGATCAACGTGACCATGAAACGGAACGTGGATGTCGATGTCGAAGCTGATCGCTCGCTGTTGTTGCAGATTGTGATCAACATTGTCAGCAATGCCGGGTACGCCATTTGTGCCAACACCGACTCGTCGCCGTCGCTGCAGATTGACATTGAAAAAGATAAACAATGCGTGAGAGTTCTATTTCGCGATAGCGGTTGCGGGATGTCGCCGGAAACACTCAAGCGGGTTTTCGAGGCACATTTCACGACCCGCGACAGCGGAAGCGGATTGGGGCTGCATTTTTGCGCCGTTGCCATGCAACGACAAGGTGGACGTATCACTGCCGAAAGCGAAGGAGAAGGGAAAGGATCGACCTTTGTGCTTGAAGTACCGCGGCCGGCTCCCGCGACGGTTGCGATTGCGACCGGTAGTCATCTTCCCAACCTGGCTGGATCACCATCATGACGGAAACAGAAAAGAATCAACGCAGAGTGTTGATTATTGACGATCAACAGGAAATTCACGAGACTTTCAAGCGGGTGTTTGCGCCCGCGGAACGCAACCAAGCCGAGTTGACGGATTTTGAATCACGCTTCCTGAATGATTCATCGCCGCCGGCCGACTTCAACACCGAGCCGCGACCGACTTACAGCTTGTACCATGCCAGCGGTGGCGCGGAGGGATTGCAAATCATTGAAGAGTCCGTCCGCAACGACCAACGGTTTTCCGTGGCTTTCGTCGATATGCGCATGCCAGGCGGCATGGATGGTCTGGAAACAACTGAAAAAATTTGGCAAATCGACCCCTGCCTGCAGGTTGTGATCTGTACCGCGCACAGTGATCACACTTGGGACGATGTGTTGGCAAGGCTGGGATGCAACGACAAGTTGTTGTTGTTGAAAAAACCGTTTGAGTCGGATGAAGCCCGGCAACTGGCCTTGGCTTTAAGCGAAAAGTGCCGCCTCGCCGCGCTGCAGCAGCGCCGTGTGGCCGAACTGAGAGGCGAAGTCGATCGCCGTCGAGTTGCCGAGAACGAATTAAGAACGATCGCTCATCGCGATGCCTTGACATCTCTTCCCAATCGACCGTACCTGATCCAAAAACTGGAGTCGATGTTGGCCCAGCAGCGGATTGATCACCAAACAATTGATGCCTTGCTGTTCCTGGACCTTGACAATTTCAAGGTCATCAACGACAGCCTGGGGCATGATGCAGGCGACGATCTGCTGAATCAAGTCGGTGCACGTTTGAAGGAGTGCGTGCGGACCAGCGAAATCAAGACGCGTGGCGATGGTGACGAAACGGTACGGCTTGGCGGCGACGAGTTCGTCATTCTCTTGGAACATCTGGAAAGGAAGGAAGATGCGTTGTCGGTGGCCCGGCGAATTGTCGCCCGCATTGCCGAGCCGTTTCAGCTCGGTGATCGACTGGTTAACGTGGGCACCAGCGTTGGTGTAGCGTTCATCGACGAAGGTGTTCAGGATGCACACGAGACCCTCCGCAACGCGGATACCGCGATGTACCGCGCAAAACACTCGGGCAAGGGACAAATAGCGGTCTTTGACCAGACAATGCACGAAGCTGTCGTCGCACGCCACGAGTTGGAAAACGATTTGCGGCGGGCAATCGAAAATCAAGATTTTGAGCTGAACTACCAGCCGATTATCGATCTCAAACTTCGCGAAATCGTTGGCGTTGAGGTCTTGCTGAGATGGAAGTCCGCTTCCGGAAAATACGTACCTCCCAATGAATTCATTCCCATCGCTGAAGAGATCGGATTGATTCACCAAGTCGGCGAATGGGTGCTGGAAACAGCGATGCGCCAATTCGAATCGATGCGGCAATCCCTGCCTGCGCAACACCGCCGCATTTACATCGGCGTCAATATGTCTCGGCGGCAATTAGCCGATCATTCTTTCTTGGACTCCTTGGAAGCCATCATCGAAAAGACCGGGTTCGATCGCGAATTGCTGAAACTCGAGATGAGTGAAACGGGTGACCCCAGGCAGCAGGAACGCGCGATGAATGCAATGCTGGCACTGCACCGCAGTGGCGTGGGGATTCACATCGATGATTTCGGAAAAGGAAACTCCTCGCTGTCTTGTTTCAAGGATTATCCCGTCGAGACGGTCAAGATCGATCGCAGTTTTACGGCATCCATTACCAGTGACCACAAACACCGAGTGATCACGCAAGCAATCGTGCAACTTGCACATCACTTGAACTCAAAAATCGTGTGCGAAGGGATCGAAAGTCAACAGCAGTTGACACTGTTGCGGCAGTGGGGATGCGATCTGGCGCAAGGTTTCCTGTTTTCTCCGCCGCTGGATATCGATGGTCTTAGCTTGCTGCTTGTGGATCCCGAACAAAGCGAGGGTATCAACTTGCTGCGGACAACAGCTGTCCCGCCGCTTGATTTTGCCGGTCCACCGACGACCACTCAACTGGTCTGATGATCGTAGACAGGTAGCGGAACTTGCCAAGAGTTTCGGCCCGCTCGCCAAAGACGTCCGAAAGTCTTCAGCAATTTCAGATATCTGGTAAGCCGGGACCTGTCCTGGCAATAAACGCCAGGACAAGTCCTTGCCTACGAGACATAGGATAGTGCGCTAGCCACCCGGTTTTTTGTAGCACGAAACGAACAAACCATGGCGATGTCCAACTAACAATCAATCTTCGTCGATGTTGCGTCGTTGGCCAACGTCGGCGATAGAAGCCAGGCTGATGGTCAAGTCTATATTGACCCGTTGGGCTAATCTTCGCAGCAGTTCTAGTGGACTGCCGGCCTCTTCCTCCTCGGCCTCGTCGATGCGCGCTTTGACATGCATGCGGTCCAGCGATTGGGGCATTGTCCGATAGACCTGCTGATACCAGTGGAGGGCTCGATCACGTGCTGATGTACGGAACACGCCGACGGTGGCTTGAGAGGAAAGATTCCACCAGCTATCACCCATGGCAACTTTGTCCAAGTAATCTTTCGCACCTTCCAGGTCGGCTCTTGCCAATTCGCGTAGCGTATCGGGACCGCCTTTTGCCAGCAGCGGTAACCCGGCTTCCCAGTCACCTTTGATAAAGCAGAGGAAACGGCCCACGACGGCGGCAGCCTCGCCGTCATTCGGATTCTCTCGGTAGGCTGCCAGGTGGTATCTTGTTCTTTCGTAGTAGCGCTGGGCATTGCCAAGCTGGGCCCGCAGCCGGTTA
Source organism: Pirellulaceae bacterium (assembly GCA_041623895.1). Taxonomy (GTDB): domain Bacteria; phylum Planctomycetota; class Planctomycetia; order Pirellulales; family Pirellulaceae; genus JBFJVZ01. Next base: position 3,107 of record JBFJVZ010000208.1, on the reverse strand, counting down.
ACATTCTTCGGCAATTCCTCGCCCGGTCCCTGGTCCAGGTAGCGATAGGCGATTTGCAGCAAGGACGACGCGCGAATGAAGTCGTTGTCGATAATCGCCGAGTAGACCACGTGCGCAGACCTCTCAAGAAAACCTTCCGCCTCAATCGACTCCGGCTTCCTGGTATTGTTTTCAGCCCCGAAGGCGAGCAATTGCACGATGTTTTCCTCGTATGCGTCGACCTCGAATCGCCTCACTCGGTGGTCGATCGCCGCGATCAACTCTTGGCAGCCACCGCCGTCAATCGCCATCCGCATCGCCGCGGTTTGCAAGGCAAACGCTTCGGCCGAGTCCGACATCTGCGCGGCTAAGTCGAGCATTTCGGCGGACAGAGCACGTTTCTTGGCATCGGTCGTCGCCGAGCTAATCTTCTTGGCAAATACTTTGCGGAGTTTGATCTGTGCGTCGGCCACGTCCGCGGCGATGGGCACCTGCTCGCGAATGTTTGCCGGCACTGCGACCGGCCGAGCATCGTCGGGGATTGCTGTTTCGATCGGTGTTGCAGGATCGGGCTCCTTCGTATCGGCGGCAACCGCAGCTTCGCTCTGCTTGAGCGGAATGTCGCGGTGTACGTTCCCAGCTCGTAACCCGCCGCCGGAAGCCACAGTCATCGCATCCCAGAATATTTGCTCGTCCAGACCACTTGCCAGCAGCACGGGCCAGCCGTTGGCCCAAACGGCAAATGCGCCGTCCTCCCGCAGACCCAACAAGCCGAGACGCGCATCCTCGGGAGCAGCAGGCTCAAAGTCCCACGGTGCGGTCCAGGGCCGACTCTCCTTGGTCTCCACCAGCAGCAGCGTATTTTCGACGCCATCTTCAATCACGGTGTCCTCCACTCTTGCGCCACGCAGCGCAGGATCACCAATGAAAGACTTATTCGACGGAATGGCGATGTTGGTCTCGACGTCAAACCGCTCCGGAGAGACATACTCGTCGGGGATGAATTTCAATAACGCATCATTGGGGGGCTTGTTCCAGGGAACATTCGGATCGAACTTCTTATACAGCTGTTCGTAACCAAGATAGGGCAAGAGCTCGACCCGCCAGGAGAGCGTCTTGAATCCGTTGGCCGTGACGTACGCGCGCGGCAGGTTGCCGCGATCTTTTGCATGGTCCAATAAGCCTTTGCTAACCGCCAGGAGATTATCGTACGCCTTTTGCCGGCGAGCTTCCGCGGAGAGCGGCTCCGCGGGTTTGCGCTCCTCGATGGGAACCAGTCCCTCGACAACGAGTTCTTCGCCATCTTCTTGCGAAAGTTCTGCCGGTTCTTGAACAATCTCTGGCTCTTTAACGTCCGGTTCGGGCGCGGGCTCGGGATCTTTGGCCGGCGGAGGTTTTGTTTGCTTGACTTGCTTGGCAGTTAGGGGTTCTATTTCTCTGTCGTCGCGCACGCGTTGGGCTTGCCGCATCATCAATTCTTGTTGACTGGGGCCACAACCAACCGTCAACGACAACGGCAACATGATCACAATCAGCATCCCATAACGAACGCCTAAATGTCGGTTCCATAATGTGAAAAACGTCATCTGGTTGGCCTTTAAAATGGAGCCCTCTTGGAACTCTCCGTCCGGTTGAGCACGGGAGCAGCTATGCAGTCAGCAGCACACGTCGAATCCACTGGTGTGTTAAGCATGCTCCGCCAAAACACCACGATTCAGTGATCTTGAATCGTTGGTTTTGTTTCTTCGCCTCGTCAACCATTTTTTCGAGCCGTCCCCGCAGTTCGTCCATCCGTTGTTCTGCGATCTGGAACTGTTGGCCGGGATTATCCAAGTTGGCTGGATTGTGCTTTCTTTGTTCGGCTTCCGCCGCCATCAAGTTGGCGGAGCTCGCGATTGCCGTTGTCAGCACTTCACCACCCGATTCCACATTCCAAAACCAGAAAGCTTCCGCGGACACGATCACCAAGGTTGTGGAAGCTGCGCCGGAATCCAACATCAGCACTGCGTCCAGCTGGTCTGCCAATGAGTCCGTTCGCTGCGGGTCTTGCTGTTGATCTTGGCCAGCAAGGTCATCATCTTCATCGGCTGCGGGATCGATCCATAAATCGGCAAACTCGATATCGGCAAAATTGACCAGAGCCAACGAATCGGCTTGCATCCCAGCGACTTTCAGTCCCGCGTGTTCGCACAGCTGTAAGCGGCGATCGACGACCGTTTTCCGTGCTGCCGCAACCGCTGCGGGCCGGCCGGTGACCTTGTGTTCGGCTTGCTCACCAATCCACTCAACCAGGCGCAAGTCGTCGATCGCCAGCGGGATCCTTTGTTCGGCTTCGGCCCCCAGCATCGCCTTGGCCCGTTTGTCGTTAAGCGGTGGAAGTCGAACGAATCGGGTGACCAATTCACCGGCCGGCAAATTGACCCAAACGGGTGCTTCGCCAAGCTCGATTTCTTCAAGCATCGATTCGATCGCGTTGCTGACCGTCTCGTCAGCATTCTTTTCCTGACCGACTCGGCAAGTCGGTGCATCGTAACAGGCGTGGTAGTCCCCTTCGACAATCAGCTCGCCTTCCTCGTCGCGACTGATCAGTGCCGCGTGAATGGCCGAGGATCCGATGTCGATGCCCCAAACGGAGTTCTTTCTTTTGCGGCGTCCGAATCCGGCCAGCAGACCCTTTGATTCAACAAAGTTTTGCTTGATCCGTCCCAACCCTAAGCCCTGCGCAGCCAATCCGATCGCGACATTGAAACGGCCTGGTAGCTTCCGCATGTTTGACTCGGTACTGAATTGGACCGTTTGCGGGTAGGCAAGAAAGCCGGCGGGGCCGCCACACCAACTCATTCGATCGGCTTTCCAGGGAGCCCATGGATCGCGCGGCGTTTCGGATTTCTGTTTGACCTGGGCGGCGAGTCGTTTGACGAGATCCCTGGCTGCTGGATCATGCGTCGATTCTTTGGCGAAACGTACGGCCAAGCGACCCAAGGTCGCAGTTGCAAATGCCTCGCCGTCAAATTGTTGCGACAGCCAATCGACAAGTTCCAACTTTTGATATCGCGCCTCGTGTTCGCTATTTCCGCATTCTTTGGGAATGGCGTTCAGGCAGTCGAGCGCGCGTGTGTAATCACATT
>JBFJVZ010000207.1:0-12861 GCA_041623895.1 Pirellulaceae bacterium | reverse complement strand
TGCCAGGCGATCGGCAACACGACCAAACATTATGTCGTTGGCACGCGCGATCGACCAATCGGGGTGGGGACGATTGAGCAACTGACATTCATCACCGAGCTTGATTTGCCCGACCTGGAGCACGCGTACATACCACCCGGTCCGGCCCGTTGTCGTGACTTCTTTGGTCAATGTCTTGACGCCCCAACGCCGCGCGATCTTCCAGCATGGTTGCCGCGGCTGACTGACTTGCAAGCGACAGCTCCCTACCTGGTAAAGATCGCCGATACATACATCTGATTCGCTGATTTCGCTGAGCGTCAAGTTTTCGGCCAGCGCGCCCGGACCCATCTTCAGTTCGGGATGTTCCCTCGTCCATGCGTCGTAGTGGCAAGTGGGATAGCAGAGGATCGCTTTGTCTGTCCCACCGTGGTGAATCGTATCGGCAACGGCATCGCCCTCGATGCCTTGCGGGCCAACATCGACCGGACCCGGCACGGGCACTTTGTAGAAACCGGTCGACCAGCGGCGCTGCAAGGGATCACGCGCGTGCTGATCACCTTCGCTACGGACTTTGCCAACTTGAATGCTTTGGACGGTGATCATCGATGTCCTCGAGAGGGTCATCCCGAGCTCGATTTTGGCTTTCATGTGGACCACTCGTGCCCGGGCCACCGGAGGCTGCGGTGCCACATCGAAAGTATCGTCGCAAGTATCTGAAAGTAAACAGCTTGCGGCAACCGTCCAAAGCCAAAGGGTCGTTGTGAAAAAGCGTCAAAACGGTTAGAATTCTGCGGCGATTTGATGTTCGAACCGGCCCCCATTTTGGCCACCAAACTCAGCTCTAGGACACCACGTTGGCAGACGACGAAAACAACGAGAATAACGACCCGGAAGGCACCTCCCCGGAGGAGGAAAATGGTGGCAGCGGTGGGGCCGGCGCCCTGCGGATGATCGATCTGCCGATCGAAGATGAACTGCGGGAAAGTTATCTGACTTACGCGATGAGCGTGATTGTCAGCCGCGCCCTGCCGGATGTGCGCGACGGATTGAAACCAAGTCAACGTCGCATTCTGGTTGCCATGAACGACTTGAATCTGGGGCCGGGCAGCAAACGAGTCAAGTGCGCCAAAATCTCCGGCGACACATCAGGTAACTATCACCCGCACGGTGAAAGTGTCATTTATCCGACGTTGGTTCGCATGGCCCAGGAATGGAACATGCGCCGCGTGCTGATCGACAAACAGGGAAACTTTGGCAGCGTTGCCGGTTTGCCGCCCGCTGCGATGCGATACACCGAAGCGCGTTTGAGCGCTGTCGCGGCCGCGCTGCTGGATGATTTGAAGCTGGACACGGTCGACTTTGTTCCCACCTATGACGAAGCGCGTACCGAACCGACGGTTCTGCCCAGTAAGTTTCCCAACTTGCTGATCAACGGCAGCGGGGGAATCGCGGTTGGCATGGCCACCAGCATTCCGCCGCACAACCCGACCGAGATCTGCGACGCTGTGATCAAATTGATCGACGATCCGGAGACCACGGATGATGAATTGATTGAGATTGTTCCCGGCCCCGACTTTCCTACCGGTGGCATCATCTGTGGACACGCCGGGATCCGTCGTGGTTACAAGACCGGCCGCAGTACGATCGTCGTCCGTGCCAAGGTCGAGATCGAGGAGATGAAGGGGAATCGATCGCGAATCATTGTCAAAGAAATCCCCTTTCAGCAGTATCGCGACCGCGTCGTGGAAAAGATTGCCGGCCTGGTCAACAACGACAGAATCAAAGGCATCTCGGGAATTCGCGACGAAAGCGACTTGAAAGAACCGGTGCGTCTGGTCATTGAGCTCAAACGCAACGAAGATCCGCATGTGATTCTGAATCAGCTGTACCAGTTCTCGCCGCTACAAGACACCTTTTCGCTGATCTTTTTGGCGCTGGTCGACGGTAAACCGCGGGAACTGACGCTCAAGGAAATGTTGACGGAGTTCATCCGTCACCGCGTGCATGTGATTCGCCGCCGAACGCAGTTCCTGCTGGCCAGGGCGCGACGTCGCAAACATACCGTCGAAGGCCTGCTGCTGGCGTTGGCCGATATCGACAAGATCATCGAAACCATTCGCAAGAGTCGCACGCAGCCCGAGGCCAAAGAACGGCTGATGGGAATCGAATGCCCCGCGGCGATGATGAAGCGGGCTCTGGGCGACGAAGGATTCAAGCAATTTGTCATGGAACGAGGCGAGGCGGATGTCTACACCCTGACCAGTGTGCAAGCCGATGAAATCTTGAAGATGCGGCTTGGCCAATTGGTCAACCTGGAACAAGAAAAACTGGCCGAAGAACACAAAGCATTGCTGGAGGAAATCAGCGACTATCTGGACATCCTGGGTAGCCAGCAGCGAGTCTTTGACATCATCAAGGAAGACCTTGAGGAGATGAAACGCCGCTTTGGAGATAAGCGGCGGACCGAGATCAGCGACGAAGAACTTGGCAATATCGACTTGGAGGATCTGATCACCGAAGAGACCATGGTCGTCTCGATCAGCCACGAAGGCTACATCAAACGTACCGCGTCCAGCGTCTATAAGGCACAACGTCGCGGCGGAAAAGGTCTCAAGGGCGCAAAGACCGACGAAGAAGATCCGATCGAACACCTGTTCGTCGCCAGCACCCACGCATATCTGCTGTTCCTGACAACGACGGGCAAAGTCCGCTGGCAAAAGGTTTATGACTTGCCGCAGTTGGCCCGCGACAGCAAAGGCCGTGCGATCGTCAACCTGCTGAACCTGGAAGAGAACGAAAAGGTCGCTGAATGCCTGGTCGTACGCGACTTCGCCCAGGAAGGCTACTACGTCATGATGGCCACCCGCGACGGACTGGTAAAAAAGACGCCGCTGGAACAGTACAGCCGGCCCAAGAAAGGCGGCATCATCGCCATCAAACTACGAGAAGGCGACGAAGTGGTTGATGCCGCAGTCGTGGGCCCAGGAGACGAAGTCGTGTTGGTAACCGCTTCCGGGATGGCGATCCGGTTCCGCGAATCAGACGCGCGGCCGATGGGTCGTAATACGTCCGGCGTCAAAGGGATCAGGTTGCGCGCCGACGACCGCGTGGTCGGCATGGTGGTCGCAGATCCCGATGCGTCACTGCTGACCGTTTGCGAGAACGGATACGGTAAGCGGACAACTTTCGGTCCCCACGCCGCAGGCGGGGATGACGATTCCGGTGATGAAGAATCGGCTTCCAGTACCGCCCGCTATCGAACTCAGAAGCGCGGTGGCAAAGGTGTACGCGACATTCGTACCAGTGCCCGCAACGGCAAGGTGATCTCGATTGCCCGCGTCACCGACGAAGATGAAGTCTTTCTGATGACCGCCAAAGGCAAGATTCAACGCATCAGTGCAGCCGACATCAGCGTGATCGGTCGCAATACCCAAGGGGTGCGAATCATGAGTGTCGATGAGGGTGACAGTTTGATTGCAGCCGTACGGGCACCGGCGGAAGAAACCTCCGATGAGGATCAAAGCGGTGAGGAGCAACCGGCCGCACCGCCGGTTGTCCAAACGGCCGAAGTTGACAACGAGACTCCGTCAGACGGCGAACCAGAATCGCCGCCGGAGGGTTGAGCGAGTCGATCCGTTTCCGGCCGCGCGGCTCAGCGGGAGCTTCGCGGCTCAGCGGGAGCTTCGCGGCTCAGCAGGAGCTTCGCCCCCCGCTGCACCGCTGACGTGCCAGACGGTCGGCTGGTTTACGTGAATCACTTTGCTCTCCGGGATTGATAGGTGTGCAGATGCCCTCCCCGGCCGTTTAGACGTCCGACCCTCCCGGACGGAGAGTACGGCAATTCCTTGCAAACAAGCCAACCAAATGCTGCACGACCGCGCCCTCCCTTTGACCAGGCGGCTGCCATCAGGCCTTGGCTGACACCGGAATCAGCTGGCATCATGGCCCCAGGATTTGATGAATATCGGAGTTTAATCCCTGGGCATTTTCGTTTTTGAGGTAGCCTTGTCAGGAGCCGGAAGACGGGAAGAATTCCGATCTCGGGAGGTCGGATATCGCTGATTTCTTCCACAGAAACCAAAACTCCGCCAAGCCTATCGCTTCCATCCTGTTTGTTTCCTTCCATCGATTCCCGCCTCGCCATGTTTGTTCGACTCGTGCTCGCCGGAGGCAAAAAAGCGGGAACCATTGCTGAAATCAAAGAAGGCTTTTATCTGATTGGCCGCGATGGGGAGTGCCAGATTCGACCGGAAAGTCCGTCCGTCAGCGAGCGGCACTGTTTGCTCCAACATGCTGACAAATACTTTCGGGTCTTCGTCTTGGACGATGACTCGCCAACGCTGGTCAATCATCAGCCGCTGAAACCCAAGACCTGGGTAATCCTCAACCACGGCGACATGTTGCAAGTCGGTCGCGTGCCCTTCATGGTTGTCATCACTGCGACAGATCCTTCCTTGCCTGCCTCTGCAAGCTCGCCGGCTGCTGCTCCGGCAAAGAGCTCAAAACCGCAGCCCAGCAAACAGCCGGACCGCGGGGACGATCAGCATCACGCTGAGTTCGAGACGGACGACTTCGCCATGCGCGACACCGCCGAGATCGATGCCGAAGCGGTGCAAGAGGCGTTGTCCCGACCGCAGCAAGAGCCGCAAGGAACAGACAAAGCTTCCGATCGAGCGTCTTCAGAGCGATGGAAAAATCCGCCGAAACAGGCAAAGTCACAGCAGCCGAAAAAGACTCCAGGCGACAACCCCGCAGCCCAGCGGGCGGCCGAGTCAGCAGCAAGCAGCCAACGCAAAACCGCATCGACAGGTTTCCGTCTGCCGCACGTCGAGTGGAAATTGTTGCTTGCCGTGGGCCTGGTCATCGCGGCCGTGGGACTCGGTGCCTTCGGTGCCTACCATTTCTTTTACGGATCGAGTTCACAACAACAGGTCCTGCCGGACATCGACTGACCTTGGCACCGTTATCGGTAGCGCAGCTTGCCGACATCCTTAGTTAGTTAGCGCTCCTGGAGAGTTAGATTCGGTATCGGCAGATTTCAAATTCCGCAACCAACCACGCTCACTTCTGCTGCTCCAACGCGAGCACGCGTTTCTTCAGATCTGCAACGTCGTCGACCAACAGAATCACAAGTTGTCGCAACTCATCGTCATTCATCTTTGGGACAGCTCGTTTTACGTCGGTAGCCCTGTTACGAAATGGGTTTGGTTCCGGCGCCGTCGCTTTCAGTTGGTCGCGGATCGCATTGATTTGCTTGCGGACATCGGGCAGCGACGGGTGATTATTGCCCAAGTTGGCCTCGGCTCGTCGCAGCAATTTCAGACGGTTTGCCAACTCGGCGCCGCGTTCGGTCAGCAACGCGGCTTGGGGGATGTCATCATCGGCAGATGGGAGATAGTTTCTCTGCGCGAAGACGAGCGCGGCGGCAAAAACGGAGCTTAAAAAGGCGGTGGCAACAAGACATCTTTTCATGATCGGCTCGACGGAGGACTGGGAGATATCCCCCAGCATAACCATCAGAGAGCCCGGCGTCTAAATACCGAGCCCATTTCGCTTCGTCAGATCGATCGGTTTACTCAGCCGGTAATCTTGGCAACAAGATCGAGCACCTTGTTGGAATAACCCCATTCATTGTCGTACCAGGCGACGACTTTCACGAACGTGTCGTCCAATTGGATGCCCGCACCGGCGTCAAAAACCGAAGTCCGCGCCTCGCCACGAAAATCGGTCGAGACAACTTTTTCATCGGTGTAGCCGAGAACTCCCTTCATGCTGCCTTCGGATGTTTCCTTCATCTTTTGGCAAATCTCTTCGTAGCTCGCTCCCTTTTCCAGCTCCACCGTCAGATCGACGACAGAGACATCCGAAGTCGGCACCCGAAAGGCCATGCCCGTCAGCTTTCCGTTCAGTTCGGGAATCACTTTGCCAACAGCTTTCGCGGCACCCGTACTGGAAGGAATGATGTTTTCCAGGATACCGCGGCCGCCGCGCCAGTCTTTCTTGGAAGGACCATCAACGGTTTTTTGCGTGGCCGTGGCGGCGTGAACCGTCGTCATCAGCCCTCGTTTGATCCCAAAATTATCGTGAAGTACTTTTGCGATGGGTGCCAGGCAGTTCGTGGTGCAAGAGGCGTTGGAGACGAATTGTTCGCCGTTATAGGTGTCGTCGTTGACACCCATCACAAACATGCGCGTATCGTCCTTGGATGGCGCCGACATGACCACCTTTTTTGCCCCCGCGTCGATGTGACCTTGAGCCGATTCGGCGGTCAAGAAGATGCCGGTCGACTCGACGATGATGTCCGCGCCGACATCTCCCCAGGCAAGCTTGCTGGGATCGGTTTCCGCCGTGCCCCGCACTGTTTTGCCATTCACGACAAGGTCTCCATCCTTAACGGAAACATCACCAGTGAATCGGCCATGAACCGAATCATACTTGAGCAGATACGCCAGGTATTCGTCATCAAGCAAATCGTTGATGGCAACCACTTCGATGTCGTCACGGGTCAGGGAAGCGCGAAAGACCAATCTTCCAATTCGACCAAAACCGTTAATTCCAACTTTGATAGCCACAGTTCGTCTTTCTCCTGGCAAGGGGTAGGCCTAACCAATCGCTGGCCGGCATCGGATAAAATGGTTGTTCGATCAGGCAGCCAGAATTCTTCGCTTTCGTGCTCCGAGAAACGGCGATCCAGGCTGCGATTGCGGTGCCGCTTGGTGCTGATCACGCGGAAAATTATAGGAATCCGAGATCGTTTTCAGCCAGCCCCCGCAATCATCGCCGCCACCCCGTAGCTGATGTCCCCGTGCGTCTGGCTGCAGAAACCTGAAGAACAGGCTAACGAGCGGTTAATCGCCGACCATTAAGACGCGATTGCGGCGGATACACCGCTTTGTGCCGACACGCAAATCATCGCCCAGCCCTTCCGAGGCATTACATGACCCGAAGGGTGCTTTGCACTATTGGGGTCTGACCAGGTCTGACCCCTTTTCGCGGCGCACAAAAACTGACTCAACGCAGCACCAGGAGCGAACGACGACTTTGATTCAATCGATTTCCTGGATGATTTGCGCCGGCGTGCCCGCTGCTGTTTGATACAAGGAGTAGACGAAAAAGCCGCCGAAAAGCAATGACACGAAAACCGCTGCGTACAGTTTCTTGCTTTCCAATCTCATTGCTGTCGGTTGTGGTCGCGTGGCTTTCATTTTTTGGGCCGCGGACACTTTCCGAGCCGAGGAGCGGGGCAAAGGACGATCGATGACACGTCCATTTTGGCTTAGTGTGCGTTTGATCGCTTCGTTGCGTTCGGCGCTGCAGCGTTCAGCCTCAATCTTTGCTCGCAGTGCTGCGATCCGGCGGGCACGAAGTGACAGCGGTGAATCTGGATCGTCGACTTGCTTGCCCGCCTTTCTGGCGGCGCTCTTGCGAGCTTCTGCCAATACCGCTTGCGCCTCTTTGTCGCCGCCGACAAGATCGATCGATGTCACTTCGCGCGATCGCGCGGAGTTTCGTTTGGCGGCTCCTTCTTTAGAAGGCACTTCACACCGAACCTGATTCTGCCGCACGGCGTAACGCAGTTGACGTTCCGCTTCGTCTTCCGCTTCTAGAAAACTGACAATGTCAAAGTCTTGCCAAGCGGGGTTGTGAATCTCGCGCGCGGCCGGCTGTTTGGATGCTTTGGTTGGGGCTGCCGGCTTTGTCGTTGTCTGCGCGGAGCCGGTCGCATTGACGGAAACATCACACACGACCTGGCCGCATCGCAAGCTATCGCCTTCGCTGAGCCAGACCCATTGATTCGGCTTCAATTGCTGTTCGTTGACGTGTGTACCATTCGCGCTGGCGAGATCAAAAACACGGACACCGCGGCCGGAAAGATGCAGCAGACAATGCTTGCGGCTGACAGAATGACCTGATGGTCGAATCTGGCATTCCTGATCTCGACCGATCATGTAAAACCCGTGCTTGAGCAGTTTCTCGATCCCAGCACCGCTGCCCGAAGCGAAGGTTAGTTTGACGCTCATTTAAAAAACCAGGTTGATGGATGGAAACGGTTGAAGATATACCACAAATCGCGTTTCCATCGCCTGCATCTGGGGCTCCTTCGCGACAGTTTCCTAGCTTGATTAGCTGATCTCCTTCGAGTCTCGAGAATTCACCAACTCTTCACAGTTTTTTCATCGAAACTGATCGCGACACTTGCATGTTCAGCGATATCGTCTCAACCCTGATAATCGTTTCCGTTCTACGAGCCTGCCGCAATCCAAGCGTCGATTCTTTCTTCCAACAACGGCAACGGAATCGCACCGACCTCCAAAACGCGGTCGTGGAATGCGCGGACATCAAACTTGTCGCCCAGCCGTTGTTCCGCCTTGCGTCTGATCCGCGAAATTGCCAGCTCGCCAGTCTTGTAAGCCAACGCTTGTCCCGGCCAGCCGATGTAACGATCTACTTCGGCAACGATGTTGTGCTGGCTGAGCGCCGTATTGTCGGCCATGTAGTCGATCGCCTGCTGCCGCGTCCAACCCATCCAATGAATGCCGGTGTCGACCACTAACCTGCTGGCTCGCCAGGCCTCCATGCTCAGGCGGCCGAAGTCTTGATAAGGATCTTTGTAGAAACCGATCTCCTTTCCGAGTCGTTCGCTGTACAAGGCCCAGCCTTCGATGAACGCCGTCATGCGGCTCTCGCGGCTAATCGGGTGCAAGTTCTCTAGCTCCGCCTGCAGCGCCAGTTGCAGATGGTGTCCGGGAACGGCTTCGTGCAGTGACAGTGCTTCCAGTTGATACAGCGGGCGAGACGACAAGTTGTAGGTGTTCAGATAGTAGGTTCCGCCGCGCTTGCCGTCGGTTGATGGCGGCCAGTAATAAGCGGCTGTGGTTTGCGGCGCAATGAAGTCAGGGACTTCGCACAATCCATAAGGCGTTCGCGGCAAGCGGCCAAAGATTTCCGGCAGGCGGCCGTCGGCACGCTTGAGTATCAAGGCGGCTGCTTTCATCAAGTCATCCGGCGTCTTGGCGTAAAACTTTGGGTCGCTGCGGAGATGATCCACAAAAGCCTTCAAATCACCATCGAAACCCACTGCTTCGCGGATCGCATTCATTTCCTTGCGGATCCTCGCATTCTCCGCCAAACCAGTTTGATGCAACTCTTCAGGCGTGATCTGGATCGTCGTGAAATACTGCACACGATCGATGTAAAACTCACGGCCGTTGGCAAGTCCCGCTGCGCCGATCGGTCCCCGGCATGCCGGCAGGTATTCGTTCTGCAAGAATTTGGCGAACCGCCGGTATGAGGGCACGACGCTTTGCAAGATCGCTTCACGAATGTCGGCTTCGATCGATTCCCACTGAGCGGGATTGAGCCTGGTACGAGCTTCTTCGTTGATATCGCTCAACAACAGTGATTTGCCCGCTCCGTCGACGATGTGTGCTTCCGCCTGCGTGACGGAATCGCGCATGATGATGGCGGGTTGGGTCAGCCCCGCAGCAATTCCACGGCGCAGCAATTCGATTTGCTGATCGGTGAAACGGCTGAAATCGTTCAGGCGAGCAATGTAGTTGCGAAAATCATTCTCCGTCTTGGGATTCATCAATCGCGGCAGCTCGGGGAACTGAATGTGAAATCCCGATCGATTGCTGATCGGCATCAAGTGTGTTTGGAAACGATGATCCGACAACTGGCTGGCCAGCCGACGGCGCAAAAGTTCCCGATCGACCTGCGCCAGGGGGGACAAGGATTGCGGCGGAATCTGCTTCAACATTGCCATGAAATCGGCCCGCTTGGCCGCCCGCCGCTCGATTGCGTCGAGGCTGTCGTCCGGCAAACGATCCTGCCCCCGCGGGTCGCCCACATCGGTGGCCAACATCGGTGACTCGACCAGTTCGAAATCCCAGACTTCATCCAGCAGCTTCTTTAAGTCCGCATCGCCTGCGAAAGCGAACTGCGAAAAGCCTGCCAAGGTGATCGCGATCGATAAGATGTGGAAGCGGCACATAGATGTCTCTCACCAAGATGTTGCCAAAGTCGAAGTCGATTCTTATCGTACATCGTACCGTCGTCGCAAAGTCGTCGCACGCTCCGCGGGCGAACGTCGTTATCGGCACAGGTGCCAACGTTCCACACACACCACCGCTATCCCAACCATGAACGTTCTGCTCTTAATCGATATCCAAAACGATTTCCTGCCCGGCGGCGCATTGGCGGTTCCCGACGGCGATCAAGTGATCGACGTTGCCAACGCTGCGATAGAGACGGCAGAGCATGTCGTCGCCACCCAAGATTGGCACCCCGCTGATCACGGCAGCTTCGCTAGCCAGCATCAGGATGTGAGCGTGGGGCAATTGTTTCAGCTCGACGGCCTGGACCAAATCGCCTGGCCCGATCATTGCGTCCAGGGAACGCCGGGAGCCGAGTTTGCTGAGGGGTTGAACACAAGTCGGATCAATCACGTGACGCAAAAAGGAACCGACTGCTCCATCGACAGCTACAGCGGTTTCTTTGACAACGGCCATCGCCGGGCGACCGACTTGAACGACTATCTCAAATCAATCGGGACGACTGAATTATCGGTGATGGGATTGGCAACCGATTACTGCGTCAAGTTCACCGTCTTGGATGCCTTGCTACTGAATTATCCTAGCCGCGTCATCCTGGCAGGATGCCGCGGCGTGAACTTGAATCCCGGCGACGTCGATGCAGCCATTGCAGCCATGAAAAATGCTGGCGCGACGATTCTACCGCCGTGAATTCAAAGTCGTCGTTCGCTGGTATGAACGAACCCAGCGGACGGCACACGGAGTAGTCCGCTACCTCTTTCTCTTCTGGCGGCCGATGTCGGTGTCTGCCGGTACTTTGTAAAACCCTTGCAGCCGCGTTAATTCGCCGCCCAGTCGATCCTGGACTTGGACCAAATCGGTGCTGCCGTACATGTTCACCAACTCGTTGGGATCTTTCTTCAAATCGAACAATTCCCAGTCATCAATCGCTTCGCCCTCCAGCGCGTAGTAGCGAATCAGCTTGTAGCGACCGTCCGTGACGCCATAGTGACGAGCCACGTTGTGGGCGCCGGGGTTTTCGTAGTAGTGATAGTAAAAGGTTTTTCGCCAATCCGCGGGCGTGTTGCCTTCTAATAGCGGAACGATGCTGCGGCCCTGCATGTCGCCGGGAACTTTCACACCGGCCAGATCCAAAAAGGTCTCGGCAAAGTCCAGGTTGGAAACGATGTCATTGTTCACTGCACCGGCTTTGGTTTTTCCGGGCCAACGGACCAGGAGCGGCGTTTTTAGCGATTCTTCGTACATCCAACGTTTGTCGAACCAACCGTGTTCCCCCAAGTACCAGCCCTGATCCGATGAATACATCACGACCGTGTTGTCCGCCAGACCTGCTTCGTCCAAATAGTCCAAGAGCTCGCCGATACCATCATCGACACTCTTCACACAGCGCAGGTAGTCTTTGACATACCGCTGGTATTTCCACTTGATGATTTCGGTTTCGGACATGCCGGGTTTGGCTTTCAGGTAAGCCTCGTTCTTTGGCTTGTAAGCGGCATCCCAAACTTTCCGCTGTTCGGGGTTCAGCCCGCGAGCCGGCGATAACTTCAAGTCGTTATCGTTCAAGTGCGTCTTGATCGTCATCGTTTGCCGGGCGGCCGATCGGGTGCGTCCGGTGTAGTCATCCCACAAAGTTTCGGGCTCCGGGATTTCCACATCATCCAACCACGTCAAGTACTTGGGTCCCGGCTGCCAGTTACGATGAGGTGCCTTGTGTTGATACATCACCATGAACGGCTTGTCGGGATCGCGAGCTTCCTTTAACCAGGTAAGCGTTTTTTCGGTGATGATGTCGGTCGTGTACCCGGTGTGCGGGCGAGTGACCGGTTTGCCATCGCCACCGGCGGTAATCATTGGCGGGTTGTAATAGGGTCCCTGTCCTTTCAAAACGTCGTAGTAATCGTAGCCTTGAGGCGTGGTGGCCAAATGCCATTTACCGATCACTGCGGTCTGATATCCCGCGGCTTGCAACAGCTTTGGAAAGGTTTGCTGGTCGCCGTTGAACTTGTTGCCGTTGCGTACGAAACCATTCAGGTGGCTGTACTTACCCGTTTGAATCACGGCGCGGCTGGGACCGCAAATTCCGTTGGTCACATAGCAGCGATTGAACAGCATGCCTTGTTGGGCGATGCGATCCATGTTGGGCGTCGCCATCCGCGAGGCGTCGTAGGCACTGAGCGCTTGCTGGCAGTGATCATCGGTAAAGATAAAGACGATATTGGGCCGATCGGCGGCGGAAACCACCGACATGGTAAGACAGAAAAACAAAGTGGCAAACAAGGATCGGATCATCAGCTTCTCTTTCGGTAAGCGTGTTGGGAAGCCAGTATCATAGCCTCTGCAGGCTGTTGCCTCCCTGCAATACCACCGAAAAAAGAAGTGCGGCCGAGAGGATTTGAACCTCCACTCCCAAAAAGGGAACTAGGCCCTCAACGCCAGTTAGGAGGGTCGCGATGTGCGGACGATCGGTCGCGGAACTGGGGAGAATTCCGATGGGAATGCCCCCACCTTTTTCAAGCCAAAATCAGGCTCTGACGAAAGCCGGCCGGCCGAGATGACAGTACGAGATCGGACTGAAGTGTCCTGAACGGAACGAGTTGGCAGGCCGCAAACGCCTCGCTCCCAACTCGGTTCTCTGTTAGACGTCTTTGACCACCTGATGTTGTTTGATGTAGTCCGGATCGATATCCACTCCGATGCCCGGCCCAGTCGGTACTTTGATCTTTCCATCCTCCACCCGAAGAGGAGATGTTTTGCACTCGATGGGCATATTCGAGTAGCCTTTGAATTCGATGTGTGGTCCGGCATTGGGCATCACGGACACGAG
>JBFJVZ010000206.1:0-12903 GCA_041623895.1 Pirellulaceae bacterium | reverse complement strand
AACCGCGAATTCACCAAAACCGTATTCCGCGCCGGTGTCTGCGACGACGATCTGGTCCTCGGGCACGCCGGCGCCTCGTGCGATGTTAGCGGTCGTGATCGACCCGAGGACCGACGCGCTGCTGCGGTTTGCGATCGCCCCGATATCCATCGCGTGATCGAAGTGCGAATGCACGGGTATGATGGCCGCCAGGCGCCTTACCCGGTGCTTGTTCAGAAAGTAATTGATTGTCGCGGCATCGTTGCTCACCGGGCGTCGCATCAAGATATCGAGCAAGCCCGGCCGGGATATGAAGCCGTCGATCAGAATCTGGGTGTCACCGTCGTCGAACAGCAGGGTCGTTATGCCGAACCATGTCACGGTGACCGCGGAATCGTCGGCAACGTGCCGCGGATAAGCCGTCAGCGGAATGTCGTCCAGGTGGTCGCGCTCGCGCCAGAGCCCGGCAAGCAACAGGGCGACAACGATAAAGCGAATCTTCATTTCGGTCAGGCTTATCGGCTCGACCCGAAAATGCCGACCCTGCTAAATAATGTCGCCTGGATGCTCGCCCATCAGGAGGCTGCGCAACTTCCCAAAGCACTGGCAGTCATCAATCAGGCGCTGGATGCGACCAAGCAAGATGACCCGCTACTGCCGGCAATGCTGGACACTCGAGGGCGAATCTACGTGAAAATGCAGCGTTGGCAGGATGCCCTGGGTGACTTGGAGCAAGCACTGAAAACGATGCCAAATAACCCGGGCCTCCATGGAGCGCTGGCGGAAGCCTATCGCGGGCTGGGCGAAATGGACTTGGCAAAGGAGCACGAACGTCTGGCAGGAACTGAACACTAGTCCACTATTCCGTTTGGTTGTTTATGCCTCCTTTTTTGTTGACGTTGGTGAAGCGCAAAGTAGACTTCGAGGTCCAAGCAGACACGGATTGCCTCCTTTATCCATCTCAACGCCTCAAATGTCCCGCTCCGCGATATTTACCGCTCTCCTCACTGTTCTTTGCTTCCAAGGCCAAGCCAAAGGGGTTCTGATTACCCACACGTTTGGCTTTCCCAACACCACGGCTGGCGATGTTCCGATTGCTTCGCCGTTGACTTTTACGGCAACGAGTGCGGTAACAGGTGCCGACGCAGATTTTGTCTTTTCGCTCAGCATCGTCCCCGCGACGGGCACGGCGGTTGCAAGGCGAGCACCTGGCGGGTTGGGAATTGACAGTGTCGGGGACACGTTTTCCACCATCGATGCGGTTGGCGAAGACTTAACATTTGTGCTGTCGGTTTCCGTAATTAATGCGACCAGCGGCAATATCACGCCCACTGATCTGACCTTCACCCGAGCCAAGGTCGCCTCAGCGGCGAATCCACTTGACTCCGGTAGTTTCGGTGCCTTTGGTGCCACGGTCGGTATCGCCGGACCTGGTGCGCCGGACACGGGTCCGCCAACGATCTACACCTGGACCGACGGCACAACGACAGACTTTGCCGGCATGACCGGCGACCCAGTGATGGGCAACGCCACCTTTGATTTGTTCCGCATGAACGGTGCAAATTTAGAACAATTCACCCACTACTATGTGAACCCCAGTCCGTCGAACAGTTTTCTATTCGACAGCATTAGCGTCTCCGTGGTTGCCGCTCCCGAACCATCCAGTTGGATGCTCGGTTTGTTGGCCGCGTTTTTGATTAGTTTGCGTATGGGCTGGAAAAGGATTCGCCCGGTAGTTAACCCCAGCAGCATGATTGCTTAGAGATAGAGAGTTATGTTCCAGAGATTTGCAGCCATTCTTTTACTCAGCGCGATGCTGGCGGGAACGTCCCAGGCGTTCACGGTGACCCTGAGTGGGTTCATGAATTTGACCAATCCGGTCGGTCCGCCCCCAGCGGGTTACTTGGGTGATGGCAATTACGCCTTTACCGCAGTCATGCAAGCGGAGCCAGTGCCCAGCGTTAACCCCGGTGCCCTGACCTCGGCGAGTCTCGACCTTACTTCGGCTGGTTTTGGTGGTCCGTTTTCATTCCCTGGTGGCTTGGTCACGATCACCGATGGCGTCTCAGATTCGGCCTCTTTTACGATGGCTGGCCCTCCCGGAACGTCCTCGGTTACCTTTGACTTTGTCAACGCTAACAACGTGATCTCCAATTCTTTGCCCAACAACGATAATGTTGCGGCGATCATCAAAGGCCAGTCATCTCCGCCGCTTGCGATCAACGTATCCGGCTTCCTGTTTGATATTCCCGGCTTCCCTGGCTCGGTCACCGTCGGACCGATCACGTCGGTCACGTCAACGATCGTCGCGACTCCGGAGCCGTCTTCGTTCGCGCTGTTGGGAGCCCTGGCGGTTGGCGGTGTTGTCTACCGGCGTCGCAGGCGTGCCAAAGCGGCTGCCTGAGTAGCCGAATTAAACCGACTTAACTGGAACGGACCGTCTCAAAAGGCGGTCCGTTTCTCGTTCGAAGGATCATCTTGACAGCAAACGCGGACCTAGGCTAGTGAAAGACTTTACCCTGCCTACTCGATCGCCGCCCACATGCGATTATCCAACCTTCCCGCCGCTGCCGTTTTCTGGCTGTTCCTGTTGCTGGTGCCGTTGCCGCTGCTTGCCATGCACTTCACCTGGATGTGGCAGCTAGCACATTATCAATACTTTCCCTTTTTGATCGGCGGTGTTGGAATTCTGGCGTGGCTGCGATGGGACAAGGAGGTGGCGTTCCCACACGATGCTCTGGCCTTCGCCATGATCGCGGTTGGTTTGTTGTTCCTGATCGCGGGCATCTGGATTTGGTCACCTTGGCTGGGCACGATCGGCTGGGTGCTGTTCATTGCCGCCTGGATGAAGTCACAGAATCAAGTGGAGAGCTACTGGGGGCTGATGCACCTGTGGCCGCCGCTGTTGCTGTTGATCCGCTTGCCGATGCACCTGGACACGCATTTGATGTCGTGGCTGCAACGGGTATCGTCCCGGCTCAGCGGTCTTGTCTTGGACATGATTGAATTACCCCACCGGATGCAGGGGAATGTGTTTGAGCTTGCCAGTGGCACGTTGTTCGTGGGTGAAGCTTGCAGTGGCGTTCAATCGCTGTTCACGATGTTGTTCTGCAGCATGTTCCTGGTGGCCTGGTTACAACGACGAGTCACCCTGTTACCGATCTACCTGATCGCCGCGGTGCTGTGGGCCGGACTTTTGAATGTCATTCGAATCGTCGCCGTCGCCGTTGCCCAGGAGTGGTACGGGATCGACCTGTTGCATGGCTGGAAGCACGACTTGCTGGGCTATCTCTGCCTGGCTTTGGCGATGGGCTTCTTGGCATCCACCGACCGGCTAATCCAAGTCCTCGCCTTTCCAGTGCCGGCATCGCATCATTCAATTCGGTTTGTTGTTTGGGAAAACCTCTGGAACAGAATCTTTGCGACCCAGGACAAAAACAAAACCCCGTTGGATGTGGTCCGCGTGGAGGAGTCGACTGATACTGTTACTGCCATCCGCGACTTCCGCTGGGGACAGCCGTTAACGGCGGCTGCCGTGTGTTTACTGCTGCTGGGACTGGCGTGCCAAGTCCGGCCATTGCTGGCGGAAATGCAGCAGATCAGCAAACCAACGGCGCAATTCTGGACACTGGACGAAGACATCATCAGCGAAGACATCGGGTTGGTGGTCTACAATTACCAGCACGCCAAGAGCAAAGAGAAACTTGAATTGGGCTCCAACGCTGACGTTTGGGAAGGAATCTCAGACGGCATGCGGGTGCGTTTGGCCGTCAGCCAACCTTACTACGAATGGCATAATTTGGCTGAATGTTACGGGGCCAATGGCTGGCTATTGAACGATCAAACCGTCATTGACATGCCCGTCAGCAATGGCGGCAAAGCGGTCTGGCCCTGTGATGCATCGACATGGGTGCGCTCCGGAGAACACGCCGTCTTGGTGTTCAGCTGTTTGGATCGCACAGGCGATCCCGTCGCGCCACCGCACACAAGTGTCGGCGGTTTGATCGGCGCGCGGTTGGAGCAGAACCGCTGGCGTAAGGGAATGTTCGAGCAATACATGATGATTCAGCTGTGGGCAACCTCGCCGGTTGAATACACCGACGAGCAACGCCAACACCTGCGCGAATTACACATTCGAGCGCGCGAGGCAGTGCGGAAACGATACTTGCAGGCAACGGATCAACAGCCAGCGGGCGGCGGAGACGCGGCATGAATGGGTTGTTGAAGAATTGGATCCGCCGACGGCGAAGATCGAAGCAGCGTCGACACGATTTCTCCAAAGACATCCGTCGCGCCGAACGCCGAAAAAAGCTCCAACGACTTGGGCCGATTCGCTGGATGCAAAAGGCATTCGCCACAGCATTCCGTTTCCGGGATCCGGCCTGGGCTCAGTCGCGGCCATTGACCAAACGCGATAAACGCCAGACGCTTGATCGTAGCAGCTTCTTCAATCCGCTGGTGTGGATTTGGGGGCTGGTTCGCTTCATCGGCTCCTGGCTTGTGTCTCGACCGTATGGCAGCATGCTCCCTGCCTTGCCGGCGCTCACGGTGATGTTGGGGGTCTTGGGTTTAGTCGTTTGGTATCGCAGCGCCGGCCGGAATTGGCGCGAAACCATGTACCGCCAGCAACTCAGCGAGGCAGTTCAGCAAAAAAATTATCCCATTGCGATGGTCAGTGTGAACACCTTGATCGATCAGAACCCGCTGGACGCCGAGTTGCAGTATCAGCGTGCCTTGATCGCCAGTGACCTTGGTCAGCCGCAACTTTGCGAATACTACATGCAGCAACTTGCTGCCGGTGCTCATGTTCCGGCGATTTATTGGATTCTCGGCAAGCACTACAACGATCCGCCGGTCAGCGGTTGGAAGGTAGAAAAGCAACAACGGTACAGGCATTACCTAACGAAGCTATTGAAGCTGGCGCGTGGCCAGCAGTTGGTCACTGCCAAGAAGCTGATGGGCGTCTATCTGGCGGAAATGGGACTGAAGTCCGAAGCCGCCGAACGATTGTCGGAGTTGGCCCACGATCAGCCCGATTTGCTGCTCAGCCTGGCAATGTTGTATGCCGAGACGGGCCATGAGCAGCGCACCATGGCATACGCATCCCAAGCCCAAAACTATCTTGGCGAGGTGTTGTTGAGCGATCCCGCCAATGTGAACACCCGGCTAAACTTGGCTCAAGCATTGCTGATGACCGAAGCATGGGATGAATGCATTGATGTGCTTCAGCAAGGTTACCAGCTTGTGCCGGACGAGCGCTTAAAAAATGCTTTGGTGGAGGCTTGCGCCGGCGCTAGCCTGCAACTGAAGAATCCTGACCGGCTCAAGCCCGCCGTGCTCGATCGGCGATTCAAGTACGCAGCGGCCGGATTGAAGCTGGCATCCGACAACATGCACGTCTTGGACGCAATCCAGAGGCTCCTGGCTGAAACTCGCGACCAAGGCGACGTTGCACTCCGCGGCACGTTGCTAGCCAGCCTGGAACCCGACACGCTGCACTTCGTCGAAGGCACCCTGGCTCTTCTGGATAACAAGTTCGATGACGCCATCAAACATCTGCGACTGGCACAAAGCCATGGACTGAATGCCGCGGGAATCCTGAATAATTTGGCGGTCGCCTTGGCGGCCGAAGAGGGAGCCGACTTGCAGGAAGCACTCGAGCTGGCAGAGGGCGCTTTAGAAATGTTGCCCGAAAACCCCTATGTGTTGGAGACTCGCGGCCAGATCTTGCTGAAGCTGGGACGGCACGAAGAAGCGATCCGAGACCTGGAGAAATCATTGAAAGGCGTTCAACAGTTGCAGTTGAAGAATCTGATTTACCCCAACCTGGTCAAGGCGTACCTGGGGCTGGGATTGGATGATATCGCTGCGAAATATCAACTGTTGGCCGATCAGACCAGCAAAGTGCTGGCGGCCCAGAGAGCCGCCGAGTGAGGGGCTCTGAAATCGCCCTTGCTCGGATTTTTCTTGGCCGATAACAATGTGCTGCATTCGTGGAATGCGGCTCAAAATCCACAAATGGCGTTTTGCTGCGGATTTTTTCCTGTCTAATCGATCTTAAGGGGGACCCAATTCGCCTATTCGCTATGGCTTTACGGCGGGTGACGCGTTTATATGCGGGTACGCGTAAATCGGAAAACCTCGCACTCGCCCCAGGCGACTCACCCGTTCCGTCCATCTCAACCCCGATCAGCAACAATGGATCATCAGACACAACCGTATGACGCCGTTCCCGAGCCCATTCAAGTGGGACCGGACAAAGGGGATGGTACGTCGATCGACCATTGGGCTTTACTATGGCAGCGCAAGTGGTTGTTATTGCTTGGCTTGGCTGCGGGGCTGGGTGCCGGTTTCCTAAAATATACCAAGGATCCATCCGTGTTCCGTTCCACGGCACGGATTCAGGTCGTCGAACCGTATGGCCGAAATATGCCGGTCGAGGGGATTGATCCACGCGGTGGTGTCCGCTCGCTGTTCGACGAGACCATGGTCATCCGCAGCGAAAAGGTACTGACGGACGCCGCCAATTTGGGTGACCTGACTCATGACGAATGGTTCAGCGGCCAACGAGCCGAAGTGATCGGAGCCCGCTTGATCGGCGGCGTCAGTGTCAATCCGGTCGGTGGCGGTATTGACACTTCGATTTTGGAAATCAGCTACTCATGTGGTAATCCGGGATCAACGCGCAGAGTTGTTCAAGCCGTCATCGATGCCTACGGCGAACACCTCCGGGATCAGCACGACACAGTGGGCAAGGAAACTCGTGACTTGATCAACGATGTCAAAGGCGAGGTCAGCAAGAAACTGAACGAATTGGAACAGCGGTACGACGAGTTCAAAAAGACATCGCCTCTGATCTATCGCGGTGGGCAGCGCACCAGCGTTCATCGCGAGAATGCGGATAAGTTTTTAGCTGAAAAGCAAGACTTGCTGGTCAAGCAAGCCCGCTTAGAAAGCAAGCTACGGGCAACGGAAGAGGCGATCAAGACCAAGGAAGAATGGCCCGCCATCCTGCTGATGCTACAAGAAACGTCCAATGCTGTTTCGGAAATCACCGAAGACGCGAAGTCGCCACTGAACATCATCGAACAGTCACCGATCCGTATGTCGCGGGCCGACATGGAGCGTGAGCAAACGCTGATTCCGCTGCAACTACGCGAGCAGGAACTGCTGAATCAATACGGTGCCGGACACCCGCTGGTCAAAGACATTCAATCGCAGATCGCTGTTAGCAAGGGTTTGATCGAAGAGATCGAGAAAAACGAGCGTGAACTGCAATTGGAATTCGACAAAGCCAGATCAGCAGCCATGAAATTGATCGAGTCCCAGGGTGATGGAGATGAGATCGCGAATCAAGTCAAGCTTTATATACTGGCCATGCAACAGCAGCGGAAAGCGCTGCTTCACGAAATGCAGGTCATCGATACGCAATATCAGCTGGAACTGAAGCAAGCCAAAGACGAGAGTACCGCAGAAATTATTTCGGCGGGTTTTGAACGCGACATTTCAAGACAACAAGCGCTGTACGAAAAAATCGTCGCCCGTTTCGATGAGCTCGATGTCATGAAGGGTGCCGAAGGACTCAAAGTTATCACCCTGGAAAAGCCCAAGTATGGCTACCAAACCGCGCCCTCCCTATCACGATCTCTGGGCATGGGCGGCACGATCGGATTCTTATTCGTGCTCGGATTGGCCTACTTGATTGAATGGGCAAATCGTGCCTACCGCAGTGCAGAAGAGATCGCGCAGCATCTCAGACTACCCGTACTCGGTCACATTCCGATCACACCGGGGGATTCTTCGACGCGCAAGGCCAAGCAGGCGCTTAACTCGAGACTGAGCCCGGTTCTGTGTAGTTATTTCCGTAACAAGAGTGTTCACAGCGAAGCCTACCGGGCGATTCGCACCGCTTTGTTTTTCAGCAATCAGGGTCGTGGGCAGCAAGTCCTGCAGGTTACCAGCGCTGTACCGGCAGACGGAAAAACAACGATTGCCTCGAACATTGCAATCTCAATGGCACAAATGGGCAAGAAGGTGCTGTTGATCGACGCCGACATGCGCCGACCTCAGGTCGGCAAGCTGTTCGGTGTGGAAGATGAGCAAGCGGGCAGCGGTCTGTCATGGTTGCTGCAACAGGTTTCCAGCGGTGAAGAAGTGTCGCCAGAAATGCTGGATCAAGCCACTCAAGAGACAGAAGTAGCCAACCTGTCGCTGATTCCGGCCGGTGACCGGCCGGACAATCCAGCTGAGCTTTTGGCGTCCGCCCGATTCGATCATGTGTTGGATGCACTTCGCGACCAATACGACATCATCATGGTCGACTCACCACCACTGTTAGCCGTGACCGATCCAAGCAACATCGCGCCTCGCGTCGATGGAGTTCTGCTGGTCATTCGTTTGCGAAAAGATGCTCGGCCGTTGGCCGCTCAAGCATCCCGAATGCTAGAAACGCTGGACGCCAAAGTAATCGGCGTCGTCATCAACGGCGTGGGCAGCCGAGAGGCTGGAGAGTACGGAAAATATGTCCGTCGCGACGGCTACATGAATAGCGGGCGATATTATCAGTACGGGTACGGTTACACGTACGGCTATTCCTATGGAAACGACCGATATGGGGAATACTACGGGTCAGGTCGGCGTAGCAAGCAAAAACCCAATCAGCCCACCAATGAAAACGGAGCCGTGGTTACCAATGGCCAGCCAGCAGTAGATCCGCCGGTCGACACCCGGTAGAAAACTTTGAGTCGAATCTCACTTCTGTGAATCGGCGATTTGTTTTCCGCCCGGTGCAACGTAGCGCCGCTGACAACCCGCCAGAGGAACAAACGATCTACGGTTTCAAGGGGCTGGAAGGCGTCGCGCGTGGTGGCGTTAGCGGGAGCGCATCGTCGTCGCTTGCCAAGGCGGCGAGGATCCCGGCTAAACCAGCCAATCCGGCAATCTCAAATCTCCCCCGCTCATCGGTCACATCGTGTCCGACCATTGTCCCGTGTTTGATCAGAAAATCATAACGTCACCGTTGGCGTCGGTTATCCCGTGATGAGTGATAACGGCACGACCCAGTAAGTCGACTCGGGACGGGCACGGGGCCGTGATGATCTCGGGCGACGTATTGCCGAATGTTGGCTTTCGACAATACCCTACGACCATTGCCGATTTGCTGAAAATGAAAACCTCGTCAATGATGATGAGGCCCACGAGATTGTGTCGCGTGAATCCCGCCTTGCTTTGACCTACCGGATCTAAACGACACGTCGACTGACTGTGGATTCCCGTGCTCAAAGCGATGCGATCACCCACACGTCGGCTGTAGAAAGTCGGAGTACTCACACGATGAAACGCTTGTTACTTATTGTCGGTACACGCCCTAATTTCGTAAAAATCGATCCGATTTTGCGCGCATTGGATTCTCAGGACTCGTGGTGTTCAACCACACTGGTTCATACCGGACAGCATTATGACGAAGCGATGTCCGAATCATTGTTCGTGGATTTAGGTTTACGCAAACCCGAAATCAACTTGGGGATTTCTGGCGGATCTCATGCCCAACAGACGGCTCGTGTGATGGTGGCGATCGAGGAACTGCTACAACAGAGCAGCTACGACCTGGTGATCGTAGTCGGTGATGTCAATTCAACACTCGCTGCAACCTTGGCTGCCGTGAAATTGCAAATCCCTGTCGCGCACATCGAAGCGGGCTTGCGGTCGGGGGATCGGACGATGCCCGAAGAAATCAATCGATTGTGTGTCGATGCCATCTCGACAATGTTGTTCACGACCTCTCGTGATGCCAACGACAACTTGTACCGTGAGGGCGTGCCGCCCGACAAAGTTCATTTTGTCGGCAACGTGATGATCGACACCATGTTGAGAATATTAAGAGAACTTGATCGCAACTCAGTTTTGGAGAAATATGCACTGACGGCAAAGAACTACGCCATACTTACGGCACACCGGCCCTCCAATGTTGATTCGGCCGATGGGCTAAACAATATGTTGAAAATAATTCAAGGAACCGGTCAGCGACTTGAGATTGTGTTTCCCCTTCACCCCAGGACTCTGCAACGATTGAAAGAACTTGACTTGTTGAATCGATTGCAGGCCGTTAAGCGACTGAAACTGCTTCCGCCGTTGGGCTACCGCGATTTTCTTGCTTTGCAAGCCGACGCCGCAGTCGTGTTGACCGATAGCGGTGGCATCCAGGAAGAAACAACTGTCTTGGGAATACCTTGCTTGACCCTACGGGAGAATACCGAGCGACCGATCACCGTGAGCGAAGGCACGAATTTGATTTTGGGTACAGATTACGAACGGGTCATGCAAGCTTTGGATGCGGTTCTCGACAATTTCCATTGGAATGGTCAAACGCCAGAATACTGGGACGGTCACGCAGCCGCGCGAATCGCCGAAATCCTCCGCAAGAAACTCGGCCCAGCCTGGTCACACCATCAGGACGTTGCGACGCCGTAGAGCGGGCCGATAGCGAAGAATCGCAACTTCAAAACTGACGCTTCGGGTGACCTGCTTGCTCGCAACACGTTACGTCGCTTCATGCAAAATGTTGTCACGCTTCGGGTCTTCAGACGACCGCCGAGCATCATGGATGCGAATTCGATCCCAGTGGCAGCAACACTGCCAGCCTGACCCTGAGCTTCTTGTTGTTATTCAGCATTAAGTTCGACGCCCACCAAGAGTTTCGGCGATTGACGGGATCCCCTCTGATTGGTGGTGCGGCCTCCCTCGCGATTACCTCAGCAAATCGTAGAATTAGGCTGGATTTAAGGGCATCGGCGGTGGTTTGAAGTTAGACTATGGGCCACGTAGTTAGCCAGGAATGCTCGGCTATCCCAAGTCCTCAGGGCATGATCCAGAAACTGGCATTCGTTTCACGTTTTTCATCGATTTCACGACACCATGCGGTTCCTTTCCTACCTGACTGGCTTGTTCGTATTTGCTTTGATTGCACAGCCGTCGGCCCAGGCGGCAATCTTCTTCGGCTTCGGTGTTAATGGCAGCGCGCCTCTGGCGACCAATGAAGTCAACGCCTTTGTTAACGACCTGCTGACGATCAACGTGTATTTGGTCGAAGATGATATCCCGCTGCCCGATACCCGTTTAACCGATAACGGGGTATTGAACTTCGATTTTGTCGCTGATTACCAGAACACGTTTGGTAATGTCACCAGCGTGATGACATCGAATGCATTTCCAGTCTTTCAGATTGAACAAATCAATGAAGTGCCCAGTCCCTCTTTCTCGAACTTTCGTATGGCGGGAACAGAGGCGAGTTTCATCAATGGAGTTGAGCCCGATCCCGGGACCCGCTATGTCGAATTAGGGAACTTCATGTTTCAGGTCACCGATGCGGGGATCACCGAGTTTGTGTTCACCGACCCGGATCCTTCGCCTGGCGTGGACAACAATGGCTTGGGGGCACCGTCGTTCGAGATCATTGATACCGAGATCTTTGTAACCATTCCGCCGCCCATGTTTCGGGTCGTTTCGGCAACCGCGATTCCCGAGCCTTCCAGCTTCGCCGCGCTCGCGGGCCTGTTATGCGTTGGTGCGCTTCGTCTTCGTCGACGCCGCAAGGCAAAAAGCGCGGCTTAGTGCCCTGTCCTGATTAAGAATTGGCGTTGGCCATATCAGCTGGCCGGACGCTCTTGTTAGCGTCCGGTTTCTTCCGCGAGAACCGTGGGTCCCAGAAGTCTTGTGATCCCCGCTTCGTCCAAGCCCAACGTCTTTTCGCGTCATGCCAGGACGCGGCACCTACGTCGACATCAGCGTGATGATTGCCCGGCAGAAGTCGGGTAAATCGTCGGGTCTTCGGCTACTGATGTGATGTCCGTCGACCACGACTGGGGCATCTTCGTAGACCGCTCCCGCATTGACCAGATCGTCTTTAATGCCGGGTGAACCGGTCACACGAACGCCGCGATAAACACCGGCTGAGATTGGAATCCAGCCGCCATGACAGATCGCGGCAATCGGCTTGCCGGCCTGGTCGAATGCTCGAACCAGATTCAGGACCGTTTGTTCGCGGCGCAGCTTGTCCGGCATGAATCCTCCCGGGACGACCAACGCTTCGAATTGGCTCGCATCCATCTGATCGATCGAGGCATCGCTGACGCAGGGATAGCCGTGCTTGCCGTTGTAAAGCATCCCGGCGGTCGGGCCGGCAACCGTCACCTCACAGCCCGCTTCCTGCAACCGAAGCTTGGGGTACCAGAGTTCCAGATCCTCGTAGATCTCGCCCACCAGAATCAGCACTCGTTTCCCAGCCAAGGGAAGATTGTGTTCAGACATGTTCATCACCGATGATAGGGAATGACCAAAAAATCAGATCGCTTCGCCACCCCGTTCGCCGGTGCGAATTCGGATGCAGTCGTCCATCGGCAAGACAAAGATTTTTCCGTCGCCGATCTCGCCGGCTTCGCCCGTGCGGCCTCCTTGCAGGATGGCGTCGATGGTTGGCTGGACAAATTCTTCGTTGACTGCGATCTGCAACTGCACCTTACGAAGCAGGTTGACGGCGAACTCATGACCACGAAAAACTCCAGTCTTTCCCTTTTGTCGGCCGAATCCTTGACAATCCATGACGGTCAAACGATGCACGTCGACTTGGGTCAACGCCTCTTTGACGGCCTCCAGCTTGGCTGGCTGGATGATCGCGATAATGAGCTTCACGGCTGAGGCCCTGAACGTGGAAATTGAACGTGGGAACGAAACGAAACTATCTGGGAGGGCGAAGCTCCCGCTGAGCCTCGGCGGCCCATCGATTTGCGGCTCGGCGGGAGCCTCGCCCTCCCAACCATTTGCTGGCTCGGCAGGAGCCTCGGCGGCCCATCGATTTGCGGCTCGGCGGGAGCCTCGCCCTCCCAACCATTTGCTGGCTCGGCAGGAGCCTCGGCGGCCCATCGATTT
>JBFJVZ010000205.1:0-12971 GCA_041623895.1 Pirellulaceae bacterium | reverse complement strand
GGTATCCGCAGGTGCCTCGTCACTGATCGTACCGGTTCCCGTATCACTTGTATCATCGGTTGTTCCCGAAATCACGGACGCCACCGACAACGTCATTGTCTCGCTACCTTCGGCAAAATAGTCGTCATTCGTGTTTATGCGAACTTGTACCGACGAGTCACCGCTGGCGATGGTAATTTCGGTTCCATTCGCTCCGCCAGCCGGTAACCAGACCGAACTGCCCTCGGGCAGATATTCAAAGCTGATGTTTTCGTAGTCCGTCCCATCGCTCGCGGTCACACCTGATGTGGCTAAATCCAACACGATGTCGTCAAGCGCTGGTGAGTTGAGCGTCAGATCGAAAATCAAATCTCCGCTTTCCTGTGTAGACGCGTCAGAAATCGTCACGTCCGGCAAAGCCATCACGTGAATCGTGCTGGTCGCGGTGTTGCTATTTGCATCACCATCGTTGACAGTCACAGTGATGATACGGTCCACAATGGACGGATTGATCGCGGTATTGTCGAAGCGAATCAGTTCGATAGCAGTTTCGTAATCAGCCAGGGAAGCCGATCCTGTCAACGTCACGATATCGTCTGTCGCGTTCACAACCGCGGTGATACCAGCGGGCCAAGCAGGATGTGTATCTAGTGCCGTGAGCGCATCACCGCTTTGTTTATTCGTTAGCGTGATCACGGCCGACTCTATGTTGATATCGTCGATGTCACTAACCGACGTGTCAGAATCGGCAATCGCGATAGCGCCACCGCCTTCTATGAAAGTGGCTTCGTAGTCGGACCCTGTTGTAGTGGTATCGTCGGCATCCAAGTCCAAAACAGGGGGATCGTTTTCCGCACTCACATTGATGGTGATTGCGGCGTTATCTTGCTCATCGGCTGCCCCGCCGGTATTCGGCTCGCCGATGGTTGACGGATCAACGCCGGTGTTACCACCGTCATTGATATTAATATTTAGCGTATCAGTGCCGTAAAAATCCTGGTCACCGCGATAGCGCAGTGCATCCAGTGCCGCAAGCGTGGTGTTGATTTCGGTGATCGTACCGACCAGAGTCACGTTGCCAGTACCATTACCAACGATGTCGCCGGGTCCCAGGCCTCCAAACACCGTATCGTCGATTGTCAATGTGCCGTCAGCTACACTCATGGTGACCGTCACATCAGCTCCGCTGACGTCAATGTCGCTGAAACTCACACCGTTGATCGAGACAAACTGGTCCTCGATCACCCCGATTGGACCGGCTGGGGCGGTAATCATGGGAGCGTCGTTCACAGCACTCATGGTCAAATCAACCGTCGTCGACGCCCTTTCATCATCTGCGTCGCCGGTTGCCGGTTGCCCAACCGTTGACGGGTCTACACCGTTATTGCCTTCGTCGTTAATCGAGATGTTTAAGGTATCTGGTGCCGAGTCATTGGCCGTCGGCGTGTACATCAAACTGTTGGCCACGTTCAAGGACGCGTTCAGCGCGTCGATCGTGCCTTGTACTTCTAAGGTTGCCTCTCCATTTGCTGTGCCATTGACAAAGGTCAACCCGGTCGTGTCGACAATGGTCAAGACACCGTTGGATACGGATAAGGTCACGGTAACGAGATCTGTGCCGGGCACTGCGTCAACGTCAGCAAATCCGAGGTTTCCAATCGCCAAATCGACATCCTCGTAACCCGACTGTGGACCCGGCGCAGAGATCGTGGGTGCATCGTTGACGTTGATGACTTGAACTGTCGTGATGACAGGAAGACTGGCGATCGGAGTATCATCCGGATCGTCTGGATTGTCGGAATCATCGTAGACGACGACGGAAATTTGTCGGTCGGTCGTATCCGGGGCTTGACTTGTATTTTCAAATGTAATCAAGCTGATCGCCGTTTGATAATCGGCGTGTGTCGCTGCCCCAGTCAGAATGATCTTCGTCGAAGTCGATGCAGGATCGACACTGATGCCCGCGGGAAGCAACAGTGCATCAATCGAAAGCAAATCACCAGCGAATGCATTGTCAATGGTGATCTCGGCGCTGGTTAACAGTGATCCATCGGGGTCGGTAATTGATATGTCGTGTACGGTGGGTGCCGAAAAATCTGCGATCGCAACAGCGCCGGCATCTTCGGTGAACGTTGTCTGGAAGTCACCGCCTGTTGCTCCAGAGCTGTCGTCGATGTCCAAGTCGACAACGGGACGTTCGTACTGAACTACATTCAGTAACAGATCACCAAAGTCGGTGTTGTAATGAAAACTGGAACCGGAGAAGTCATACACGACACCTGTGATGCTCGTGGCGCCACCGTTCAACACCTTCAAAGTGTAGACAATTGAAATGTCACCGCCTGCCTTGCCGCCGACGTAATTCTCTGGACCAATGATCGAGTTATACGTCGCACTCGTTCGATCTGTATCCCAGCCACCGGCATCGGCGTAGAGCTGGTCATTCGTCGCTCCGGTCGGAGTAGTGTAAGTCACGTCCGTCGAGATGATTTCGAACATGTCGGGCGAAAACGTGATGAAATGCTCTAGCTGCTCATAACCGCCAGGCGCGGTTGAGGCCGTAAAAGTAATCTGGTACTCCTCGCCGACGATCATCGTTGTCTCGCCCGAAATGTTGAGCGACGAGTTGCGATTTTGGGACACCAGCTTCTCAACAAAGATCTCGCGATTCGTCGGAGTGGAAATCGTCGGCAGCGTGTCCGCACTGATGTCAACGGTGTATTCCCGGGAATCAAGATACGCCTCTTTGATTTGAGTGACTTGTACTTCAAAGTAGAAGTCATACGACTCGCCGGACGCGAGCACATCGATTGAGTAACTGGAAGCACTGGAAAGGTTGATGTATTCGGCCCCGCCCGTATTGACAGTTCCTCCGTCGTGGTAAGCGCCCCACAGAAAATCGGCTGTCACATTTGTCGCATCGACGTCACCAGTATTGGTAACACGAACGCCAACCGGAAACCGGTCCGGTCCGTCGGTGGGGGTGTTGGAGTCGAGGCCGATGACGTTCCATGTGATGACCTCCGCTTCCAGATTGGCAGCGAGAATAACGTCCCATGTATTGATCAGATGGTCACTGACGACAATCTCGGTTTGGATCACACCAGTGGCATATTCAAGGATCCAGTTGCCGCCACGAGTTGAAATTCCTGTATCGTCGGTACTGGCCGCGACATCCGCACCCGTTAGCAGCGCCAATTGATCCGCTGCCGCGCGCCCTGCTTCGCCTTCGCCAAAGTTACAGCCGTAAACCAACAAGTCGGCATCGTCACGCAGCGCCGCATTGATGGTGGCCAGTTCATCAGCGTACTGATTATTCATCGACGCAGCATCCAGAACTGCTGAACCGAGGTGCAGCGCTCCGGTGGTTCCATGCGAGATGATGTGAATCGCATCGACGTCATCGCGGCCTTCCAGCGCGGCGGCGATTTGCTCAACACCATCGCCGCTGGCATCCAACAAGCGGACTTCCAGCGCTTGCTCGGATCGCTCCGAAAGCAGATCGTTCAGCAGTTGATCGGCACCATCAACGGTCGGATCGATGAAGACAACTTCATAGCGGATCGATTCTTCTTCCTGCACGGCGGAATCAACGCTGCTCTCTGCCGCCGGGATTTGGAACACTTGATCCAGCTGTTCTTGCTCGACGGCGAGACTTGCGTCCGGCACCGCGTCAAACAGAACGCGGTCTTCCAGTTGCTCCATTAAACGATGGACTTCGTTTAGACGCTGAGAAATCTGCTGCGTATCTTCGGCAACTTGTGGTTGCCGTTGCGAACGGCTGAGGTTTTTGGAATTCATCTTTTTCTCTGCAACCCGTGCGGGGTCAAACAATTCTTGGTGTCTGCGGACGAGCGTGCGCTATGAGCGCGCACACTACCACTCAACACTAGGATGCAGGCGAAGACCGGAAAAAAAGATCGATTGAGAGGGATGTACCTAAAAAGTCAATCGCGGGTACTTTACCGTCGCAACCGTTACCAACGGTACGAGCAACGCCCAGTGAGGGTGCACCCGTGCGATGAAAGCAAAGCGAATTCAGGTTTGCACCGACTATCTGTCGATCCCGAAAACATAGCCCGCGGTACGATTCTCCCCCTCTTCCCAACCATGGACGAGTTCTCCGCGGTGTTTGATGGATCAAAAACGTGGAACCCAACAGCCTCCCCAATCACCGCGCATCACCGCTGCGCACGAGTCACCTGCTCGTGTTTGTTTGCGCGTGTCTGTTGCACTTGCCAGCTGCATCAGCGGAAGAAAAAAGGGTACCAACCCAATATCGACTGCCCTCAATCAACCAGTTTGCCCAGCTCCCGGAACCTGAGTTGAAGCGGGCAACGCCGCATTTATTGCCGCCCGTGGTCAGGGCGCAACAGAAGCAGGGCAGCGTTGATGAACCCTCTTCGCCACAAAAGGTGATCCCCACACCTCGGGCAATCAAACCGAAGACGGCAACTGCCGACCAGCCGCTTTCGGTTCAATCATTGCTCAGCACGGTGACCCGAGCGCCGAAGTTCCAACCCGGCCAACCGGTGGGCAGTGACCAGTGGTGGGCACCACACGTGCAGCACTCGATGCGCTACTCTTCACACAAGTTCACCACGGGTGTCGACCAACTGATTCAACTGGCGCTGGAAAACTCCGCGCAGTTGCAAGTCTACAGCGAAGTTCCTCGGATCCGTGCGACTTCCATTATCGAAGCCGATGCGGCCTTTGACTGGTCTCAATTCATCAGCGGTATCTGGGACGACACCTCCGATCCCGTCGGTAACGTACTGACGGTCGGCCCCGGTCAGAGTCGCTACAACGACCACAACCTCAGAGTTGACGCTGGGCTACGACGAAAGAATCGCTACGGAGCCGATATCGAGATCGCTCAGCGGTTCGGGCATCAAAATAACAACTCGACATTCTTCGACCCCAACAACCAGGGCACGTCGCGAATCACCTTCAGCTTCACCCAGCCTCTGCTCCGCGGTCGTGGCGAAGTCTACAACACCAGCCTGACAGTGCTGGCCGGCATTGACACCCAAGTCGCCAGAGAGGAATACGAGCGTCAATTGGAATCGCACTTGCTGGAAGTCGCCCGCGGTTATTGGGGGCTGTATTTGGAACGCGGTTCCTTGACACAAAAAGCCAAACTGTATCAGCGCACCCAGACAATCGTGGACTTCCTGGAGCAGCGGCAGCACATTGACGCCGGCCGCACGCAGCTGATCAGTGCTCGAGCCGCATTGGCGGAACGCAGATCCGATCTGGTCCGCGCATCGGCCGCGGTTCGCAACGCGGAAACGCGAATTCGCGGGCTGCTGAATGCACCCGCCTTGGGTACCACGGATGAAGTCGAATTACTGCCCGCCGACGTGCCGACCACCGAGTTCATTCCCTTTGAGCTGTACGATTCGGTTCACACCGCTGTCCAGTATCGCTCCGAGGTGCTGCAGGCGATCAAGCAGATCAAGGCCGGCACCGTCCGCTTGAATATGGCCAAGCACGAAATGCTGCCGACCTTGAATCTGGTCACGCAGATGTATGTCGCCGGCTTGAAAGGGGACTCGGATGTCGGTGCCGCCTGGGTGCAACAATTCAGCGACGGTGCCCCCAGCTACTCGATCGGGCTGGAGTACGAATTGCCGGTGGGCCGCCGAGCGAGTTCGGCTCGATTACAGCGTCGGCAAATCGAACTGCGACAACTGAACGGCCAGTACCGCAACGCCTTGGAAACGGTCAAGAACGAAGTTGAAATCGCTGTCCGTGAGCTGAACACGGCTTACCAGGAAATGCAAACCAAAGCTCAAGCGATGCAAGCAGCCCGCCAGGAAGCCGAAGCTCTGGAAGCCCGTTGGCGGCAGCTGCCGAATGTCAACACTTCCGCAGCGCTCAGCTTGGAGGCATTGCTGCGTGCGCAGGAGCGCGCCACCGAAACCGAGTTTGACTTTCTGTCCGCGCAGCTGACCTACAACCTGGCACTGATACAAATGAAACGCGCCATGGGTATTCTCGTCACCATGAATTGTTATCAGGCCGTCGCGTCGACAGCCCATTAAAAGAATCATCCTCAGGCAATGAAATGGATCAGGGATGGTTGCTCTGCTGAAAAGACTAATCGACAAAACCCGGAGTGAACCCCCGCGCCAGCAGCTGGTCCCGCCGATCCGGCGAAGCATCGATGACTTGAATGAAGCCTCTGACGGCGAGCTGGCCGCTCGGGCAGCCGATCTTCGTTACCGAGTCGAAGGCGATTTCGTTGATGATCCCGAATCGTTGATCCCGGCCGTGGCGCTGGCAGCCGAGTCGATTCGCCGCGTGATGGGTTTTCGCCTTCATGATGTTCAGTTGCTGGGCGCATTGGTGATCGCCGGCGGCCGCATCGCCGAGATGCAAACCGGCGAAGGCAAAACGTTGGTCGCGATCGCCGGAGCCTTCGTCGCTTCGCTGACCGGACGCGGGGTGCATGTTGCGACCACCAACGATTACCTGGCTGAGCGTGATTATGAAACCGCAGTACCGATTTTGAAATTGCTCGGCATGTCGACCGGCTTGCTGTACTCCAATGCCAGCATCGCCGCGACCCGCCAGGCTTACCGCTGCGATGTTACTTACGGATCCGGCTACCAGTTCGGCTTTGATTATTTGCGCGATCAAATTGCCTTGGCCGATCGATCGCGCCGTCCGCTCGGACACCGTGTGATCGGTGCCATCCACGGCATGCACATGGGCGACGGTTCAATGCGCCAGCGTGGATTTGCGATGGCGATCATCGATGAAGCGGACAGTGTGATGATCGACGAAGCGATGGTTCCGCTGATCATTTCGGGCGCTGCGGCCGGCGAAGAAAGCGACGAAGCTTATCTGTTGGCAGACGGCTTGATCGAGCAATTGATCGAAGCAGAAGACTTTACCGTTGATGCCCGCCGCTCGACCATCGCACTTACCAGTGAGGGTAAATCAAAGATTCATGCCACTTTCCATGATCGATCTGTTCCTGAACTGATCCGACCCTGGTCACGGTACATCGAAAACGCCTTGCAAGCCCATCACCGTTTTCAGCGGGATCAACATTACGTTGTCGTCGACGGCGAAGTCCGAATTGTCGACCAGAACACGGGTCGTATCTTTTCCGACCGCACATGGCGAGACGGACTGCACCAAGCGGTCGAGACCAAAGAGGGTGTTCAGATTCGACCGTCGGAACAATCAACGTCGCGAATCACGCGGCAACGTTTCTTTGGGTTCTACGATCGGTTGTCAGGGTTGACCGGCACGATCAGCGAAAGCGCCACCGAGATTCGACACTTTTATGGTTTGGAGATCGATTCGATTCCCACCAACGTTCCCTGTCTGCGCGAACAATTTCCGACGCGTTATTTTGCCGACAACGAAGCCAAATACCAGGCGATCGTAAAAAGTGTGGATGAGCTGCACAGCCGAGGGCAACCCGTATTGATCGGTACCACGACGATTCAGCAAAGTCACCAAATCGCCGCAGCACTCAGCCGCCAATCCATTCCGCACTCAGTCCTGAACGGAGTTCAGGATGATGAAGAAGCATCGATCATCGCCCAGGCGGGTGTCGCGGGGTCGGTGCTGGTCGCCACCAACATGGCCGGCCGCGGTACCGACATCAAACCGTGCCCGGAAGCACTCCAGCGCGGCGGCTTGCATGTGATTGCCACCGAACATGCGCTCTCCTCGCGCATCGATCGACAGCTGGTCGGTCGTGCCGCCCGCCAGGGTAACCCGGGATCGTGCCAGTTTTTTGTCTCGGCCGAGGACGAATTACTGACCAGGTACGCACCCAAGTTAGCGGACAAACTACTTGCTCATGCTGATCAAGACGGTCATTGCAACTGCGATATCTCCGCAGAGATCAGCAAATTACAACACCGCATCGAGGCCGCGCATTTCGAGATGCGAAAGCTGAGCGTGCAAAGCGACGTTTGGTTTGACCAAGTCCGCGAAGCCTTGCACTAAAGGAAGTACCAATGAATCCGCCCGAACCACATCATTCTTATCAGCCGCAGTGCGTGAGCACCCGGTTCTCACAGCACCAATCACCGAAACCGGGGGCTAACGCCCGGCGGCTAATCAATCCGCCGGCTACCCGGTTGTTTCTGTTCTGCTGTCTGACTTTGTTGCCCGGTACAACCAACGCCCAGGTCACCAGAACTTTCACGGAGCCGGTTGAGCGGATCGAAGTCTCCGCTGCAGAGCTCGGTATCGTCGACACGGTCGATGTCAAAGTCGGTGACGTGGTCACAACAGACCAGTTGCTTGGCCAACTGAATATCGGCGTTTTGTTGGAAAGTCGGCGACTGGCCAAACATCGCGCCGAATCAACCGCGCGTCTGGACGCGGCCCGCGCCGATATGCAATTGAAGCAATCGATGTACGAAAATCTCCAGCCGTTACTCAAGAGCGGCCACGCCAACCCCACCGAAGTCGACCAGTCGAGGACGCAATACGAACAAGCTCAAGCCGCACTGCGAATCGCCGCTGACGAAATGACCGAGGCCAAGATCGAACTGGCACGCATCGACGCACAAATCCTGCAACGGCAAATCCGCTGTCCGATTGACGGTATCGTGATCGATATTCATCGCCGGCCCGGCGAATTCCTGCCAAGCAGCGATCCGCGGTTCGCCACCGTCGTCGATATTTC
Source organism: Pirellulaceae bacterium (assembly GCA_041623895.1). GTDB lineage: Bacteria > Planctomycetota > Planctomycetia > Pirellulales > Pirellulaceae > JBFJVZ01. The sequence continues at coordinate 4,330 of JBFJVZ010000205.1, read as the reverse complement.
CAGACTCCGCTGCCGATTTTTTGTCGATACCGAGTTTGCTCAGAGCCTGCGCGAGGGCGAACCGATGACCGTTTTGATTGGCAACAGTCAAACCAGGACCACGGCGACGATCGAATTTGTCTCGCCGATTACCGAATCGGAAAGCGGCACGGTACGAATCGACTTGCTGATCGATAACCACAAACATCAATTGCGCAGCGGCGTTGTTTGCGAATTGGCTGATCGCGTCTCCAGCGGACACGGTTTCTTATCCGGACTCGATTCAGCGTGGGGGAGATAAACGTGGCGATCACCGGTCAGCCGACCACTACAACGACGCCCCCCATTGTCCTGCCCCGCAAAGCGGGTGCCTCGCTGCACGCGCAATTGCTGCGGGTCACCGCTTCCGGTCACGATGCCGACCAGGTTCGCGGCGACTTGCGACGCGTCATCAAAGACTACACCAATGCAACCTGCGTTTTTCACCTCCAGCAAGATCAGTACGGCGAATTCGGCGCCAATGGCTGCGACGCCGAAGGTGACCTGGAAGCGTCGGAAAAGACCGTTAATATTCTGCTCTCGGTCGCGACTTTGGCGGTCACGCGGGGCACGACACAAGTCAAAGCATTGGACAACCAATCGCAGGTCGTTTGCGCGCCGGTCTCTGTAGCGGGCGGCCCCGGCGAAATCCTTGCCGCTGTGATCGCAACCGACGTAACCAACGTTCACTCGGCGCTGTTCGCCCTGGAATTGGCTGCCAGCTACCAGCGGTTTTGGGCTCGCGGCAATATCGCCGTCGCCAATAACTGGAAACTCAATTCACTGGCGGCCATTGTCGAACTAGTCAGCAATATCGAACAACAAACCTCCGTCGACGCAGCTGCCATAACGCTGGTCAACGATGTGGCAAAATTCCTGGGTTGCTCTCGTGTCGCGTTGGCCACGGGGGACGTTGACGATTTGCAACTGCGAGCCATCTCGGGGCTCAATAACTTTGATCAAAACTCGGAAACGGTGGCGCTGATCCGCGAAGCGCTTGCCGAATCACGATTCCACGACGGCCTCTCCGTCTGGCCCGCGGTGGACAACAAACGATCTGCATTGCTCGCACACAAAGCTCTGGCTTCGCAACTGAATCTCAAATCGGTGCTGACCGCGGAACTGAAGAATGTGGACGGCAATACGATGGGTGTCTGGCTGTTTGCTGATAATGGCGACGCAATCAGCGGCGATCGGTTTCGCAACTTTATCCGTGCCGCCTCGCCCCGAGTCGCCAGCGCGCTGCAAATTCTGCAGCGCAGCGAACAAGGGATCGTTGCCCGCGGCAAACAAAGATTATTCGGCTTGTTCGCCGACCGCAAAGGCAAGGCGACCTTAGCGGCGTTTGCCTTGTTGCTTGGCATCATGCTGTTGCCGGTGCCCTACCGAGTTCGCTGCCAATGCGTGATCGAGCCGATCGCTCGGCGGTTCGCTGTCGCACCATTCGACGGCATGGTCGAGGAAGGATTGGTCGAACCGGGCGACGTGGTTTCAGCGGGATCATTGCTGGCCAGAATGGAGGGTCGAGAACTGAAATGGGAACTCTCCGCGGCCGCAGCCAAACGTGGACAAGCCCAAAAGAAACGCGAAATTGAGTTGACCGAGCGGAACGTGCCGCAAGTCTTGATCGCTCAACTGGAAGTCGAAGAACTGGATGCACAAATCGACGTGCTCCGCTATCGAACCGAACACTTGGAAGTCAAAGCGCCGGTGGATGGAGTTGTGCTGAGCGGATTATTGGAAAAGGGGCAAGCCGCACCGGTGGGGACCGGCGAGGTGCTTTACGAAATCGGTCCCCTGGGAGAACTGCGCGTCGAAATCGAAGTCCCGGCCAGCGAAGTTGCCAACGTCGCCGCGGGCCAGACAGTCAAGATCTGGATCAACGGCTTCGAGAGCGAACCGATCGTGGCCACGATTCAGCAGCTTCAACCCCGCTCTGAATTACGACACGACCAGAACGTCTTTATCGCAAAACTCGACATCCAGAATCCGGGCAAGTCGCTGCGGCCCGGCATGCGCGGAACAGCACGCATCAGTGGCCCCCGCCGTCCGCTTGTTTGGAATCTGTTCCACAAGCCTTGGGAGTTCATCGTTTCCCGATTGACGTGGTGGTAAGCATGCAGGGCGAAATCGACTACGCCGCTTTTGAACTCGGCATCGCGCGTCCACGGCTCCGCGATGACCTGCGGTTTTCGCTGCGCAAGTCGCGACACGGACCGACGTACATCATCGAAGACGAAACAAATTCAAAGTTCTACCGCGTCGGACTGGCCGAATACACATTTCTCTCCCTGCTGGACGGCGACACGACCGTTCAATCGGCGATCGCAGCAACCGCGGCCAAGCTGGGTTATGAAGCGTTCAACGAAGCCGAAGCCGCAGCCTTGTGCAAATGGCTGATCGACGCCGGGCTTGCCGACAAACGCCGTCACGACCAACAACAGTGGCAAGAAACGCAGCGGCGAAAAGAAGTTGCCAGGCGGATGCAATGGATCAACCCGATCATGCTGAAGCTGCCGATCGGCAATCCCGACGCCTTTGTTTCGCAGCTCAGCAAATATGCCGGCTGGATCACCAGCCCTTGGGCAGGTTTCGTCTGGCTGGTTGTTTGCCTGGCAGCGGTGATGTTGCTGCTCACGCGATCCGATGACTGGCTCACGCAAACTCCCATTTTGGCTCCTGATAATTGGCTTTTGCTGGGCCTTGCCTGGATGGGACTGCGGGCGGTGCACGAGACGGCTCATGCCGTGACTTGCAAACGATACGGCGGACGCGTCCGCGAGTGGGGCATCTTATTTCTCGTGTTCTTTCCGCTGCCGTACGTTGACGTGACCAGTTCGTGGCGTTTTCCCAAACGGCGTTCCCGCATCCTCACGTCGGCCGCCGGGATGATGGCTGAATTGTTTCTGGCCGGAATTGCCACCTTCATTTGGTATCACGCCGATCCGGGACTGCTGCGGCAAAACGCTTTCAACGTGATGCTCGCCGCCAGCATCACGACGCTGCTGTTCAATGCCAATCCACTGATGCGATTTGACGGCTACCACATCTTGGCAGACTTGTTAGACGCGCCGAATCTGTGGTCCCATGGCAGGCAGTTCCTCCGCTCGATCGGACGTAAGTTCTTCTTCGGCCTGAACTCGGGCAACCCACCTTGGCGTCCCAGCCAGGCAAGATTGGTACGCACTTACGGGATTGCCGCCGGCATTTGGAAAGTGCTGATCTTGCTATCGCTGTCGCTGGCCGCGCTCAGCCTGCTGGATGGAATCGGATTGATCATTGCGGTGCTAGCCTGTTTGCTTTGGGTGGGCGTACCGACATTCCAGATCGTTCGCTTTCTGTTCGTCGGAACCGAAACGGAGCAGCCCGATCGGCGGCGATTTGTCGTCGTTTGCGGCGGATGCCTGGCTGTCGTCGTTGCCATCGGACTGATCGTTCCAGCGCCGCGTGTGATCAGCGCTCCCGTCGTCATTCAGCATGACCCGCTGACCGTGGTCCGCAACACTTCAGCCGGTTTTATCCGACAGCTTCCCGTCAAACCGGGACAGCGGGTTGCCGCCGGCGACCTGCTGTGCCGATTGGAGAACATTGACCTGCAAGCGGAACGGCGAATTCTGCGAGCACAATTACGCGCTTCGGAGCAACGAGTCAGAAGCTATCAATCCGCGGGTCAGCCGGCGGCCGTGCGCATCGAATTGGAATCGACACGAGATCTACGCAGGCGGCTGGCCGAGTTGAGCGAGTTAATCGATTCGCTTGTGATCACGGCACCGCACGATGGTGTGGTCATTGCTGGCGATCTGCAGCAACGGCTGGGCACGTATATCCAACCGGGAAGCGAAATCGTAACCATTGGCGGCGATGGCGGCCGCACTGCCATTGCCCTGGTTTCCCAGGACGCTTCGCAGTCGCTTGCCGATCTGCAAGGGCACCCCGCTGACATCCGCATCTGGGGATCAGCCGCCGGGCCGCTTGCGGCCAAGATCAACAAGATCCATCCCCGCGCACAAACATCTCTGCCGCATTTTTCCTTCGCTTCGCCGGTCGGTGGTGACCTTGCGGTGTTGGCCGCCGAGTCGAATGATCCCGACGCGGCGAATTGGGTGCTCGCCAAGCCGCACGTGCAATTGGAAATCGCCATCGACCAGGACGCCGACATCAACTTGCTCAGCGGTCAAACGGGGCAGGCGACGATCCGTGCCCGCCAAGGATTTCTGGGAGAATACCTGATCACAAAACTGACGCGATTCATCAGCGATCGCATCCAGAAAACACACGGCCTGTAGATAGTCGTCGTTCGCCATCGTCGTGG
>JBFJVZ010000204.1:0-13055 GCA_041623895.1 Pirellulaceae bacterium | reverse complement strand
TGATCGTTCCCGGGCGTTTGCGACGATCGGGTGTGTGTCCAAGCAATTCCGCCAGTCGAAAGGCGTATCTCATGAGCCTATTTTTGGATAAGTGTGAATGGATATCGCCCGCATTCTATCAGGATGCGGCCAGTAACAGGGGTGGCTGGGATCGTTGTTGGCCCGGCAAGTCCAAACTCGTGGGCTATAATGATAAGACTCCTCTCAGACCGTTCTAGCGTCAATTTGCCAGATGTCTACCGCCGCCGTCTCCACCGCCCCTCTCCCGTCTGCTAATCAGGCAGAATCGGACCGGTTTATTGAAGAGCGAATCTCCGAAGCTCGCAATGCGCTGTGGTGGGCGGAGTTCGTTCGTGAGAGTCTGACCACCCTCATTGCGGCACTCATGGCGGTCATCGTGTGGGTAATCGTTGATCAGTGGGTCTATTCGCCAAATGTCGGAGCCAGATTGGTCGCCTTTGCCGGTTTGGCCGGATGGTGCGTTTGGCGGTTCCTGACGCGGATCTGGCCGCTGTTGGGCAGCTCGATCCAGCCAGCCTACGCGGCACGTTCGTTAGAACGTGACTTGCCTGAAATGAAACAGGCCTTGACCAGCTACGTCACCCTGCGAACCGAACAACAGCAACCCGGGTTGCGCAGCCGCGTCGTCCGATCCATCGGGTCGGCAGTGGCTGGCCGACTAAAGACGCATGATACTTTGCCTGGCGAAGCCACCGGGACGCTGAAGTGGTGGCTCGCAGCCATCGCGGCCTTGACAATCTTGATTCTGTATGCGGCTTTTTCACCCAAAAGCACCATAGCGTCGGTCAGCCGCTTGGTCGCGCCGCTGGCATCGATCGAGCCTCCCAAGCGGGTCTCGATTCGCGAAGTCAAGCCAGGGGATACCGACGCAATCGCTGGCCGCAGCGTCAACGTGTCGGCACTGGTCGACGGCTTGAAGCCTGACGAGCGGGTTTGGTGTCGCTGGCACACCGCTGCCGATTTGCAAGAAACGGAGTTGTCGTTTAACGAATCCGAACTTCGCTATGCCGGCGCAATCAATCTGGATCATGCTGCCATGGGCAAGGTCGCCTATTACATCGAAGCCGGTGATGCCAAGGCGGGGCCCTTTTGGTTAAGCGTGGAAAATGTCCCGGTCGTGGCACTTGAATCGGTGCGATACGAACCGCCCGCCTACACCGGCGAGGATCCTCATACCAGTAGCAGCGGCGCGATCACCGCCGTCGATGGAACCAAAGTCACGATTTCCGCAGTTACCAATCGAGCGATCGAAAAGGCGTCGATCGAATTCAACCCTCGAGCGCTCGGTGAGACCGTCCGTGCGACCGCCGGGACGAAACCGCTGCAGATCGACCAGGCGGGCACCGGGCTTTCCGTGACGTTCCCGCTGCGCAGTTCCCGCGGGCGATCCGCCGCCGTCCAATTCGAGAGTTATCGAATTGTTGTCACCGACGCAGCCGGCCAAGCTAATCCGGATCCGATCGTTTATCCCATTCGCGTGATCGCCGACTTGCCACCGGAAGTCTCCATCGTGATGCCGCGAAAGACTCCCAAGAATTTGCCGATCGATGGCCAACAAGTGATCGAAGTCCACGCCATGGATCCTGATTTCGGACTCAAGCAAATCAGTCTCGAGGTCCGACGAGGTATCGACGTCGTTGCCGAGCCCTCGCTGTGGAGCGATCCGGACGGCGTCAAAGGCAATCGGGTCAGCGAGTATCGTTTCCGACCAAGCGAACATGGCTTGCGGGCCGGTGACGTCGTCAAAATCGCCGCCCTCGCTTCCGATAATCGTTATATGCCGGGCGACTCGTCAATCGAACCGAACATTGTGCGGACCGATGCCATCGAATTACGGATCGTTGACAGCCAACCACTGCCACAGCAAGCAGATGGCAATGATGGTCTTTCGGCTCCCGATGATCGCCCCGCCAGTGATGACAAAGGCGATCAACAATCCCAAAGTGAATCTGCCAGCGACAGCACCGGCCAAAGTGATCAACAAGACGGTGGCGGCGGCGGCGAAGGCAGCGCGGCGCAACAAGACGGCAGCTCGGGTCAAGATACCGAGTCGGGCCAGAACGGCGAGTCCGGCCAGAAGACAAAACCGGGAGAAGATGCAGGTAAAAGCGGCGAGAACAACCAACCGCAAAACGGATCGGGTGCCGGCGAACAGCAGTCAGGCGAAAAGAGCGATTCGTCCCAAGGCGGCAAACCAAACCAAGCTGATCCGGGCGAACAAACGGATCCCAACGGCGCCGATTCCCAGAAACAATCTCCTGCCGATGGCGCCGGTCAAGACAACAATCAGACGACCGGCAGTGATCCTTCGCAGTCGGGCCAACCAGGCGGCGAGGGGGCGCAGGACCCAAATGCCAAAACCTCCGACACTCCCGCTGAGGGAAGTCCAGCAGAGGGCGGTGAACCGAGCGAAGGATCGCAACAGCCAAACGGACAACCAGGATCCGAACAGACACCCGGCGAAGCTTCCGACGCGCCGCCAAAACATGACGGCGAAGCATTCGAACGGATTCGTGATTACTTGGAAAAGAAACAAGAAGAACAATCCAAAGATAGCGGCGCAGAGGGGCAGCAACCCACAGACCAACAAACCGAGTCATCGAAAACGCAACCGGAAAACGGCCAGCCCCGTGACGGCCAGCCCCGTGACACCGAACGCGCCGAAAATCAAAGCGGCGACCGAGAAGGTTCCGGGTCAAAAGACGGACCGGCAACACAAGAGCCTGATCCCGGCGAGCAATCCGGTGATCGTGGCACGGAGAACGGGCAACCGCCCAAACAACAGCCAGCGGATGGGCAACCAGCCGAGTCGAAAGAGTCAGACGCTCAAAAAGACTCGGCCGGCCAAACAACCGAGCCCAAGCAAACGCCCAGCGGCCAACCTTCGCCCACTGAAAAACAGCCCACCGGCACCGAGCCCAGTCCCAGCCAGCAGCAACCGGGCGATGGAAGCGAAAGCAGCGAAACGGGCAGCAAAGATTCTCCGCAGGATCAGTCACCGTCGGGCGATAAGCCTTCGCCGGGACAACAGCAACCCTCAGACGACAAGGGAGAAGGCGCCCCGCAAGCTGGCGAAAAAGGACAAGGCGGCAAGCAAGCCGGCGACAAGGAAGCTACCAGCAAGGAAGCCGGTGCGGACAAGGAAGCCGGCGACAAGGGTAAAGGTGATCCATCAAAGCCAGACCCAGGCTCCGAAGCTGACAGCCAACAAGGTGGCGATTCCAGCAAACGCGGCAGTGACGAACCTGGCGACTCAAAAGACTCGCAGACCAAAGCTTCGGAAAAGTCCCCCCAAGATTCCCCCCGTGACGGTTCCCAAAGCAAACCTTCCGACTCGGGACCATCGCAGCAAACGGGTGATCCCACCAGCACTTCCACGCCTCCGCAGGGCACGCCCACGCAAGCCAGCGGCGACGGCTCCGGCACGGACGAAGGTGCTCAAGCCGCGCCCCCGGCTGCCTCGAAGCCCGATCTTGAGTACACCAAGAAAGCAACCGACATGGTGTTGGACTACCTCAAGGAAACTCGCGACAAACCCGATTCCGATTTGCTGGAGGAATTGAATTGGAGCGAGGAGGATCTGAAACGGTTTGCCGATCGTTGGCAAAAAGTCCGCGAGTTGGACAAGCCCGGTATGCCCGATGCGGAAACCAGCAAAGATGTCGAAGAGGCGCTTCGCAGTCTGGGCATGCGTCCGCAGGCGGCCGATGCGGCACTTCAGAATCAGGACCAGGCCGACACGCTGCGGGGACTTCGTGATTCAGGAAATCGCAAGCCACCGCCAGCAGCGTACCGAGACGTCTTCGAGGCCTTTCGCCTCGCGGTGGGCCGGCAGTAAGGCTTGCAGCGTGTCCTGTTTCGGAAACGGCTACGTGCAAAATGAAAATGCTCTCGCCTGGCCTACGAGCCTACGAGGAACGCCGCGCGTATTGGTATCCCGGCACGAAGAAACAGGACGCTGCTACGATGCCAAAAATCAAATGCGACCAAGGCGGATAGAGTGCCATCACCACTGAAGCCAACAACAGGGCGACGGCTTGAATGTAAAAGACTCCGCTCAGCATGCCGGCTTTGATCACAAATACCATCGCGGCGATCACACCCAACAACGGCGACAGCGTCAACACGGGCAATTCCAGTAGCCATTCAATCGGAAACAGCATGCCGATGGCAATCATGCTGGCGCCCCAAACGTGTGCCACCTGCCGTTCGATGAATGTCACCGGGCCCATCCGCTGCCGCAGTTTCCAAAACACCGCTGCCCAGGCACCAAGCCCGATTGTCCACATGCCGGCGTAAACGATGCGGCGCGAGACGCCCCAGTAGTCCAGCTGCCACGTCAGCAGACAGGCAACCAACAGCACCAGCGAATGCCACATCCATAGCAAACCCCAGTTCTCCAGCACCTGCGCGTGATGCGTCTCGCGAAACACGCGGGCAACGACTTGACTGAAGCGACCACTGCGGGCCGAAACACGTTCATCGGCCAGATAAGCCTCCAAGTCGTCGGCCAAGGCTCCAGCAGATTCGTAGCGCAAATCGATCGGCTTTTGCAAACATCGCACCACGATCATTTCCAGATCGCGATCGATCGTCGGCCGCAATGCCCGCGGTGGTGTCGGATCTTGTTCGATCACCAGCATCACCAATTCCATTGGCGATTGGGCCACAAACGGCGGTCGCCCCGTCAGCGCGAAATACAGCAGACAACCCAGAGAGTAAACATCGGTTGCCGGACCAACCATCGGCCTGCGTCCGCCGGCTTGTTCGGGTGACATGTAAGCCGGCGTTCCCACGACCATGCCGCTGCGGGTCATGTCCATATCGGCGCCGACGCGTTTGGCGAGCCCAAAGTCCATCACGACGGGCGTGTGGTCTGGCGTGATCATGATGTTGCTGGGCTTCAAATCGCGGTGCAAGATGCCTTCTTGGTGTGCAAATTCAACAGCGCGGCCAACGTCAGCGATCAACTTCGCCGCTTCGCGCGGCGGCATGGGGCCGTGGGCAACGAGCTGAGCCAGTGTTTCGCCTTCGACAAACTGCATGCTGAAGAACGGACGTCCTTCGATGTCGCCGACCTCGTAGACGGGAACGATGTAGGGGTGCTCCAATCGCGCCGTTGCGGCCGCTTCCTCCAGAAATCGTCTCAGGTCTGAGTCGCTGGCAAGACGTCCGCGGAGGATCATCTTGACGGCGACCTCGCGGTCCAAGCTGATTTGCCGCGCGCGGAACACGACACCCATGCCACCGCGGCCGACTTCCTCCAGCAACTCGTAATCACCGATGATGGCCGGCAGTGTTAGCCGCCGCCAACGAGCGGACGAACCATCATCCGCCGCGACCGGACTCTGATCGTTGGCGAGCCCCGTGGCATCGGTCACCAAGACAGCGCCCCACAGCTTTCGCAGTTCATCCGCCAAATCGGGGTTGGTACGGCAGACGCCATCAAAGTCCACGACCTCGCCCCGGCAAACAGCGTCGGTCAGTTCGGCCAGAATATCCGCCAGCCGCTGATCGCGGGTTGCCGCCTGTTCGCTCACGCGTTGCTCTCGCTGCTGTCGTCGTTCTGCTCCAGCAACTCGCGCAGCCGTCTGACGGATCGCAAATAACGCATGCTGGCCGCCGGCGGGTTGAGCCCCAGGACTTCGGCGATTTCCTGATTCGAGAGATGCTCGTAATGACGCATCAAAATGATCTCCCGATCTTGCTCGCCCAGCCGCTCGATCGCCGCTTCGACTTTCAACGCGATTTCACGCTGCGTGGCCGCTGCCTGCGGCGTCAATCCTGGGTCACATAGCTGGACCGCAAACTCCATCGTGGAATGATCGGGCCCGGCCGGAGCCGACATCGACTGTTCGCGATCCATGTTCCTTTTGGCGCTGACACGGTGTCGCCGGTAAGTATCGATGATGCGATCCCAAGCGATCTGGCGAAGCCACAAGTGAAAGGCCATGACCGGATCATCCAGGTACTTTTCCAGTCTCCCGCTGGCTTCGATCATGACATCCTGGACCACGTCGCTAACATCGACGCGTTGTTGGACTTTACGATCCAGTCGCAGCTCGACCAATCGACGGATCGGCGCACGATGCCGCTCTAAAAGCCGATTGATTGCCTGATCGTCACCTTCGCGGATAGCCGAGAGCAATGTTTCGGTCTGTGCATCGGCTGGCCAAATCGATTTCGCCATGAAGATTCTCCTGATAGCATGATAGCTGGTTGTAAAGCAACGTGGCGGAAGCAGTCGTAGGCCAGGACTTGTCCTGGCAATTTTGCGCCAGGACAAGCAGAGCGTCCGGATGAGTAGCCCCCGATTGCAGGCCTCGGGGTTGGAGCCAATCGAGAATTTGTCTGCCACTAGTGCATTTTCAAATATCTCGTAGGCCAGGACTTGTCCTGGCAATTTTGCGCCAGGACAAGTCCTGGCCTACCGATGATCCCAGATCAATGATGAAATTGCTCTTCGCGATTGACTTGCCCTGGGCTAAGCAAACTGCTGGGCCTTCGGCCGGTCGCCGTCGCCTTAAGCCGGACGCTCTCCAGGTCCTGGCCTACATTTAGGATCGTTTGCTTCGTCCGCTGAATTCGTCCATCGACTGGTTGATGCCAAAGAAGCGGAGCAGGCCGTCAAACAGATCGACCGGCAACAGACGCGATGGAAAGACAACGTAAACAAAACGCGGCATGATCAGCCGTCGCTTCTTCTTCTGTATCGCTTTGCAGATGCGGCCCGTGACGTACTCGGGCGACAGAATCGGCAACAACCAGCTGAATCGCGTCTTGACGCCCTGAAACATCCCGGTGGCAATGTAAAACGGGCAGACGATGGTGGTGTTAATCGGCAGGCCAAGTCGCTTGCACTCCAAACGCAATGACTCGTCGAAGCCGATGGCGGCGGCTTTACTGGCCGAATAATCGGTCATCCGCGGGATGCCAACGATGCCGCCGGCCGAGGCAATCGTGACGATGTGTCCGCTGCCTTGCTCGATCATGCCAGGCAGGAATGCGCGCGTCATCCAGAACAGCGCCAGCGTGTTGACTTCAAACGTCCGCTGGATCTGATCGTCGCTGAGTTCCAGCAACGGTTGTCCGGAGACGACGCCGGCATTGTTGATCAAGATGTCCACACCACCGTGCTCCTGGAGCACTCGTTTCGCAGTCGACTCGATCGCTTCGCGATCGCTGAGGTCACAAGTGTAGGTCGCCACGCCGCCCGCTTGATCGGCAATCTCTGCGGCGACCGCATCAAGGCCCGCCTGGTTGACATCCCACAGAATCAGCTTCGCACCGTGAGCGGCAAACTGGCAGGCCATCAAGCGGCCGATGCCGCTGGCCGCGCCGGTGATTAAGATTCGTTGATTGTCAAAGGCGGGCAACGCAACTACTTCAGTTCGCGCAGGGTGATGTTTTTGAATCGCACTACCATCGGCGGTCCCACGTGAATCTGCAAGGCGATCACACCTTGGGCGGCGGACTTGTCGCTTTGCTGATCAATCACCTCGGCCGTCAGCGCCTCGTTGATGAAATGTTGCAAACGATTTCCCTGGGCCACCACGCGGTAGTCGTTCCACTGGCCCGGATGAATTCCGGCGGCCAGTTCGCTGCTTTGTGCAAAGCGTGATTTCGATTTCGTTCCATCCTCGGCAATCGTGACTTTCTCGCCTCGATTTGCCAAGATGCCGCGGCCTTTCTCTTCGTACAAGATGCCGGCAAATTTGTTGCTAAAGTCGATATCGGCCTGATAGCCGCCGACAATGAATTTCTCCTGGTCGATGATCTTGCTGCGGTATTGGATCCCGGAATTACCGCCTTCGATTTTGAACTGCAGCGCCAACTCGAAATCACCCGGTTGGCCCTCTTTCCAAATCAGGAACGTATTCGCCTTGAGCGGATTCTCGGCGGTCGTCCGGCCGACAATCGTCCCTTTTTCGACCGACCACAGATCTTCACGACCTTCCCAGCCCGACAGATCCTTGCCGTTAAACAAAACGGTCACATCAGACTTGGCGGGCTCATCAGTGGCGGGTTCATCAGCACCGGCAACGGCAGACATCAGCAGGACAGCAAAGGAAACGGCAATCGTGGTGGACTTCATGGGTGACTCAAACAGCTTGGAGATAGGAATTGTGGGAGCAGAAGATTGTAGCAGGCACACTCCGTGTGCCGTCCGCTGACAGCCAGCGGAATTCGCGAGAATTCCGGCAATCACTGAAGCCTGCCGACGTCTTCAGACTTTGGCTACGAAATAAATGACTTCATGACCATACGTCCGCGGGGCCAGCGACGCCTTTGCTCATTCAAGTGCCGATCCCGTCCGGTGTGTTCCAGTAGCCGCCTCGGCTGTGATCGAAGTGCAGCTTATTGCCTCGGAAGGTTTCATCGAAGCCTTCGCCGGCGTCCCAGACTCGCTGGCCGCTAATCCAGGTGCTGACCGGCCAACCGGTTAAAGTCTGTCCGTGCCAGGGACTCCAACGGCTTTTGGTGTGTTGCCTGGCATCGTCAATCGTGCGCTGGCATTGCAGGTCGACTAAGACCAGATCGGCGTCGTAGCCTGCTTCGATGCGGCCTTTGCCAACGATGTCCCATACCCGCGCCGGGGCATCGCTCATCCAAGCAGCGACTTGCGTTAGTTCGCATTTGCCCGCCACGACTTGATCCAGCATCAAGGCCAAACTGTTTTCCACCGCCGGCAATCCGGATGGACTTTGGGGATACGCTTGTGATTTTTCCTCCAGCGTGTGCGGCGCGTGATCGGTGGCGATGACTTGAATCGTGCCATCCAAGAGGCCTGTGAATAACGCCGCGTTGTCGCTGGCCGTCTTGATCGACGGATTCATCTGGATCCGCGTACCCAGTCGAGGATAGTCGTCGACATTAAAGAACAAATGATGCAAGCAGACTTCTGCCGTGACGTGGGGTGCGGCAGCTTTGATGATCGGCAACTCGGCCGCGGTCGAGACGTGCAGGACGTGAAAACGATGTTGATTACGCACGGCTAATTCGGTAGCCCGAGTGGTCGCGATCACCGCCGCCCGCTCGTCGCGAATCCGGGAGTGATCGGCGACATCGTGGGTGCCGGCCAGGCGTGCAGCATTTTCCCGGACGGTCGTTTCGTCTTCACAGTGGGCGCAAATCGGCAAACTTGTCTCGGCGAAAATCCGCTCCAGCGCTGCTTGCTCGTCCACCAACAGATTGCCCGTGCTGCTGCCGATAAAAATCTTGATGCCGGGAATGTCGCTCGCCGCATTCAGTTCAGCCACGTTGTCAGGCGTTGCCCCGATGTAGAAGCCGTAATTGACATGTGATTTCTTGGCGGCCAGTTGTTCTTTGGCGCGGACGCCGTCGATCGTAATCGCGGGCGGTTTGGTGTTGGGCATCTCCAGGAATGACGTGACGCCACCGGCGGCGCATGCCCGCGATGCGGTTTCCAAGTCTTCCTTGTGTGTCAGGCCGGGTTCGCGAAAGTGGACTTGATCGTCGATCACACCCGGCATCAGGTGCAAGCCGCTGCAATCAACGACTTCGTCGGCCGCCGCATGATCGCCCGCATCAACATCCAGGATTTTGCCGTCTTCGATCAGCACCGAACCGGCGCGAACCAAGTGGGGAAGGACGACGTTGGCGTGCTTGAAGAGGAGTCGAGGCATGCGTTTGTTTTTCTGAGCAGTGGACGTTTAGTGAGTTGCAGGTTTCTTGATCATCCCAGCCCGACTCTCCCGCAGGGAGAGTGATTCACGTTTGCAAACTGCACGACCTCCAAACGAAGAGTGTATTTCAATCGGAGCATGCAAAATCGCAACTTCGTCTCCACCATCAAACGCTCCAATCTCTCTCCGCGCGTGAGCGGAGCAGATTGGCGTCGTCATCGTCGATGAACGTTTCCGTCTGCGGATCCATTCTCAGCTTGCGGTTCAGAATCCAGGAGATCGCGGCGGCATGACAGGCAATGTGCGAGCGGCGCATCACCTCGGGGTTCGCGGCCGTGACGCCGCGCGAGCGAACGCAATCAAAGAAATTTCGCGAATGGGCGGAGACATCCAAGCCACGAACACGCTTTGATTGTGACAGTTGATCCTGAAGCGATTTTGGCTCGGCCACGATTTCACCTTCGTCACCGGTTTCCACCCAGCCTTCGTCGCCGATGAAGCGAACCGGACACGTTCCCAGCCGCGTGATGTAGTGCGGTTCACGTTTGCCAAAGGGATCGCTCAAGAAATCGATGATCAGTTTGACACCGTTGGCATACCGGCAAACGATGTTCTTGTCTGTCGGCTCGTATTCGATCGGCATCGTGTCATCGGCACCATTGGCCCACTGGCAAAGATCGACCGTGTGCGCGCCCCAGTCCAGCAGCCGCGCACCGGAATCGAAATCCCACTGACCGCGCCAACCGCCGTTAACATATTTTTGGTTGAACGGCCGCCACGCGGCTGGGCCCAGCCACAGATTCCAGTCGACGACTTCGCGCGGCGGTGTCGGCTCCGCAGGCAACCAGCTGTTTTCCAGCACGGGCATGTAAACCGACGCGTGCATCGTGTGGAGCTTGCCGAGTTTGCCGCTGTGCACCAACTCCACTGCTTTTTGAAAGTTAGGCACGCTGCGTCGTTGCGTGCCCGCTTGGAACACACGTTTCTCTCGGCTCATCGTATCGGCTAGTTGCTGGCAGGCCTGGATCGTGATCCCGCACGGTTTTTCGCTGTACACATCTTTGCCGGCTTTGGCTGCCAGAATCGAAGCGGCGGCGTGCCAGCGGTCGCCCGTGGCGATCAATACGGCGTCGATATCTTTGCGATCCAGCAGTTCCTGGAAGTCACGATAGACGACGCAATCGCTGTTGCCGTAGTGCCCGTCGACCATCGCTTTCCCCGCTTCGCGTCGGTTGGCCTGCACTTCGGCGATCGCCACACATTGAACGTCGGCAAACTTCAACATCGCAGTCAGGTCGTACTTGCATCGTGGGCCGATCCCGATCACACCAAGTGAGATCTTGTCACTGGCCGCAACGTTTTCCTGGGCGGCGACAAGTTGTGAAGCCGCAACCGTTGCCAAGGACGCAGCCGTGGCCGCGCCGGCGGTACTGACCAAAAACTCTCGACGCGTTGCATGGACCGATTTTTTCATCACTATTCCTCGTGGGTCTCAGGGAAATTTGCCAAGAACTATGATAAAGCAAAAGCTTCGTCGCGTGACGAGGTTCGGAAATGTACCGAGTTCCCCGCCTCTTCCCCACGGGGCGGATACTACGTAGCGGAATCCGGAAGAATTCCGACGGTCTCGGCTGCTCGCAAGTCTTCCGCCGGCCGCTACGAAAGAAACTCCCGCAGATTGCGACAGAAATCGTTCATAGAGTTGCGCGGAACGAAGCAACGAGCGATGTTGAACAGAGTACAATCTGATCCGCGCACATCGCTATCGACTCTTAAGAACACCTCGTCGCAGGCAAAGCAATGAAACAGTTCCTGGTGCTTCTCTTCATCGTCGCATTGGTTGGCAGCGTCGGCCTCGCTGATGCCTTGGCAGCCGAACTATCGCGTCCCAATGTCATTGTCTTTCTGGTCGACGACATGGGTGTCATGGACACCTCGGTGCCGTTTCTGACGGATGAACAGGGAAAGCCAAAGCGATACCCGCTGAACGACTACTACCGCACACCCAGCATGGAGCGGTTGGCCGAAAACGGTATTCGCTTCAATAACTTTTATGCGATGAGCGTTTGTTCGCCGACGCGGATCTCGATCATGACCGGTCAAAACGCGGCCCGGCATCACGCCACCAACTGGATCAATCCTCGAAATGACAACCGTGGCCCCAAAGGTCCGCCCGATTGGAATTGGAAAGGACTGAAAGCCGACAGCGTGACGCTACCGGGACTGCTGCGAAAGGCCGGCTATCACACCATTCACGTCGGCAAAGGTCATTTTGGACCCGACGACAGTGAGGGCGCCGAACCGCTGAATCTGGGTTTCGACGATAACATCGGCGGCGCTTCCTTTGGCGCACCCGGCAGTTATTACGGTCAGGAGAACTATGGCCTGGGAACCAAGCGAGCGCACCACGCGGTTCCACATCTGAAAAAGTATCACGGCAGCGAAACGTTCTTGACCGAAGCGCTCACGATCGAAGCGAAGCAACGATTGACCGATACGGTGGGCGCCGGCAAGCCGTTCTATTTGTATATGTCGCACTATGCCGTGCACGCTCCGTTTCATTCGGATTCCAGGTTTGCGGCCAACTACACCGACTCAGGAAAACCAAAGAACGCGCAAGCCTTTGCCACCTTGATCGAAGGCATGGATAAGTCTTTGGGTGATTTGCTCGATCACCTCGAAGAGCTTGACGTGGCCGAAAACACGTTGGTCTTTTTTCTCGGCGACAACGGCTCGGACGCTCCGCTCGGGCATCAACACGCCGTCGCCTGCGCCGCCCCGCTGCGCGGCAAGAAAGGAGCCCACTACGAAGGCGGCATGCGTGTCCCCTTCATCGCTGCTTGGGCTAAAACAAACGCTTCCAATCCTCATCAACAGAAACTGTCGATCCCCCGTGGAACCATTCAAAGCCAACTAGCCGCAGTTCACGACTTGTTCCCAACGATTATCAACATCGTTGGCGCCGATACGCCGGCCGATCACATCATCGATGGTTTGCCATTGCAAACTTTGCTGACCGGAAATCCAGATCAGAATCGTGGCGAAGTATTCCTGATGCATTATCCGCATTCACCGCATCGCAGCGATTATTTCACCTGCTATCGAAACGGCGACTGGAAGGTGATCTATCACTATTTCCCAACCAAAGTCTCCGACGGCTCGCACTATCAACTTTACAACCTGGCTGATGATCCGTTCGAGTCAACGAATCTGGCCGCAACCAATCCGAAGAAACTGAATGAGATGATGAAAGGCTTGGTTGCGAGTTTGCGGGAGCATCAAGCACTGTACCCCGTCAGTGAAAAAGACGGCCAAACGCCGGTAAAACCAAAACTGCCGTAAATAATCGGTCAGCAAAGTCGTCGTTCGCTCCGAGCATCGTCGTGG
>JBFJVZ010000203.1:0-13138 GCA_041623895.1 Pirellulaceae bacterium | reverse complement strand
GTTGGTTCACGCCAGGCTTTACGCTGCCACCACTTCGTGGTTTTTGCAAGATTGTTGCTTAGCGGTTCCTAAGCTGGACACGCTCCAAATCCTGGCAATAAGGCGCCAGGACAAGTCCTGGCCTACCGATGATCCCACATCAATGATGAAGTTGCACTAGACGAGCGCTTTGTCCAGATTCAATCTTAGGGTGGCGGTCGTAGCCGATGTCGCCAGACTTCGGGGAATCTTGGAACGAACCGAATTCTGGCGAATCCGGCTACCCTAAAGTCAAAAGTTACAGAGCACGAGTCAGTTTATTCCAAGCTATTTGATCTCAAGCAATTCGACCTTGAAGTGCAGCGTCGCATTAGCAGGGATCCTTCGTCCTTGTCCGGTTTCGCCGTAGCCAAGCTCTGGCGGTACTTCCAGCTCAATCATGCCACCAACGCCAATCAACTGCAGGCCTTCTCGCCATCCCGGGACGACTTGATCGAGCCGAAAAGAGGCGGGTTCCCCACGACCGTACGAGCTATCGAACTCGGATGTATCGTCCAACCAGCCTGAATAATGGACAATGACGCGATCGCTGGGGACAGGTTTGCGGCCGTCCGATTTCCTCAGGATTCGGTACTTCAGTCCCGATTCGGTCGTGGTGAATTCCGTTGGCGCA
Source organism: Pirellulaceae bacterium (assembly GCA_041623895.1). Classification (GTDB taxonomy): domain Bacteria; phylum Planctomycetota; class Planctomycetia; order Pirellulales; family Pirellulaceae; genus JBFJVZ01. The sequence continues at coordinate 12,486 of JBFJVZ010000203.1, read as the reverse complement.
TCAGGGTCAACCGGTCCGGAGCGGTTGCTTGAGGCCACTGGAGCGCCGCATCCGCCAAGTAACAGGGCAACAGCGCTGCACAGAATCGATAAATCACTGGTTAACTTTGAATTCCACATTGGCTGTGCAATAATCTACGGGACGACGTGATTGGTGCCCAAGAGTTCGTTCAAGGCGCGATTGGCAACTCGAACGATGTATTTGTTGGGCTGTTTTTTCAAAGCGTTACGCAAGGACTCCACGGCTGGTTTGGCGTCGTCGTCCATTTCGTCCAAAACAATCGCAGCGGCCAGCCGTCCCCACTGATGATCGCTCTGCAATTCCGTCATCAAGACCGGCAGTGCCCGCTGTGGCTCACCCAAACGGGCAACCGCGCGCGCCGCCGCGATCCGCACGCTGGGCGATGAATCATTCAAGGCCGAGAAGACCGCTTCTCGCGACTTTGACACTTCAGCAGCGATGTTGCCGATTCCGGTCGCACCCCAGTAACGAACGGACGGATCAGGATCAGACATCGCCTCGATCAACGCACTGCCCGATTCGGGGCCGGCCGACGCCTTGGTCGCAATATCGACCAGCCGCGCCAGCGAAGCCTTACCACCCTCGCGATTCAGAATGTCGTAACGCGATCCGGCAGCAACTTCCTGAATTTCAATTTCCGCCTCGGGCATCAGGCCGATGTCACCGATCGCGTTCTGCCAATCTCGCAACGCCGCTCGCATTTCAACAAGCTTGGCCTGATAACGCTGGTCGGCAGCCAGATTCCTGATCTCGTGCGGATCGCTGCTCAGGTCGTACAACTCTTCCGGCGGCTTGGTGGCGGCGCTGAACAGCGACATAGTTTCGCTCAAGCGACCGGAGGCTTCGGCACGCCGAATCTCGCGCATCGTTGCGCCTTTCTCGGGCGTATTCATGTATTGGTAGTAAGGCTTAAACGGCTCGAAATTTCGCACGTACCGATATCTGTGATCGCGTACGCTGCGGATGATGTCGTATCGCTCGTCCATCCGATCACGCGCACCGAAAACGTATTTGCGCGGCTGGGTTAGGTTTGTTCCCAAGAACGCGCGGCCATGTACGTATTCCGGCACTTCGACCCCGGCCAGGTTCAGCACGGTGGGTCCAAAATCGGTCGAGTTGATCAGTTGCCGGTCAACGCTTGCTGGAATCCCTTGTCCGCGGGCGCGGAAATGCTCGGGGACGCGGACGATCAGGGGAATTCTTGTCCCGGAGTCGTACAGCCAGCGCTTGGCACGAGGCAGCCCGACACCATGATCGGACCAGAAAAAGATGATCGTGTTTTCATATTCGCCCGCCGCTTTCAACTCAGCGATCAAGTCACCCGCCCAAGCGTCCATTGCCGTGATCAATTCGTAATTGCGTTTCCAGTCCTCGCGCGTGACCGGTGTGTCCGGATAATACGGCGGCAGCGTCGTTAGCTTGCTCGCATCCTGGCGCTGTTGCTGGGTTAGCCGGTCGGTAACGCTGTTGTATTTGCTTTCGCTGGCGATTCCGCTTTCGTGGCAACCGGTGAAATTAAACACGGCGAAAAACGGCTGCTTTGCCTTCCGTTTTCTCCAATGCGCCTTACCGCTTGACTCGTCCCAGATCTGCTTGGGTGACGGCTGGCTGAACTGGTAATCGGTCTTGCTATTGTTGGTGCAGTAATAGCCGGCTTCACGCAACAGCATTGGGAACGGCTTGAGCCACGTCGGCAGCTTTGCGTTGCAACGCATGTGATGCGTGCCGATGCTGTTTTGATACATCCCAGTGATGATAGTTGACCGGCACGGAGCGCAAACTCCGGCGGCCGTGAAGGCGTGTGTGTAGCGGATGCCCTCGCTGGCCAACTGGTCTAAATGAGGTGTGATCGCGTGCGGATCACCGTAGCAGCCCAAATGCGGACTGATGTCTTCACAGGACAGCCACAAGATGTTTGCTTTGGGCGATTCGGCTGCCTTCGCTACGACTGCAGTCGCTGCAAACAAGACGATCGTCAGCAACGCAATCAAAAACCGGGGAGCGAATTGTGTGCTATTCATTGGATTCGGCTTCCAAGAAAAGTTCAGACCAGTCACCGGCGGGGTGCGGCGTATGGATTGTCACTGGGTTGGTCGGCCAACGGAGTCCCACCGGGATCCCAACTGGAGCTTTGCGACCCTGGCTTTCGATCGACAAAAGCGGCGATGATCAGCATCACGATCGAGATCATGATTGCCAGGTTGAAGGCAATGCTAAACACGCCGGCCCAAATTGCGTTTACGGAAACATCAAACCACCTGACCATGAAGACATTCAAGAAAGGAAAGACAAGTCGACTAAGCAGCATAATTGCCAGCGCGATTATCACGTATTTTTTGGGACGCTGATACTCGCTGGGCTGACTGCCGACGAACATCATCGCCCCAATGCAAAAGGCAATCATCAACAAGTTGGGAATCCAGAAAATCCACTGGTAGCTCACACTCATACCGTACACGTTCTTCGTCGTCGATTGAGAATTCTCAAGTGTAATTCGGCGTCGGGGGCCGGTAATCCGACAGATTGATCGACTTGAACCAATCGATCGTATGCTTGAGTCCCTCGGCAAGTTTGACTTTCGGTTCCCAACCCAGTTTTTCCCGGGCCAATGATATATCGGGGCGCCGACGCGTCGGATCATCCGATGGCAATGGACGCTGAACCAGCTTGCTTCGCGAGCCCGCTATTTCGATGATCAGTTCAGCTAACTGGCGAATCGTGAATTCGTCCGGATTGCCAATGTTGACCGGTCCAACGAAGCCATCCTGATTGTTCATCATGGCAATGATCACATCAACCAGGTCGTCGCGATAACAAAACGATCGGGTTTGCGATCCGTCACCAAAGATCGTGATGTCTTCATTGGCAAGCGCCTGACGGATGAAGTTGGAAACCACGCGGCCGTCGTAGGGATGCATGCGAGGCCCATACGTATTGAAGATCCTGACGATGCGAATGTCGACTTTGTTGCTACGGTGATAATCCATGAACAGCGTCTCGGCTACCCGCTTGCCTTCGTCGTAGCAGGCGCGAATCCCGATCGGGTTGACACTGCCGCGGTACGATTCAACTTGCGGATGCACCTCCGGATCACCGTAAATCTCGCTGGTGCTGGCCTGCAGGATCCTGGCACCGCACCGCTTCGCCGCGCCCAGCATGTTGATCGACCCCATCACGCTGGTTTTGATCGTCTTGATAGGATTGAATTGATAATGCCCTGGAGCCGCAGGACAGGCCATGTTGAAGATCTGGTCGACCTCCAGAAAGATGGGCAAAGTAATGTCGTGCCGGATCAATTCAAAGTTGGGCTTGTCCAACAAATGCGAGACGTTGGTTTTCTGGCTGGTGAAAAAATTGTCCAGGCAAATCACATCGTGACCTTGCGCTACCAGTTTTTCACAAAGGTGTGAACCAAGAAATCCGGCTCCGCCGGTCACAAGGATTCGCTCTATCATGCTATCGTTGGCTCAAAAGAGTGTGGGCGTGAATTGATGTGGGGGCAGACTGAGGGCTTAGGCTAACGAAAGAGCTTGACGGTGCAAAGAGTGAGATCGCCTGAGATGCTGCATGGCAGCTATCGCCGGACGCTCCGCGGCCGAACGCGTAGGCGTCGATCTCGCGCCGCTTCGCAATCACGTCGGCGTTGATGAAACGCAGATTCGTCTTCTGAAGGTACGTTGGGTAGAAGGTTGACTTACCGGCACCGTTAGAACCTGCGATGGCAACGATGACTGGACGTTGTTCCAGTTCATTCTCAATCATCGTGGCTAGCGACAATCTTGCGATCGACGAAACGGCCAACCGTGCGGGAGCCGTCTGGAGGAACCTGAACGATCAATGTTGGATCATCAAGAACTCCCGAGGGCGTGCCGATATTGTTGGAGGACGGCCTTGCACTGAACGGCTTGTCTGCCGGCAGCAGACCAGTCCATCGCGTCTCAGCCCGGCCATCACGTCTCAGCCGGCTGACCCTTTAATCTTCTCTCAAACAAGATCCGTGTTTCGAATCGAGATGACACTTAGATGTGTCCTCGCATGTTCGCTGAACGTGGTTGAGGAGAATTTTAGGATTCACCGGCTTCTCGAGAACGGCAACGGCACCGTCGTCCATGGCAGCCGTGATCAATGCTGAATCCGCATAACCAGAAACAAGAATTATGGGTAGCCGCAACTCTCGCTGAATCAACTTCTTCTGCAGTTCTCGGCCGCTCATGCCGGGTAGCTGCAAATCAAGAAGCAAACAGGCACACGAGTTGGCGGCCTCAGAATCGAGAAACGCCTCGGCGGAATCGAATGACGTAACGTCGTAGCCAAAGGACGCCAGCAGGGCGCACACCGAGGCGGCGGCCGCAGGGTCGTCATCGATGACGATTACGTGTGATCGCGGCATCATGAATTGTCTCGACACCGTGGCAATTCAAATTCGACGTGCAAGCCGCCGTGATCTCGAGGAATCGCTCGAATGCTGCCGCTGTGGGCTTCCACGATCGTGCGGCTGATGGCCAGCCCCATTCCCAATCCGGACTCCTTGGTCGTAAAGAAGGCATCAAATAACTTGTCGGGCTCACCTTCCAGAATCCCGGTTCCTGTGTCTTCCACCGAGACAAGGACTGTTTCCTTACTGACAACAGTACGCACCGTTATCTCGCGTGGAACGCTGTCGGCAACCGCTTCGATGGAATTTCGCACCAGATTTACGAGCACTTGTTCCAGCAGCACCCGGTCCGCATGAACCATCGCCGGGGACTCGGACAGCTCCAGGCGAGTCGAAGCATCTGTGCTGCGCGTCATCGGTGACAGAATCGCCACCGCGTCGCGGACGATCGCATTGATGTCAAACGTGGACCGGACGCCATCTGATTTTCCAACGAAAACTCGCAACCGCCGAATGATATCCCCGGCCCTCACCGCTTGTTCGGAAATCTGACGATTCAATTCACGCACGCTGTGGCATACATCGCCTTCTGCTGCTTCCAGTTTTCTTTGGGCCACGGTTGCGAAGTTTGCGATGGCATACAGAGGTTGATTGATTTCGTGCGCAACGCCGGCAACTAACTCTCCCATGGTTGACAAGCGTGAGATGTGGGCGAGTTCCGCCTCTTTCGCACGAAGCTGATCTTCCGCCTGTTTGCGTTGGCTGATGTCACTCATGAAGCAATAGTGACCATCGTGGTTTCCCTGTTCGTCAAACGATTTAACCAACAGCAACTGTTTATCAAACAAGGACCCGTCTTTTCGCTGCGCACGGCACTCGAGCGTCGCTCGGCCTTCGCGCAGCATGGTCGTGCAGCCCTCAGCCGCAATTGGTTGATCTTCCTGCGGTACTGTCACCGTCCAAGATTGGCCAAGCAGTTCCTGTGGTTCATATCCCAACATTCGTGAGTACTGTGGCTTGACCATGATGAATCGACCGTCACGATCAAGCCGCGAGATGCCTTGCATGGCATTCTCGATGGCGAGCCTCAACTGACCCAATTCCTCTGCTGCGCGCTTTCGCTCGGTAATATCAACGTCGATGCCGATGAAGCCCGCCGGTTTTCCACTCTCGTCCGTGACCAGTGAGATGACGGTAGATGCCCAAAACACGGATCCATCTTTGCGCCGCTGCCGATACTCTCCCTTCCACGACCCGACTTCCAGTACCTGTCGCATCCGCTCTCGTTCAACGGACTCCTCTTCAGGCTCAACAATAAAGGTGATGGTTTTGCCGATGACTTCTTGGGCCGTGTATCCGTACAGTTCTTGAGCCCCACGCCCCCAGTAAGTCACAAGGCCGTCCAGGTCGGTGGCAATGATGGATTCCTGGACGCTGTCCAGCAATTGCGACTGAAAACGCAATTGATTCAGATGCTGGTAACCTGTGTCACCGCCTGCTGGCGGTCGTTCTTCATCAGCGAACTTCGGTTCCGCTAAATTAGATGGCGGCGAATCCATTGCGGTAAGGGGCTCTTCCGTTTTATCGGTGGGCATGGTCGTTTAAATGTTGGCTGGCTCCGGATCACCAAAAACCGCAGACGATCATGGTTACAAACTGGCATCGTGATATCAAGTCATCTTTTTCAAGTCGAGCCCCACGGGCCGAACTATCAAGGTGGTCGACCGTGAAGGGCTGGCTCGAATGTTTAGAGCATCTTTGTAAATGATGTAACCCTTGTGATAGAACTCTATTAATTGATAACGCAATAAAAAGAATGAACATGCGTGCAAACTACGGATCAGCGATCCTTGGGTTGGTGGCGGTGATGGCCCTGGTTGGAGTCTCTTCCGCCCAGGACAAGAAGACGCAACCCAATATCATCCTCGTGATGACGGATGATCAGGGATTCGGCGATTTGGGGTGTTATGGCAATCCGATCCTGAAGACACCCCAGCTGGACCGTTTGTATCGCGAGTCAGTTCGATTCACGGACTTCCATGTCAGTCCGTTTTGCACTCCAACGCGCGCCGCGTTGATGACCGGCCGGTATCCCGCGCGAACGGGCGCGTACCGAACAAGCTCCGGGCGAACCATGATGCATACCGACGAAACAACAATTGCCGACTTGTTTGCCGCTAACGGATACGCCACGGGGATGATTGGTAAATGGCATCTGGGCGATAACGCGCCGCACCGGCCACAGGATCGGGGCTTTCAGGATGTCCTTTGGCATCGCTGCGGCGGCATCGGTCAAGCGTCCGATCATTGGGGCAACGACTATTTTGATGACACTTACGAACGGAACGGCAAGTTTGAAAAGTTCACAGGTTATTGCACCGATGTGTGGTTCGCCGAATCGATACGCTTCATTGAAAGAAACAAAGCTCGACCGTTCTTCCTGTACGTCGCGACCAATGCACCCCACGGACCCTACCGAGTCGATCCCAAATGGAGCGATCCTTACCAAGAAAAAGCCAACTGGCGTTTTGGCGCCGAGTTCTACGGGATGATTGCCAACATCGATCACAACATGGGGCTGCTGCGAAAGCGACTGGATACGTTGGGACTGTCGGACAACACCATCCTGATATTCATGACCGACAACGGCACCGCAAACGGCGCCAAGTTCAAGTCACTGACTTCGGAAGCAATTCAAGGCTACAACGCAGGAATGCGAGGGAAAAAGTCTTCCGTTTACGAAGGCGGGCATCGCGTGCCGTTGTTCATTCACTGGCCTGCTGGCGGACTCGTGGGCGGCCGGGAGGTTGCCAGTCTTGCGGCCCATATTGACGTACTGCCGACCTTGGCAGAACTAACTGGAGTTCCCATCCCCGAGTCACGCGCGATCGACGGTGTCTCCTTTGCGGCTCATTTGCAAGACCAGAAAGCTCCACCGCCGCGGGATCACCTTGTCGTTCAGTTTCAAGGCGGTCCCTATTTCCAGGCAGCTCCGCAACCCTGGGAGTTTTCTTGTGTACTGAAAGACCGCTGGCGTCTGATCGCTGGACGAGAGCTGTACGATCTGGAGCAGGATCCAGCCCAGCGGAACGACGTATCCGCCGCGCACCCCGAAATGGTTAAGCAATTGCGCGCCTTGTACCGGCCGTTCTGGGAATCCGTCTCGCCGCGGATGGTGCCCGTATCGATCGATCTGGGAAACCCGAGACAGAATCCGACCGAGCTTTGTTCGCAGGACTGGTACATGCCCCATGGCAATCCGCCGTGGAACTTTGGCCATATCAATCAACTCGTCCGGGTGACCGGTCCCTGGATGGTCGACATCAAGAAGGCTGGGCGCTATCGCCTAACTCTTCGCCAATGGCCCGCCCAGGCTAACAGGCCCGTTGTGGCTGTCCGAGCCAAGGTCCGAATTGCCGGTCAAGAATTGGAAGCAAAAGTTGCACCGGGAGCCAAGGCTGTTGTCTTTGAGATGGAGTTGGCCGCCGGAAAAACCGAGCTGCAAACATGGCTCTTCGACGAAAGCGGCAAAGCCGGCGGCGCCTACTTCACCGAAGTCGAGGCGATTTAGACCGTAGACGTGGTAGACGTAGACGGATCAAAGCTCGCAGCGACACCGCACCGGCAATGAGCTGAAACGATAGACGGTCGTGCCTGAACGGTGCTGCGTTTGACCGGCCCTCTCAGACTCAGCGTGTTGCAAAAATACCACATCATTCTCGCTTTGCCTTTGTCCAAAACGTGGCATAGGTTTCAAGCAGAAGTTTTATTCTCTCCGAAACTGGCAAACCGGTCGTGAGGCCGGGACGCAAAACCATGGGTCTCTTGCTGAAAGAGATCGCCAGGTTGCCGAATTGAGCAGGGTGGTTCTCCGCTGAAGGGGAATTCACTTTCATCGTTCCAATCCGCAATCCTGGTAGGCTCATGCACTTCTTGCCCAAGAAATTAAATCGCACGCCCCGTCGGCTACGCTGCGAATCGCTTGAGGATCGTCGTCTACTGGCGTTCGGAATTCTTCAAGAAACAGGAAACTTTGTTGTTGAAGTCGAGCGTCTGAAGGAGTTGGCGTTTGAGAAAGATTCCAACGCTTACGTGGCTCCGAACGCGACGGAGCTTGCGGATTTTCAATCGCTCGCGGCCAATTTGCTCTCCGGCAATCTGCAGACGGCCGCTCAGCAAGCCAGCGCACTCGACTACGAGATTGTCGAATTCACCGACACGGACAGTGGCGCGACGCTGTACACACTGCGAGAAGAACTGGTCGGTGGCCTGCAAACGAGAGGTTGGGGAAGTTATTTCGTTAACCTTCAATACCATTCCGATGCCTTGGTGGAAGTCCCGCAGCCACTCTTCGATACCAACGCTTGGGACATTGGTGCCAAAGCATTCTTGCAATCCAAAGCCCGTGGGTTTTTGCTGGCCGGCGCGCACCGCAACGCCAATGGCGCAGGGACTGCGGATGTCGCCCATCTCAGTAGCTCGGTGTTTCAAACCGTGCATGAAGCTTGGAACGGTCCAACCGGTGAAACAACACCGTGGCAAATTCATGGCTTCAGCATGGCCAATCATGATGGTGATCCTGGTGAAGACGAGTTCCCAGCCGGGACAGATCTGGTGACGTCCGCCGGCGATGGAAATGTCACCGCCGCAATGCTTGATCTGGACAGTCGATTCGGCGAACAAGGATTCCTCGGGTACGCATACAACACGCTGGACGCAAATGATGCTACGAACCTGGAGATCAACGATGGCGTCGACGGGACGACCTTTAGCTCGCTCGCAGCTAGCACGAATGTGCAAGGCCTGCATTCCAGTGGCATCGGCGGCGACTTTCTGCATGTCGAATTGGAACAAAGCATTCGCTTCGACGCGGTGAATCGAGACTCGGCCGCTGCCCTGATTAGCGATTCCCTGTCATCGGCGTTGACGTTCCATGTGACTGGATTCCAATTGGCGAGTGACAACACGCAATTGACTCTGGATTTTTCCGAAGTTGTCGACTTGTCGACGCTGACAGCTGAAGACTTGCATATCGACGGCTTGACGACGGCGGTTTCCGTGCAGTTAATCGATGCAGATACTGCCCTGTTCAACCTGCCTGCGTTAGCCGACGGATCGCACTCGATCAACTTGGCAGCCGACGCGGTTGATAGTCTCGGCCAAATCGGCGTGAACGACTTTCATTTGTTCATTGAGGTCACGGCAAACCCACCACCCGGGTCCGGGACGAAATTCTTTGTCGTCGATACCGCGGGGGACCAAACGTACGAGTACGATGCCGACGGAGACCTGATTGAGTCTTACTCCTTGGCATCGGGTAACACCATGCCGCGGGGTGCCGCATCCAACCTGACTGGTGACACCGTTTGGGTGATCGACAATGACGACTTCGTCTATGTCTACGATGCAGACGGCGGTCTGCTTGGCAATTGGAAAGCAAATGGGCTGAGCCGCCCCGAGGGTATCGCGACCGACGGGATCGACGTTTGGATTGTGGATCGTGGAACGGATCGTGCTTATCTGTATGACGGAGCCGCAAGTCACCGCAGTGGGAACTTCAATGCGACGTCCTCTTTTGGCTTGGCCAGCGGCAACAATAACCCGCGAGGCATCACAACCGACGGAGTGAGCTTGTGGGTCGTCAACTGGGCTACGAGCAGCGACAAAGTTTATAAGTACTCGGTTGACGGGACTTTCAAAGGCAGCTGGATTCTTGATAGTGATAATGACAGTCCGCGTGGCATCACGATTGACCCGTCCAATCCTAGTAATTTGTGGGTCGTCGACAACGGAACCGACGCAATCTATCAGTACCTTGGCGGAGGCGATCGTACTTCAGGAACTCAAGACGCAGACGCAGTCTTTATGCTGCTGGGATCAAATCCACAAGGAATCGCTGATCCGCTGCCGGTCGGCGACGAGGAACAAAGCGCCGAGCCGGAAGCGACGTCAAACGATTTGTTGTTCCCGCACAATCGATGGATCAACGATGATCTGTGGATGTTCCACGACAACGACGAGAACGAAGACGACGAGAACGATGAAGAAGACGGAAAGAGAGAAAAGGCGAAAAGAACTCGACCTGACAAAGGTGTGTGGGCAGATTTCTGATCAAACACCTGCAAACTAAATCGGCGTAAACCGCCGTAGCTGGCGATTCGCGCAATCGTTTTCCTCAGTCCGCAATGTTCCCCCCACAAACCTTGACCGATCCTAATTTCTTGCCTGGTATGTCCTAAGATCTCTCCGGCTGCATCATTACTGGCATGCACCTACCTGCGTGAGGGTGTCCAACCGTTGCGATTTCAGCTTTCTGCTTGCCTTGCTGAACTTTTCTCGCTCGGTGGAAACATGTGCCGGTTATTGGCTTTGTACTCGCTGGCTCGTCCGGTTTCCATGCATAACTCGCAGAATCACCGAGACCGGTTGCTGCGGTATTGCCGAAACGAACATGTGAACCGGTTCTTAGGAAAGTGAATAACATGTCGAACAAACGCCCCGATTGGCGATTCGTAAGCTGCCTGCTGATCACGCTTTTCACTGGCTGTACTCTTGGCCCAAAGCAAATCTATAAGGGGCGGCAACAATACAACGAAGCCGTGCAACATACGTTGCGCGAAGAGATGCTGTTGAACATCGTGCGCTTGAAGTATCGCGAGTATCCCGAGTTTTTTTCCGTCGGGGGAATTGTCGCTTCTTACTCGTTCGACGGAGCTGTCGGCTCCAGCCTGGACGTGCCCGAGGCAGGCCTCGATGCTCTGGGTTTAAGCGGTGCAGTGTCTCGGAACGAAAGTCCCACCATCAGCTACAACCCCAAGAATGACCCAGCCTTCCTGAAAGCATTGTTGATGCCCACGAAACTGGAGTCTCTCCGTGGCCTGGCCAGAACCGGATGGAGTTGGGAACGCCTCTTTCGCACCACGGTTCAGTACATGAACAACGTCGAGAACGCAACGGTCGCTGGAGGCCCAACGCCGAGTGAGAAGCCGGATTTCGAGCAATTTCGATATCTTGCCCAACTCTTTCAGGAACTTTATGACCGAGATGTGATCGAGTTTACTTTTGCCGACATTAGCTCGGATCCCGACATTAAGGACGTGCCAAGGGCCGTGGAAAATTTGAGTGACGATTTCATCTGGAACGCGCTCAAGGACGGTTACACCATCCAGCAAGCGGGCGGACATACCCAACTGGTCAAGCCGAAAAGTGAGCAGCAACTTGCGTTCGTGATCAAGCCAACTCGTGATGGCAAAGGCTCCGAAGAAATGCGAGAAATCAGATGCCTGCTGGATCTGAAAGAACCAGGCATGAACGAATTGGAGCCGGAAGTGCGTGCGGTGGGCTGGGCTTTTCAAAACGGGTGGATTCAACCCATGTATGCGACAGAGAATCCGAACGCGATCATTGTTCAACAATGTGAAGAACTTGACGAAGTTCCACCACCACAGCGTGATGACATTGTCATCAGCACGCGGTCGTTCCTGGAGATTCTGTTCTACCTGTCGCAAGGAGTCCATGTTCCGGTGGAACACCAGATGCAAGGTCTCGTGACGCTCACCGTCGATGCAACCGGCGCACCGTTTGATTGGAACGAGATGCTGGGCGACATGTTTGTCGTGCGATCATGCAAGAAATGTCCCGAGCACGCCGCTGTCGCCGTTCCGTACAAGGGCTATTGGTTCTACCTCGACCAGCGAGATCTTGACACACTGGGAACGTTCGCCTTACTCCAGCAGTTGTACTCGATCGAAGTTCTGACCGGTGGCGACAAATCTCCATTCGTTTACACCGTCGGTGTCGGAGCGAGATGACGGGAAGCGTGAATAAGCATGGCGGCACCAAGCTGCCGTTGCGAGACAGGGACGGCCGGAGTCGAACGATGTGTGTGTGATCGCGCTTCACAGTTCCCGTCTCGGCAAAGTCTCTACGGCGTCTCGGGGCTCGGCGACATCGCGGCATGTTTCTCGTCGGCCGCAATCAGCAGTGGCACGAGTAGCCAGCAAAGGCTGGTCGCAAACGCTCCGGCCGCGACAAGCAGGTTAAACGCGGTCACTTCGCCCCACCAGCTTGACCAAACATCATAAAACCAG
>JBFJVZ010000202.1:0-13140 GCA_041623895.1 Pirellulaceae bacterium | reverse complement strand
CGGGCCCCTGGCAGATGTGGAATCCGGCAGCAACGCAATCAGCTCGCCGTTATCCGCAAATTCGAGACGCGGAATAACGCTTGCCTTCGCTACGATTGCCAAGTTTGCCGATCCCAGAGACAGGCGATCAGAACCCGGTTGGTCGCTTTCGATCACAATCGAAGATCGATCGCGTTGCGAGATCAGATGCCCGTCACGAAGACGCACGTCATAAAAAGAACTCTTCAGCCGACTCTTTCCGGCGCCGCCTTGTTCACGCAACGTTTCATTGATTGCATCAGCAAGCTCTTTGATCCCAACGGCTCGATAGGTTTTGGGAACCAAATCGATCATCTGCGATTGAAAAATCGCGATCGCACGCAGCGCGCGACCATCAGCAAGCTCACTTGGCAATTCAAGTGCGGCCCGGCTTTTGCCATTCGTCCTGTTCTGCTCGACCGTGTCGCCCCCTGACTGTGCCAACGCCGTTGCCGGAATGGACACCAGCGCCAGCAGCAAGCCGGCGAGCATGGCCCCTGGCTGGCGAAGATTGCGATTGATATTCATGGCGCTGGATCGATCGCTTTTCGGCTTCACGACGAGACCTCGCTAGGCTCTGCAGCAGCCACCGTCTCGGTCGATCGAACGCTACTTCCCCCGCCGGCTCGCGAATCGAGAGCCGTTTTTGTCGAGCCATCGGTAACTGCGGGGGCGGCGACTCCCGGAAATAATCGCGAACGGCCGGGTAGCAACAGCGATCGCACGGCGAACATAACAATCACCAACAATACGGCAACCATTGCGAACTGGCCAAGCAACACAGCCGCGTCCGGAGCTAGCGCAAGCAAACCGGCAAAAAAGAAGGCGGCAACAATTGCCGTCAATGGTGTGCGAAGTTGCGGTACGTAGGCCAGTGCGGTTGCACAGGCGAGCATGATGCCGCCGACAAAAAGCCAAATCGTTGCCCGTGATGCAACTGTCGCTTGGAAGGACAGGAAGTCCGTCCCCACATACAGATACCGATTCCCAGCCGGCGGCATCGGTGCCACATCGACCGTACCAATTCGTTCACACAGTGTCTGATCAGAAAGCACGGGGCGTCGAGAAAGTCGCCAGCGGTCAAGTTGCCAGGTCATTGCCTGACCAAGGGTCGGCGTCACCCAGACGACATGCGAGTCTTCAGGTACGATGATTTGCCAGTACACACGGCCGACGCCGATCGGCAGTTTGAGGGTTGGCTTGATGTTGGGAAGCCAACCCGTTGACGGTTCATCCACCCATACCCGAATGTCAACAATATGATTCTGCTGGTCATCGGGTAGTTGAACGCTCAGGTCATTCTCGTTGCGCTGTAACGACACTCGTTGTCTGTCAACAGAAGCCTCCGCAATCAAATTCACGTCATCGGCAACAGAGACACGAAAAGCATCGCCGCCCCGGGCGAGCGCAAGAACTTGTTCGTGTCGCGTATTGTTGCCGACGGCGGTACGCAAAACGGCTCGATAGACCGTCAATTCTTGTTCGCGCGAGGCGCGTTTTACCAAGCGAATACGAATCGGCTCGCGGGGCGGTTCGCCAAATTGCAGGCTGGTGCGCCCGGGAGAATCCGCGGCATAAAGGTCGGTGTCCCGACTGCCGCTTAAGGAAACGATGATGTCGTCGCGAACTTCGACATCCGCGTTACGCAGGCGAGGGAGGCCGACGAATTGCGTCGCGTCGGGAACGATGGGTGCGGTGTTCCGCCATTTAATCGTAAACGTGCCGTCCCCAAGCAGGCCGGACTTAAGTATGTAACGATCTTGGCCGCTTGGTATCAGCTGTGCAGGGCCACCGTTGACCGTCACTGACCAACCATCGGTGCCCGACGACACCAGACCGCTCAATTGACTCAAGCCGTTCTCAAGATTCGACGGCTCGGCAACTTCGCTCCGCGGAGTATTTGCAGCCGAAGGCGCAATATCGACATCTAACCGGCCTTTCAGATTTGACGGCGACGTCACCATCCATTGGACGGTCGTCACCAGTTGGTTGCCATCCAACATGATATTGGCGCTGCTTTCCAACGTGATTTGCGGCCGCTGCTCGACCAGGTTCCCAACCACGGTGGCCGCTGCACTGGGCGGCAGAACTCGAAATGGAGTGACCATCGCGTTCCCCGAACCATTGGCAGCGTTGCCGGATTCGATGGATCGCGACGCTTCTAAATCGACAACCAATGCAAGGCGTCCAGCACTTCGAATGGTGACGTCGTTGCGTTCGATCAGCAAGGCATCATCCAGAGCATCGATTCTCGGCAAGGGGAAACGAATCGTGCCGTTGTCACTGGTTATGTCGCGCAACGCGTTGATGCGAATCAATGATGCCTGGCCGCCATCATCCTGCGTCAGAGAAATCTGTGTTTTCGATCCCGACGTTCCGATCACAAGCACTTCGCCCGATTCAGCGTCGACGATCGGTTGCGGATTCCAACCAGCGAAATCAAGCTCAATCTGCCGGCTGTCGGAAGCCTCTCCGCTCGTCCGAATCGTCATCTGCATACTCGCCGACTGATCTCTGATGATGATTTCTGAATCGCAGGCCAAGCGGAGCTTTTGCTGTTGTGCCGACAGCATGATCGGCATTGTGAATCCGCCGCGGTCAAATTGAAAAGCGTAGGAGCGAACGTTAGGTGTTTCGTCAAACGAATCATTCAGTGTCCTTTGAATTCCCCGGCTGGAGCGCCAACGCAAACGATGGTCCCCCGATGTCTTGATGATCACATCGCCAACCTGAGTCGACGCGCCGATGATCCGCGGGATCTCAAAACCAAGCCAACCGTCAACGGCTGCGGCGAGGGTCAACTTCAAGTTGATGACCATGCTTTCTTGACGTTCATCTGGGGGGATCGAGATTCCAAATCGACCAGGCTGGGTGCGCTGGGTGATCTCAACCGTTCGACCGCTTTCCACCAGAACCGGCTCACTGATCAACTCAGCTCCGGGGGGCAATTGCACATCAAAGTCGGCAACCTGATCGCGTAAACTGCGGATCCTCGACTCAACGGATACCGTTGGCTGGGCGTCAGGCGCGTTCCACATCGCCGTGACGGAAGATTTAACTTCAAACTGCGCCGTGCTGGTTGGCAGGCTCCGTGTTGCGCCCCAATGCAGTTGAAAGGAACCGCCACCGCTTTCAATTCTGAATTCGGTGCCTCTCGCAGTGAGCACAGGGACGAGCACCTCATCGCCCGTGCCATTGATCTCACCAACCGCGTTCGCTTCGGGAATGGTGATATTGATTTTTGCTGGCACATCGGGAAGGCGAAAATAGAGAGAATCACGAGACGCTTGATCCGCCCGCGCCGAAACACTCATCTTCACTACGATCTCTCGTGGGCGGTCCGCTCGCACCCAAACAACATAGCCGCCCCCGTCCGCTCCAATCGTCATCCGCTCAATGTCTCGACCCGGCACACTGGGTGGTGAACTTGTGAATTCGGGTGCGCGAAGCAGGTGGAAGTTGCCCATGTTCAACGGGATCGGAATCAACCGGCCGTCCGTGGAATCGATGGAAAGACGTATCAACAAACTTAGTTCGGCGCGACCATCATCAACGGTGCCGTTGATCTGTAGCGACTTGTAGACAAACGGACGTTGAGCGGTCTTGGATCCGGATTCCAATTCCATCAGCTGCTCGTACGTCATCGTCGGCATCATCACCGGATTGCCCGATACATCCAAGAACATGAAGCCACTAATCGACAGCCCTTCACCAGACCCTTTCTCACCAGCCGATCCTTTGACGGCCTCACTTGGTGGAAGCGTACCCGGTGGCTGGGCGTTGCCTGGACCACAGACGAGCAAGAACACGGCCAGCGTCATCGTCGGCGCGATGGTGATCGAAACACACGTCGAAACAGTTCGACGCGCTGCTACATTTTGCGTTTCTTCCGTGGTCACTCGCATGCGACAAGGACCCCATCCGGGGTGGCTCGCAAGAAAAAGGATTGGGACGGACCATCAGTGAAATTGGAATCGGTGCCCGACTGGTTACAGTCTACGCAACCTCCCCAATCCAAAAAAGCAAATGATCCCTCGGGCAGACCGCTTTTCGGGATCGAATCGGCATTTTCCAACAAAAGCGTCACAGACGTCACAACCCAACTCAGCGGCATCAGCCCCCCGTGTCATCGAATCGACGTGCAAGGGAAGATCGCACGTTATTGGGCCTGCAAGAAAAAGCCCGGCCGGGAGCCTGGGAAAACAAAGCCCGAGTTTTCGACAAGCCAGCGTCCGCCACCCAAAGCGGTGAGTGCCAACGCAAAAAAACAAATCCGGCTTGAGACACTTTGCTGCGAGGATCAAGCAAATTACGGGACTTTTCCCCTCTTTTGACTCCGGCTGCAGGTGCGTTTTCCGTCTTGGTCCAGTATCCGGTATCTGCTAATCTCCCCGCTCAGCCGCAAAAATGGCCTGAATCACCATTAGCGGGGCCAGGGAAGGCCAGCCCAAAGGGTGTTTCGCTCGAAAGGAGTCCGAGGTGGAACAAGCAAAATCAACGTCTGCAAGTGTGCACATTCGCTGGATGATCCGTCGCGATATGCCAGCGGTTCTGGCGATCGAAAATCAGTGCTTCGAATTCGCCTGGACGGAAGAAGATTTCATTCGCTGTCTGCGGCAGCGAAATTGCATCGGCATGGTGGCAGAAAAAGATGACCAGGTCGTTGGCTTTATGATCTACGAGCTGCACAAGAACCGCCTTCATATTTTGAACTTCGCTGTCAACGTTGATCAGCGTCGCCAGGGGGTGGGTCAGGCGATGGTGAGCAAATTGCTCGGTAAACTTTCGCATGAACGACGCAACCGCATCATGCTGGAAGTTCGCGAGACCAACCTGGAAGCGCAATTGTTCTTCAAGACTCTCGGCTTCCGGGCCATTTCAGTGCTGCGGGACTTTTACGAAGATACTGACGAAGACGCCTACTTGATGCAGTTCCGTTATCAGCCAACTGCAGAAGAGCTAGCGCATCCGCACAATCGCATTTCACGTCTGGCGGGTTAGCGTCTTTCGCCCAATGCGTTTTCACTTTCTTCGGTGCTGTGTCAGTCTTTGATGTGGGATCATCGGTAGGCCAGGACTTGTCCTGGCGCCTTATTGCCAGGACAAGTCCTGGCCTACGAGATAGATGAAAATGCTTTAGTGCTGTGTTCACGTTGAGCTTGTGGGTAACGAGCGAAAAGGGGTCAGACCCCAATAGCGGCCCGAAGGGTGCTTTGCACTATTGGGGTCTGACCCCTTTTCGCGGCACACAAAAACTGACTTGAAGTACCACTAAGGCAAAGGCGCCAACAGCCAGTCGCTGATTTCCATGACGATGGGTTCAAATTCGGGCGGCGGTTCGCCCGTGATTTGTTCGATCGCCCAATAGCAGATGCGGCTGATCTCGTCAGGTCCGGATGCGAATCTGCGAAGATTGGGCAGTGCTGATTCCGAATGCATGCGGCCCAGGCTGACGGCGCTCATTCGTCTCATCTCCTTTGTCTCAGGATATTGTCCAATCAGGTCGGCTAGTCGTTCGCTAAAGATCTGTACCAGATCTTCCTGAGCATCGTCTTCGTACAACATCCCGACCGCCCAGGCGGCCGCCGCGCGAGAGTACAGACCGAGCGAGAAATCCTTGGGTAGATACTTTCGCAACAAATCCTCCGCGGGCCGATATCGCTGTTTCCCAAAGGCAACGAATAGATGCGCCATCTTCAATGAGGGGCCGAACATGTAATGGTTCAGCTGTCCAGACTTAAAACCGTCGTAAACGCTTTCCGCATGATCAAGCATGTCTGGCAAAAGTTCTTTGATCGCTAACTGTTTCAAGGCCCAAGCAGCCGAAACCTGAACTTCACCACGGTTGTGTCCAAGCAATTCGACCATTCGCGGACCTCCAGGCTTGTGGTCCAGTTTTGCCAACACAACCGCCGCTTGTTCGCATCCCTGCCACTGATCCATTTTCAGCACCCGCATCGTTTGCTGGGTGACGATTTCGCGAAGATTTGCTTGCTCTGCCAAATCGATCAGCGCGGCAGCAACCTCGCGGCGAAGCGATGGATTGACATCACCAAGCAGTGTCGCCAGCGGCTTGATACGATCGGCCGCACGTGCGGCGATCATCGCCCGCGCGCACCAGCGGCGCACATTGACATCATCACTTTCAAGCAACTTGTCCGCCATTGCGTCGACGATTCGATGATCGATCTGGAACAGCCGTTCCAGCGCGCGCGCCTGGAATGCCGAACCGCTGCCTGAAACTATCTGCTTGAGCACTTCCACGGTTTTCTCGCCGTCCCGGTGAGCAAGCAATTCGATCGCTAACAGCCAACGTAGCTCGCCCTTGATCGACGAATCACGCAGTGCGCTGGCAGCAAGATCGACCACACCCGGTGGCTCGATTGTCCCCAAAGCCCTGGCGGCTGCAATCCGCACGGGCGGTCGTTGTCCCTTGCCAAGCAGCAACATCGTTAACTGATCAGCCGCAGCGGACTCACGAAGTGCGGCGAGGCCATCAATGGCATAAATCATCATCGTCTGGCTGGCACTTGCGGCGGTAATTCGTTGCAGCCAGACGTGCTTCATCACCGGAGACTTCCAGTCTGCCAGAGCGGGCTCGACGATTTGCGAAAAAGTCGGCCCCTGCTTCACTGCAACTGCGGCCATGCTGGCCGCTTGTTCTTTGGCGTCCATTGCAATCAAGGCCGCGAGTGCTGCGCGACTGACATCCAGTGACTGATTGGGTTTTGCCAACAGTGCCAGCAACCGCGGGACAGTCTCTTTCGTGCCGCTGACGCCGCGGCGATGCGCGATTGCGATCGAGTCGATTACCAGGCGTTGCAATTCCGCATCCGGCCGCTGCAAAGCTTTTAGCCACAGCTGCGTTAGTCCATCAGGAAATCGCTCGCGGTATTCCAGCGGTATCAGGGCCGGATCATCGTACATTTCCAAATCGTAGTCCGGCATTGGATGTTGTGCGCGTAACGGTACCGCTGAACAAATGACAGCGACGACAATCACGACAACGATTACCGCGGAAATATTCCTGCTCAAACTGCTCGCGTTAACCGCCATACCTGAATACCCAGAATTAAGAACATCAGCAGCGAAGTAACACCTGCGAACCACCAGGCAAACGGCAACAGGTCGTATTGCTGAAACCCCGGTGCCTCGATCACGCTTAGCGCCGCACCAACGGGCGTCGTCAGCAGTGCGACTCGAACCGTCTCGTAACCAAACGGCGCATCCCGCGCAAGCCAGATAAGGATTGGCATCAGGAATAGCAGGATCACGATCACATACGTCACACTGGTGGAAACTGCGGTGACGCGAAACAGACTGCCGACCGCAGCACTGACGGCCAACGCGTAGATCGCGGTGAACACCAAACAAACCAACACGTATTGCACTTGCAACCACAAACCTGGCTGGATGTAGATCATCATCAAATAGCCGGGCAGTGTGGCCATCAGCACCAAAGCCAAGGTCCAAGCCACGCTCAGGATTTTTCCCCGCACGATCTTAAAAGCGGAAAGCGATGTCAGTCTGAGCAGTTCCCAGCTTCCGCCGTCGCGTTCCCCGCTGATCAAGCCGGAGGCCAGACTGGGAGTCAGCACCACGACCAAGATCACCTGCAAAAGCACCAATAATCCACCGACTGTCTCGACGCCCCAAGCCGTCGCACTGGTCGCCGCCATAATCGTCAGCAACATCGAAACGACGGCACAAACCGACACTAATCGCAACAGCCACTGAGTTCGTCCGAATCGCCGGCAGCGAAACTCCTTGACCATCACCGGATTCAAATACCAGGGAATACCGCGTTTTCTGCGTTGCGGGTCAACGATATACAACAGCCGACGAAATAATCGCGTCAACAAGCCGCGTTCATCTGTAATCAATCCCTTGGCTCGCGAGCGATCAAAGATTCGATGATTCAAGCGGGTCAGGGTGATGATCGCAAAGATGCTGCTGCTGATCAGAGCCATGCAAATAAAGCTGCTGGTGCTGGAAGACTGTCGCAAGCCCACTGAGCCAATCGACTCATGTCGCATGATTTCCATGACCGGCGGCAAAGGCGACAGGCTGCGGATGGAATTCATCAAGCTTGAAGTCCAGCCGGTCAAAAATGCGCCGCGCGAAAGGGCGGCCGGCACCAGCGTCAGCAGAAATAATCCCAGCACGCCACAATACGTGATCCGTACGCCGGCATCCGCCGAGTGAACAAAACTGCTGACCAGCATTCCCAGCGTCACGTACTGCACAATCGCCAGCAGCAATATCAGATACAGCATCCCGAGGTCGTATTTCAGATCAATGCCGCCCATCGCAAAACAAGCGGCGGAGGCGGGCAGGCTGCAGAGCAGAACCAGGATGCTAAACAGCAAGACACCGGAAAGCTTGCCAAAGTAGATCGAAAACGGTTTCAGAGGCGAATTGATTAACAAGGCAAGCGTGCCCTGATTTCTTTCATTGACAATCGATGTGGCCGGAAAAGCCGGCACCAGAAACAGCACCCCGGCCAATAGTCCGTAGCCAAAAATTCGGAACACTTCCATCGACCGCCTGCCACTCAAATCGACACTGCCGTCTGCCGGCCACCGCAACAAGACCGTAAGCGAAAAAATCAGTGTTAGCGTGATCAGCATGGCGATCGCCTGCTGCGACCGCATGATGCCAAAGAACTCGCGTTTGATCACCGGATTCACGGCCCCTGCACCTCTTCGGCGGCGAGGGCAACGTCGGTTTCCGCGGTTGGCTCAGCGGGTTGGCTGACGGCATCTTCCGCGATCCCGGTGACTGACAGGAAGGCGTCTTCCAGATCGGTAACAATTTCTCGAAATTGCAGAATCGTTTCCCCCTGCTGTATCAGATGGGTCAGCAACGGGGCCACGTCTTGATCGTTCAGGCTGGTCGTGAATCGCACGACCGACTCGGAGTGCTCGCCAATCACATCCGGTTCTTCGCCCGCCACGTGCGATTGTTGGTCGTCCAGCCATTTGCTGGTCAGCTCACTGACCCGATCGACCGGCGTCGCATCCAAAAGCAACACCTCGAATTTGCGGCGTTGCTGAATGTTGTGCATGATTTGATCAAGCGTGCCGAATGCGCGCAGTTTTCCTGTTGTGATCATGGCAACCAGATCGCAGATCCGCGCGAGTTCGGGAAGAATATGGCTGGTCACAATCAGCGTCTTGCCTAGCTCTGAAAGCTGAAGCAGCGTGGCCCGCATATCGATTCGTGCTTGCGGATCCAAACCACTTGCCGGTTCATCAAGAATCAAAACCTGGGGGTCATGAATCAGCGTCCGCGCCAATGCGACTCGTTGCTGCATACCGCGGCTGAGCGCGTCAACGAACAAGTCTCTCATGTCACTCGCCCCGGTTAGCTCCAGGACTTCGTCGATTCGCGCGCTGCGTTTGCGGCGACCGATTCCGTAGGCGGCTCCAAAGAAATCCAGATACTCGCTGACCCGCATGTTGTTGTAAGAACCGAAGACATCCGGCATATAGCCGACCAGTTGCTTGATCCTTCGCGATTGGGCAAAGCAATCGCAGCCGGCGATGGCGGCGCGTCCGCTGGTCGGTTTCAGCAAGCCGACCAGGATCTTGATCGTCGTTGTTTTACCGGCGCCATTGGGCCCGATAAAACCAAGGATCTGACCTTTGCCGACCCGTAATGACAACGCCGACAGCGCCGTAAACTCTCCATATCGCTTGGTCAGCTGGTCGATTTCAATTACCGCATCGGAGTCATTCACGCACGGCTCCGATCATTTTCAGGTGCTACAGTTTTCACAAGGTGGTGCCTTCTAAATTGATTTGAACGTAGTCAATCTGCCAGGTTTTTTGATTCGGCGCAAACGGTTTAGCCAGGGTTGCTTCACTGGCTTCTTCGTCGCCGGCCGTCAACTCCGGCTGATCCTGTGAATCTGAAATTGCGATCGCCAATCGTAGACCGCCGCTGGCATCCAGTTGAAGCACATCGGCTCGCTCGATCTCAATTTTCAGCAGACCGCGGGGATTTGCCTTGCGATACAAGGACACGTATTGGCCGTCAACGAATCCCAAAATCTCCAGTGTCCTCGAGGGCGCTTTCAGCTTGACCGCTAATTCAGCACGCTTCAGTCTGCAGGGCAGCAGTTCCAAGGGCACCATGAAATCAAGCTGTTCCGTCACCGGCCTGTTCATCTGGTCAAGCCAGCGTCCCGTCCGCGGATTAAATACAGACGAGGTACCTTGGTGTGCTTCTACGCGCACGAAAGTAGCGGGCAGCTTGAAGTCAGAGTTTGCCGGGACTCTCTGAAGTTGAATCGGAATCGACACCAGCGCCCAGCCGCGTCGCTGGTAATTGTCGTCGAAGCTGACGCCAGAATCGATCGTGTCCGTCCAAGCCAGAAGCACCGGTTGGCGGCCAAAACTTTGCCGTTCCGGCGTGATCAGTTGCCGCAGCATGTCCTGCCGGTAGCGTTGCTGGTCCGACATCAGCGCATCGTCGATGTATTGATCGACCGCCAACAAGTCATCAAACCCCGCACGAAAACTTTTTGTCGGCGTTTCCGACAGCCTGGCGGACAACGCGGGTGCCGCAGCTGCAATGATGATTGGGTCTTGGCATTTTTCCGCGGCCAAGCCCGAGAGATCGCCTTCAAATCCAAGTTCGGTAAAACGGCCTTTGACAATCCAATCGTGCGACAAGGGGATAGTTGATTCGCTTTCAACGTGACGCACCGCGCCCGGCGGCTGATCGACGAACATCCAGTGCGATCGTCCGTCGTCGGTCCAAAGGATACGCCGCAATTCACCCCGCAAATCGACCTGCGAGAGCATGGTCGTGCTATCGGGTGACGAATCAATGGGCATTGGTCGTCCTTGTTGAGCGTAAATGGCGGCGACAGAATTAACGGTGATCTCCGAATTCTCTGCGGAAACTCTGGCGATTTGCCCCGTCGCGATGGTTGAGGGAGCAGCCCGGGTGTGATGCTTTCCCATGGCCACCAGAATTCCCGCGACCAGCACTGCGGACATTGGAATGATGATCGCCATCAAATCAAGACGCTGCCGCCGAACGAGCCAGACGGCGGCGCCGAGCACGACAAACACATGTACGCCAAGAGCAGCAGCAATGCCGGTCCGCCGTGGAATCTGATAACCGATCTCGTGCTGAAGCGTGTTAGCCAGGTGCGCTGTGTTGTTCGGCGGCCGCAGTCGCTGGACGAAAAAGCGTTCGGCCAGATTGGAAAATGCGCGGAGCGAACCTCCGTTGTCAAACCATCCGCTCGATCCTAATGTGGTGAAAAGAATTTCGCCCTGACCAACATCCTTCCAAAACGCCACCGGCCAGTCACCGATGCGGCAATCAACGTCATCGACATCGGTCAGCACCCGGACGAATTTGACCGGAATATCCGATGACCAGCTTTCATCGGTGATTTTGCTGGCGGTTTCGTGGGCAGCAACTTCTCGTAACTTGAAATCGTTCAACTCGACCGTATCAACCAGGCTATAACACATCGAATCACCCAACAGTCGCTCCACTGAGCTGTGGCTCATGCGATCCAACATGACCCACATTCGTCCGCCCGAACGCAGCCAGGCACGCAGCTGACGAACCGATGTCGAGTCGCTGAGAATCCGATCACCAGCAATTAAAATCTGATCGGTCGCATCGAGCCCCGTTGGTGAGGTCGGCAAAAAATGATCGGTAAGACTCGCCACACCCAAATCTTGCTCACTGGTGATCGACTTGTCGCGCAAGTCGGACAGCGAGTGGTACAGGTCGTACAGCTCTGAAAAATCATTTTGATCCGCATGCATTGAATCGAGCAGCACCGCCGCGTGAGAGTCTTCCCAAGAGATCAACATCCCGCGTTCTGTGGTCGGCAACCCGATCGCGGTGGGCTGAAACTGTTCCACCCCCTGGCGATCATTGATTCGCATGAAGGTAATGAACACGTGTTGCTGGAGCGATTCAAGTTGCTCGGGTATCAACACCGGCAACCAAACGCGCCGGCGCGAGTGCGCCGGTAGCCAAAGCCGACGTGCAAACTGCAGATTTGGGCTTTCACCGACGGAGACAACGATTGTTTCTTCGACGTCGGCATCGGTCGGATTGGACCCATTGACCGCCAGCGTGGCCCACCTGCCTTGCACATGCCTTTCTGTTCCCGCCGGGATTACGGAGACCGCCACCGGCCGCGGTGCACCCTGTTGAGCAACGCAGCAAGCCGGCGGCAGCAGGAAATTGATGACGCCAAGAATCGAGGCCAATCGTGCCATATGGTTTGACCGACGAAGCTGCCAAAGAAGTGTGGTCGTCAGGAAACGACTAAGGAAAAGACACTATCGAGCGAGTTTACCCGATTGCGATCCGACGTGCAGACAGTCCGCGCTGGTCAGGGGGGATTTATTTAATTCCGCACGCTGCCGACAACGCAGTCACCGGCTGGCGACTGCCCACCGCATCCCCTGACAATCGATTCAGGCAATTCTTGTCAGCGTGATCTCTGCCAGCGCGACGGGGTGATCAAGCCCGAAGTCGACGATGACTTCAGGATGGATTTCACCAAGATGCCCGCAAATCGAATCTCCCGCTGCAAACTTTGCAAATCGGCCATCAATGAACGAAACGTGTGTGCCGGCCTGATACGTCGGTACTTCGCCTAGCTCAAACAGCAAGGCATCGACGGCCGAGCGGACGGTCGCGTAACCCGCTTGTTCGCCCATTTCGACCAGAGCAACACGTCGCTCTTCCCGGATGCCCGTTTCGGCACGGCTGTCAAGCGAGACAACATTATCGATCTCGAAAAACCGTAACGGCATCGGGTGCCGCCGGTTTTTTTGCAAGGACTCCATTAAACCGGTCATCAGATGCGAACGGACGACCTTCATCGCCTTGAGCTTGGGATTCGCGATTCGCGCGTATTCATCGGGAACCGGCAGCCGGAATCTTTCAAAGTGGTCTTTTTCCGTGGTCAGCGGCATGCTCATGATTTCGGGAAAACCCAGTCCAACCAGCACGCTGCGTACCAGACCGCTTAGATCTTCTTCGCTGCGGGCTTGTCCGGTCGTCATGCTGGCAACGTTCTGGTACAGGATTCGTCGGTAGCCGTAACCAATCGCCAGATCTTCAAAGACATCG
>JBFJVZ010000201.1:0-13162 GCA_041623895.1 Pirellulaceae bacterium | reverse complement strand
GGAATTGTGCGATATCTCGTAGGCCAGGACTTGTCCTGGAAATAAAACGCCAGGACAAGTCCTGGCCTACCGATGATCCCACATCAATGATGAAATTGCTTTAGCCCACGACCGAGCCCAGTTGCTGCTGGAATCGCTCGAACAGGTAGTGACTGTCATGCGGGCCCGATGCGGCTTCCGGATGATACTGGACTCCGAAGGCGGTCTCCGACCGATGACGCAGCCCCGCGATGGTATCGTCATTCAGATTGCGGTGCGTGATCTCCAGACAATCCGGCAGCGACTCTTCCTCGACCGCAAACCCGTGATTCTGAGTCGTGATCTCGACTTTGCCAGTTTCCAAATCAAACACCGGTTGATTGACGCCTCGGTGCCCAAATTTCAACTTGAACGTCTTGGCGCCGCACGCCAGTGCTAACAGCTGATGGCCGAGACAGATGCCGAAAACGGGGCGCTGCCCAATCAATTCACGGATCGTTGACTGAGCGTAGTCCAACGGCTCCGGGTCGCCCGGCCCGTTGGAGAGAAAAACGCCGTCCGGATCAAGCTTCAATATTTCAGCGACCGAAGTGTCGCCCGGCACGATCGTGACGCGATTACCGCGGGAAGCAAAATGCCGCGGGATGTTCCACTTCATGCCAAAGTCCATGCACACAACATGGGCTGCCCCGCTGCGAGGTTCGCCATTGTCAATCTCCGCGGCCGTCCAGTCGTCCAACTCGTGACTCCACTGAACCAGCGATTTGGGCATCACCTCGCGGACCAAATCCCGCCCCACAAGTCCCGGGCAATTTCTGGCTTTTTCAATCAAGCTTTCGTCCGACAGATCTGTTGTCGATAACACGCCCCGCATCGCTCCATGGATGCGGATCCTGCGGACCAGCGCCCGAGTATCGATTCCTGCCAAGGCGACGATGTTGTGTTGCTCCAGGTATTCGCCCAAATCTCCTTCGGCACGATAATTACTGAAGATGCGACTTTGCTGACGAACAATGAAACCGGCCAAGGAGGGCGACTCATGCTCGATGTCGATCGAGTTGACGCCGTAATTGCCAATTTCGGGATACGTCATGGTGACGATTTGCCCGCGATAGCTAGGGTCGGTCAAGATCTCCTGGTACCCAGTCATCGCGGTGTTGAACACGACTTCGCCATCGACTTCGCCGCTGGCTCCGAAGGCGTAACCGGAGTAGACCGTGCCGTCTTCGAGGGCAAGTTTTGCTGGGGGAGATTCTGGGTTGGCCATGATGCGTAGGCGGAAAGGAGAGAATGAAATTGTTCGACTAAAGATAGGCACCCGAGCAGATTTTGGGTAGCGGGAGAAAACTCTCACCGGCTTGTTGATTTAGGCAAAAGCCGCGAATTATCGGTGCGGAAGGTAACCCGAAGTGTTAGCCAGGGACCTCATTCATCCCTCGCTGACGCGTTTTGATGTTGCGCTATGCTGGTAACCCGCCGCGTAAGCAAGGGAAAACTGCTCTTGATTCTTTCCTCGCTGACGCTTCGGGTTACCAAAAACACCATGTTTCAGACAAAAGCGCAACTTCAAAACTGACGCGTCGGGTTACTGAATCAACCAGCCGTAAAGCGCGCGGGCTTAGGAGACACGGATCGGGCCGACGTCCGGCTCACGGATTGGCCGCCCAGCAGCTTTTCCAGCCTGAGATCGCTTTCTGCCGGAAAAAGCCGATGACGAATGCCCTGCCGTCCAACGCCGGCATTGCCATAAATTGCTCGTCAGAAAAAATTTTTGCCGTCGGATGATTCGCTTCGTAGAATCGATTCCAAAGTTTTTTCCAATCCGTGCTTGGAGAGAAAATGAAAGAATCATCCACGGCGGCCACTGTCGATGTCGATCAGTCGACGGAGCTGAAACCAAAACGGAATACCAGCACCCAGTCGCGCACAAAACCGAAACGGCAGCCGCCCTATGCGGTAATTCTGCACAACGATGACTACAACGGAATGGACTTCGTCATCAGCGTGCTCAAGAAAGTCTTTGGTTATGGAACCAGCAAAGCGGTTTGGTTGATGCTCAAAGCGCACACCACTGGCCAGGCACAGGTCTGGTCCGGAAGTTTGGAGGTCGCCGAGTTGAAAGCGGATCAATTGCGCTGCTGCGGAGCCGATCCCGCGATGGTTGCCAGTGGCGCCAGCAAATTAACCGTCTCGTTGCGACCGCTGGAGTGATCCCGATTCAAAGATCGGGATGTGAATGGTAGCGAATGTCGCTAAGACGTTGTCACGACTTTCGGCGGCTTGCTGTGGTTGCTGAATCAACAAGCCGTTGGCGAGTTCCGCTACCGGAAAATCAAAGCCTGACACGATCCAGTGCGATCAGCAGATCACGCACCAAGCTCGCTGAACACCTGGTCAACGCTGAAAGTACCCAAGCCTGATTCAGGCTGCTGTGCTTGTTCACCAGCTTCACCGTCGGGGCGTGGCGGCCGGGAACGTCGTGGACGCTCGCCGTCTTCATCTGCGGTCGCCTGATTCGTCGAAAGTGGCGGTGGTGGGGGCGGCAGTTGGTCAGCGAGTTGATCACCGCCGTTTTCATCGTTGCCGTCCATCGCATTACCATCCTGCCCTAATTGTGGAGGACGAAGTCGATCGGGTCGATCGGGGCGATCGGCACGATCGCCTGGCACCACGAATGCATTGACCTGAATCGAAGTCAGCTCGGTGTTCCGCTCGATTACGTCGGAAAGCCGAGTTCGCCGCAGCTCGCGGAGCTGCTCACCAGCAAAGACATTCTCGTACCAGAAACGGTCTCCATCGCGCAGGGCCGTGAACTGCTCCACCAGCACGGCTTGAACCAGTTCACCGACGCTTGCACCGCGGACGTGATCTTCGGCAAGAGCGCCGACCCAGACGTCAATGTCGTCGAGACTTCCGTAAGCTTCCCGTAGTTTTGCCTGAACTTCGGGGTCCGATGAGATATCGGCAAAGCTTTCGGCAGGCTGCAGACCCAACTGCAGGCGAGCCGAGTTGTAATCGGGCAGACCATGATCACGCCCGCGTTGGATATTCAAGGCAGCCAAATCAAATCCGCCGGCGCCGGGACGCCCAAACAGGAAATTGCGAACGTCATCGACCAGTTGAGTATTGATTTCCTGAGAAACGTTGGACGCTAATCCCTTGAGCAGCGGATCAATACCCAGCTCAAGAATGCCGGAAGGGTTAAAGAAAGCGTCTCGCAGGGCAAGATTTCCCTCTTCAATCACATTGCCTTCATCGTCCAGCCGTTTTAGTTCGCTTGACAGCGATGTATGCCCGTAGCGAAACGCAGCGGTGGCGAACAGGTTGCTGATCGAAGGATCGACCGTGGCGTCATATCCGTCGTAACGCGAAATCGCGTTACGCCCTAACAGCACAGGCAGGTATTCGTTGTATGTGATCGCTTGAATTTCGCCGATCACACGGGCTCGGGCCAACTGGTAGATTTGTTCGTCGGCCAGCGATGGATCGCGGGCAGCAATCTGTTCGGCTATGCGATTGTGTTCACGAACCCACAGCGTGTGCATTGCGGTCAATCCGTTTTGCTCGTTTGCGCGAACATCGCCGGCCAGAAAGAAACCGCTTTCGTCAATCGGCAGCAGGTCGCCCTCACTGGTCCTCAATTGCCCGCCTTCGAAAGATCGAAGCGCCGCTGCGGTTTCGTCATCCGAGCCGTAGATCATGGATCCATCGATAAACGCTGTGATCCCGTTAACCTGTTGGCGAGCGGTATCGACCCCTGTTCCAGCTGCGATGGCCGATCGTGTGAATTCAATTTCGGCTTGGCCCGTTTCAAACGGGTCAAAGTACGGATCGCCGACGGGGACTTCGATATTGAGCGATTCTTCATCGCCACCTTCGGTCAGCGTGATGTCGTGGTCGATGAATTGACCCCATTGCCAGACCAGGTCGCTCAGGTTTCGGTCGCTGGGTATCGATTCTACTTGGGCGGCAACGATATTGCTGATCTCACGAGCTGAGCCGCGATCGGTGCCCGCAGGTTCAGCAACGTCATCGGTGTAATCGGCATCGACAAGCCTGCGAAGTTCGACCCCAGCCGAACCCAACAGCGGCTGATCCAAATTGTTGCCGCTGCCATCAATGGAACGAAATTCAATCGGCCGATCATCAGGTCGAGGTCCCGGAGGTTGTGGATTGTCCGGTCGATGATTCCGCCCACGTTCCGCCGGCGCTGGCTGGCGAGACATTCGGTTGATGACTCGCAAGGCGTCCACCGAGGTCAGCTGCCCATCACCGTTGACATCGCGGAACATCGATCGGTCGTTATCAATTTGCACGTCGGCCTGCGGTTGCCGCATCGCATTGATCACAATCAGGGCATCTGCCCCGGTGACTTCGCCGTCTGCGTTGACGTCCTCGGGGAGAACCGGGTTTTGCAGTTCAACAACGTTGGCGGCCAATAACTGACGGCTTTCCAGTATTTGTAATTTCAGTTGACGTGCACGACGGCCAGTGCGGTTCTGAGGCGCAATCATCGATTCACTCCTGACTAGACGACAAGGACCCACCATAATCTGATGGGATGCAAAATGCTCTTCCGGGTTTCACCCGCTGGGCCGATTTTTTGAAACGAAATCAAGCCGCCTGGGTCCACGGTTATGGGACCGATTTGGGCGAAAAATGCACGCTTATGGCGGTGAAAAACAATATTCGGTTTTCTCCCGGCAAAGATGTGGATACAGTCACCGGTGCGACGTTTTTATCCTCTTGGAGTCCGCGCGTGACAAACCACTCAACTGAAGCAGGCGGGGATGACATCGGCACTGAATCAGGCGATCAATCAGGCAATGGATACCGCCAACGAGAATCGCCGGAATTGCTGAAAAGACTGGGCAGTGATGGGGAGCAGGTTTTGGCAGACGCCTTTGCCGCCAATCGAGATCGGTTCTGGCACCTGGTCAACTTTCGCATGGATCGCCGTATCGCGTCCCGAGTTGATGCCGACGATGTGTTGCAAGAAGCATTTGTTGCGGCGGTTGCTCGTTTGAATCATTACTTGAAAGATCCATCTTTCAGTCTATTTGTCTGGTTGCGAATGATTGTCTCACAAACGCTGGTGGATGTTCATCGACGGCACTTTGGTGCTGAAATGCGCTCCGCCGCCCGCGAAGTTTCAATTGGAAACCAAAACTATCCACAGACGACGTCGGTATCGCTGGCGTCGCAATTGGTTGCCAACCAAACATCGCCCAGCGGTGCGGCGCGGCGAGATGAGACCTACGAGCAGCTGGCCAGTGCGATCGAGCGTATGTCGCCATTGGATCAGGAAACAATTGCCTTGCGTCACTTCGAAGGCTTATCGAATTCGGAAACGGCTGAAGTTTTGGGGATCAGCGTGACTGCGGCAAGTAATCGATACGTCCGTGCTCTTTCGCGACTAAAACAGATTCTAGAAGAACTAAACTTGAACGAATGAGCGTCTCACCGAGCGAACAACGAAATCCGATCGAGTCAATAGCCACGAAGTTTGCCGAGTCGATCCGCAGCGGCCGACAGGAAGCGATTGATCCGGTCGTGACGGACAACCCCGACATGGAAA
This sequence comes from Pirellulaceae bacterium, assembly GCA_041623895.1. Lineage (GTDB taxonomy): Bacteria > Planctomycetota > Planctomycetia > Pirellulales > Pirellulaceae > JBFJVZ01. The sequence goes on along the minus strand of JBFJVZ010000201.1, from coordinate 7,605 downwards.
CTGAGCTGCGCGAACTTCTGCCGGTGATTCAAAAACTGGAGCGGGCCCGGCAAGCTCACGCCGAGCGTCCCGCGGGCCTGGCGACTTTGGGCTCCGAGCGACCGGATCACCTGGGAGACTTCCAACTGGTTCGCCAGATTGGCCGCGGAGGCATGGGGGTTGTCTTCGAAGCCATGCAAACTTCGCTGGGCCGAAAGGTCGCCGTCAAGGTGCTTCCCAAAAGTTTGCTGTCCGATGAACATCAGCTTAAGCGATTCGAGCAAGAAGCACGCACCGCAGGATCTTTACATCACACCAACATCGTGCCGGTCTTTGGTGTCGGCGAAGATCAAGGGTTTCATTATTTTGTGATGCAGCGGATCCACGGTCACGGACTCGATCGGCTGCTCAGTGAGGGCGAGTCAAAACTTTCGCCCAAGCAGGTCGCATCGCTGGGATATCAGGCAGCATCGGCGTTGGCTTATGCGCATCAACAAAATGTCACGCATCGCGACATCAAACCCGCAAACCTGATCGTAAATGATCAATTGCAACTTTGGATCACGGACTTTGGAGTTGCCAAGGCGATCGAGTCGGAAGCGGTCACGCGAACGGGCGACGTGGTTGGAACTCTCCGTTACATGGCGCCCGAACAGATTGTCGGCGACGCCGACTTCCGCAGCGATATTTACTCGTTGGGCGTGACGCTATACGAATTACTGGCAGGACGTCCGGCCATGGATGATGCATCGATTCGGCGGGCGTTGGTGTCCAGGCAACCGGCGCCCCATCCGCCGCCGTTAAGGCAATTGAACCCGGAAGTGCCGCGCGACTTGTCGACGATCCTGCACACGGCTATGTCAATCGATGTGGGCGGTCGGTATCAATCGGCCCAGGCGTTGGCGGATGATTTGGATCACTTTTTACGCGAGGAGCCGATCTCGGTTCGCCCACTTTCAACGTTGCAGCTGGCAGACCGCTGGGCGCGTCGAAACCCGGCGGTTGCGTCACTCACGTCGCTCTTTGTGGTGCTGCTATTTGGCTTTGCCGTCATTTCCACGTTTGGATACGTTCATGTTCAACGTGCTCTCGACCGTGAACAAGCGACGCGGCAAAACGCGGAGGCGACTGCCGAGCTAGCCTCCGGAGCGCTCAATCAGATCTTTGACCGCTTTACGGGACGTTCCGACCGCTTTGCGGAGTCGTCCCATGCCTTCACGTCGACTCCGGCACTAAGCGACGAAGCGGCACAATTGCTGGAAGAACTGCTGCCCTACTATGACGCACTCGCAGCACGAAGCAGTTTCGACCCCAAATTTCAGCAGTCTGCCGCGCAAGCACGGTACGCAATGGGTGACATCCATTTTAGCTTGGGAAACTACGATCGCGCGATCGAAGCCTTCAAGCTTGCCCTGGCAGGATTAACTGCCAACGGGGATACCGAAGTCGGCAGTTCAAAGCTGGAAACCGCCAGGATTCATAACCGTCTGGGAATGGCCTATCGATTCTCAGGAAATAGCGATCAGGCGGAAAGCGAACATCATCGTGCGCTGTCGATTCTGGATGCGGAACATCAGCGCGGTACAGCGACGGCAGACCAACAATTCGAATTGGCTCGCAGTCACTTTTTATTGACGACCCAGCTCTTGCCCGGCATGGGGCCGACGGCGATGCCACCACTGGATGCCCTGCAAGTGCGGGGCAGCCATGGTCCGGGGGATCGTCCACATAGCCAAGTCAGGATTCCCAATCAGTTCCGTTTGGAGGAAGCCGACAAAACAAACCTGAAGACGGCGATTAACCTTTTGCATCAGCTGCGACGAGATTTTCCTGAGAACATTGGCTACGCGGTCGCCTTGGCATCTGCGATGCACCGCTTGGACTCGGATGCACGTCGCTCGGGCCGCAATGGTCGAACTGCCAATCAAGGCGAATCGATCGCAATTCTTCGTCCGCTGTATGAAATGAACCCCGCAAACGAAACGATTCGTTACGAGATGTCGTCAATGTTGGCTGACATCAACGTGTTTGGCCCACGTTTGCCGTGGCCGGAACTTGAGCCGTCGATTGATCAGCTGACCGAGGCGCTCACGCATTTCGAGACGTTAGCGAGCGTTCACCCAAATGTTCCAAAGTACACAAATGCGGTGGCTCACACGCATTTTAAACTCGGAGTTCTGCTGACGCGGCTGGCTGCTTTCGCGCGAGACGGAAAACACCGCGAGTTGGAACAGCGAGCCGGATTGTCTTTTCGTGAAGCCGCCGGTCGTTATGCCGATTTACTGCGACGTCACGATGCGGCCGGTTACCGAGCCTGGCACGCCCTGTTTCTGATGCAACAGGCCGAAAGTGCGTTTCGATCCGGATTGCTTGAGCAAGCCGAACAGGCACTCCTGCATTCAATCGAGCAATGGAAATGGCTGACCGAGCACTTTCCCGAAGAGGACATCGGCTGGCAAGCTCTGCCCGATGCCTACGAAATGCTTGCCGGCACGCAACAACGACTGGGGAATTACGAGCAAGCCAGAGAATCGATGCTGGAATCCGACATGAGCCGGCTGTACCTGGACGATGGGCTGTAAGATCTTTCCACTTACTGCGACTCGACGCGCGACACGACAAGACTTTGATAGCCGGTAACCGGTCGGCGTCCTTCGCGTCATTCGAATTGTGGGGCCCTGGGATAAGTGCCCCCATATAAGTGACCCCTGTCGCCGATAACCGGAAAAAATGTGGCTGAACTGGGTTGACCGCAAGGTGTCGAACGTTCGCGGACTGTTTATCATAGGCTGCTCACTGCTTCGAGACCTTTTTCATCCGCCTTATAAATGATTGAAATGATTAAGCACGTCCCAGTTTTCCTTGCCCTCGCGATCACGCTTACCAACGCCGCACCCGCAGCTGCGGAACAGAAGACGCAGCAACCCGTGCGCATGGGTTGCGGGATCATGACCTTCGATACCGTGCCTGGTTGGGGACTTCGTCCTGATGGAAATTCGGCCATTGGACCGACCCACGGCTCGGTGGTGGTCAACAGCGATGGCAATGTCTACACCAGTGCCAATCAAGGTGTGTTTGTCTTTGCGGCTGACGGCAAGCTTATCCACACGTACTTGGGCACCGAGTATACGAACATCCATGACATGGAGATTCGCCAGGAGGAGGCAGGCGAGTTCATTTACGGTGCTCGCAATGTCGCCGGCGAAGGCATCAAGTTCAACGCCAAGAGCGGCGAGATTGTGTTGAAGCTGCCGTTTCCAAAAGCATCAGGGCTTGAGCTGAAGAAATTCAGTCCCACCGCGATCACGGTTGCCCCGAATGGAGACATTGTTTTGTCAGATGGCTATGCCAGCGACCACATTTTCGTGTTCGACAAGACCGGAAAATACTTGAGGCATTTTGGTGAAAAAGGTAACGGTCTGAAACAGTTCAATACTGCACACGGCATGACTCTGGACACTCGTTACGATCCGCCGCGTTTGCTGATCTGCGACCGCAACCACAAACCCAAAGGCCGGCTGCTTCACTACAGCCTGGAAGGTGAATTCATCGAAGAAGTCGTGACCGGCCTGGGCATGCCGACTGCGGTCGCCATTCACGGAGACTACGTGTCCGTTCCCGATTTACATGGCCGCGTCGTCATCTTGGACAGAACCAACACGATCATGGCGGTCCTCGGTCACAACCCTGACCGAAAGAAAGGTGGCAGTTACAATATTCCGCAAGACCAGTGGGTGGAAGGAATCTTCAGCGGCACCCATGGTTCGTATTGGGACAAAGACGGCAATTTGTATGTTCAAGACTGGAACGTCTCAGGCCGCATCATGAAACTGGTGCGGATCAAATAGACATTACTCGTCGCCGTATTGTTCCAACAGCAACGCTGGTACGCGCTGCGGTTTGCCGTCTTTGTCGATCACCGCCAATGTCACGGTCGCCTCAACCAGGCACTCATCGTCCCGTGTGATTCGATAATCGTGAATGATTTTTCCCGCCGTCACTTTGCTGATCCGGGTGTGAATCTGAATCAGGTCGTCGTAGCGGGCGGGACGCCGATATCGACAGTCGACACGGACGACCACCACGTATTGGCCGGCGGCTTCCATTTCGCGGTACCTTCCGCCCGAAGCACGCAATAGCTCGGTTCGACCTATCTCGAAGTATTGCAGGTAGGTCGAATGGTGAACCAATCCCATCGGATCGCATTCATCGTAGCGGACGCGATGGTCCGTGGTATGTTCGCGCATCGTTTTCCCACAGCGAGTTGCCAGCAGAACGAGTAGCGGAGCATACGCCCGGCGAACCCGTCAAGCAGTGGGCGATCGTGTCATGAGACAGCGACGAAGAGCGTGGTAAAGACAATTGCGTTCAAACTGAGCAAAACGATCAAAATCATTCCACCAAAGTGATCGTTGGACTTTCCATCGGCGTATCGCCGGACAATGAAAACGATATCGGGTAAATCATCGTCGGTCGCCGAGCAGAGGCCGCCGGCATCGTCAAGGGAAGCTCGATCGCGGAGGCGGTTTCCCCGTGCCATTGATTTTTCAATCAGTTCCCACCCAGAATCTGAACCCCAAATCATCGCCGTCACCCAGTACGAAGCAGGCCATTGTTACCACCAGAAACGTAACGACGTAACGCCCCAAGTTATTAGGGTCTTTTGACTTTCTCAGTTGCCGAATGCGGAGCAATTCCGATCTTCGGCGGCCTTAAAAAAACGGCGGACCATCATCCAGCGTTTTGTGGCTACATTGATCAGCGCTCAGATCTCGCAGTCAGCCCGTAGCGAACACCGCACTCGAGATCAATCGGATGCCCGGCCATCAGATGTTGGGCGGCAGATTCCCCCTGAAAATCGAAACGTTCATTCCCCCAGCGCAGTCGTTCCTCGCCTTCGGCCAGGATCGTCAGTCTGGAAACGTGGTGATCTTGCAGTTCGATGAAACCGCACCAGGCAAGCGTCACACGGTGTTGCCACAAGCGGCCATCCGTTCTGTTGCCGACGGCATCCTGCCCGCCTGCAACATCGGATCGCCCCTCGATTCGAATTCGCGTCACATCAGCAGAACCGGATTCGACTTGCTGTCCATGAAAATCCCAATGCCGGTGATCGTTCTTGCTGCCAGGCACCAGGCCAAGAGGATCAACATCCAATTGTCCCAGAAACGCGGGAGCCACCAGCGCTTTGCTGACGTCATCCGGAATACGGAACCGATCCCCATCAGCAGTACGCGTTGCTTGCCATAACTGCTGCTGAATGTCGACGCCAAACTCAGTTCGCGCCTCCATGTAATGTTCCTGCAGTACTGTGTCGGATACCGGTTTTCCGTTCTCGTTCAGCGCCCGACCGATAATTGTGCCCACCAGCGTGCCAGCTTGAGTCACAGGCGTTCCGGGACATTGCTGATCCCCATGATCAGCCGGGATTCGGATTCGCCGGTCATTATCGGAGACATCATTCAGTTTCCGGCTGGGAAATTTCATGTACCGCTGGGCGGTCACGGATACTGAGGCATCGGGGTGCTGCCGATACCGCTGCAAAGCGTGATCCAGGAACTTCAAAATGCTTGCGTCATCATCAAACGACAGGGCCCAGGCAAGAACTTTGCCATCGGAATTAGCCGTGCAGATTCCTTGCGGCGCGGGCTTGGAGCGGCCGATTTCTGCGTACAACTGTCCCTCAACCCCGCTCGGCGGATTATTGACCAGCGCAGCCTTCAGCGCGACGGGGATGAATTGCTCGTTGACACGACGAACGACTTCTGGATTGGCGAAGACCACCTCACGGGTGGCCGCAGCAAACACTCAACATCGCTCATCATCGATGGGGCGGTCGATGAAGATCCATAACATGATGGGCTTGTGCTGATCTCTTGATGCCTTAAGCCCATCCAGCAGACACGTATTCCAGGCGATCTTTCGCCATGCGACGTCCGCCTTCTTTAGCGCGGCAACTTCGGATTCAAGTTGAGCAAACGACATGGGTTTCAGCGAACGCACGTTTGGCCTCAGCCTGGCTTCTACTCCATCTTTCCGCTCTTTGTTCTTGTGTCCTGCCGGTTCGCGAACGGGAGGAGCGTCACCAGACAGCTTCAACGCTTGATCCAGCAAATCCTCGGCTTCATCTGTTTGGCCGTGTTGAATCAATGGCCCGACTCGCTGCATTAGCTTTTGTATCTCGGAGACGTCGCCGCCGCTTTGGGCGAATTGCTGAGCAAATCGTTGAACACGTTGGATTTTTCTGGCAAGTTCCTGGCTTGTTCCCAAAGCCGTCGATTGCCGTTGGATTTGCTGAGCGATCTTGCGTTGATCCGCATTCAATTCGTTTTGCAACTGAATCGAAACCTGCATCTGTAAGCGTCTTTGCTTGATCTCAACCGCCAGCACTTCGTCAAACTGCTTCATCGCGGCGTCACCATCAATCCTGTCGACGGCCAGCATCTCAGCCAGTTTTCCCATGGCAACCTTTCTTTGTCGCATTAGCTGCTCCGCCTTGGGACCGGCCTTTTCCACGACTCCGCGTATTCGTTTAACCTGTTCGTCGGAGAGTCCCAGCCTATCCCGGTTCTGCATGACTACCTCTGGTCGAATCTGCAAAAGGTCGATGGAACTGGAGGCGGCATTTTGAGCCTGGAGGACGACGGGTGGAGCACTGGCGAAGTACGTCGCCATCAGTGATACACATGCAAACAGATGTCTGGGCTGCATGATTGAATCCTTGTCGAGTCTATTTCTCAGTTTGATGCATTTTACGGCGGTCAGCAGGTGACGCCGCCATATCTGACTTCGCAAACACTTGTCCCGTGGTCGCGTCAGCTGACGGTTGATAGCCGATCGGAAAGCGTCGATATTGGATCGAAGTGAACCAATGTAAGATATCGGGAGTCTAGAGAACAGCAAAATACATGTTTGGTGTTTCGCCACTTCGCGTGGTCTTTTTGTTCGCTTCGTTTCCTTCGCTAGCACCTAAATCATCAATGGAACATTTTGGATGGCTCGTGGCCGGACTGCTGGGCGGCGGAATTTGTGCGTTCTTGGTCATGAAGCGAACGCTGTTAGGTGTTTCGTATGGCGCCGGTCATGATCCCGATTCGGTGCCGTCGTTGCTGGCGCGAAATTTTCATCCATTGCCGACTTCCGACATCACCATTACCGAGCGCCGTTTTCCTTTTCGAGTTCGTGCGAATCTGCAACGAGCGATTGAGCAGTTGTTTGGAGCAGAAACCGAGATCCTGCATTTTCTTGGCGTGCGAAAAGAGTACTCCCACGAGCAATTGACGCTTTCGGATTGCATCATTGAAAGCCAACATAATTCGGCAATATCGATCCCGCCCGAGTATGAGGAGCTTGACATCGGCGCAGACGACCCGATCCGGGTTCTCAAAAACGGTTTGTGGCTGCTGGAAAAGGATGGCGTGCGATTCGCCGTGCTGCTGACGCCAGCGAGATCGCCGTCTCATGAGCCGCTGGGCCTTAGAGAGCGTCCCGCTGAGGAAGTAATTTGTGCCTGGCTTTTCTTTGGAATCAGCAGCGTTGTCGGCATGAACGTTTTCATTGGTCACAACCAGACGACAACTGCGTAGCAGTGGCAGCGTATAGCCTGGGGCCAGGATTGCTCGTCTC
>JBFJVZ010000200.1:0-13187 GCA_041623895.1 Pirellulaceae bacterium | reverse complement strand
GGCACGAGTGTCAGGCACCAAACTTCTTTGTCATTAAATCCAAGGTGGCAAGCTCGCTGGCAGTCATCGCGGCAGCGCCCAATCTCAATTTGCCAACATCAAGCGACCGCCACGCCCGCTTTGCCTCAGCCTCCTTATCTTGACCCAGCAACGACATCACCAAATGGAATCGGTAGCGTGGTTCATCGACGCGGCGGAGCGCCTTCAGAAAGACCGCCTCGGCGTCAGCAAGCCTGCCAGCCTTCAACAGCACAACGCCTTTCGTATCAAGCAACTCGGGGTGTTCACCAGCAATGTTGATGGCCATATCGATGGCTTCGATTCCCTCGACGGCACGCGGGGTTTCCGAAAGTGCCATGGCAAGATTATTCAGGGTCTTAATGCGGAAAGGTTCCAGTTGTCTGGCGCTGTCGTAAAGCTCGATTGCTTCCTCATAGCGCTCTTGCTGGAGCCGCAGGGTGGCAACGCTTTCCAACAAGTTCGGGTCTTGGCCGTAAAGCTCAACAGCTTGCTGGAGGATTTCTTCCGACTGCGGAGTGGTGGATCCCCTGGCATTCCGCGCGAGAATCTCAGCAAGCAATCTGGCGGATTGGGCGTCACGATGTTCCTGAAAATGCTTTGAGCAAATGGAAATGCCCTTTTTCATTTGGCCCAAACTGGCAAGGGCTACCGCGTAAGCATCAAGCAACTTGTGGTCCAGACGATACGATTGCTCCAGCCACCCCAGGCCTTCATCGCCGAAGCCTAGTTTGATCAAGGTAACGCCCGCAATCTGTGCAGCAACCGGCTCTTTCATCAATTCAGCCCGAGTAACCTCGTCAGCCCATGACTGCACGATGTCCGGGATAGAATCTCCTTGTCCGATCTTGCGTGCATGGCGAATACTCACGTCCAAGGCGTACAACGCCCCATCTCTCATCGACCGGAGCCTGGCTAAGATTCGCTTGACGATGGGCAAGTCTTTTTGATCACCGTGTTCCAGAATAAAGCCTGCATAGGCAAACAGATCGGTCGCCTTCACAGATGCTCTTTCGGTCAGCGATTCGTAGATCGCTCGAACCTCATCCAGCCAGCGGTCACGCAACGAATCCTGGTGTTCGTCGAGACGTTGCATGCGTTGTATGAGCACGATCGCCAAGAAACGACCCGCATCGTCGCTGAACTTGTTGCGCTCACGGACCACTTCACGGAGAATATCAAGCCCTTCTGTACGCTGATGCTCGGTCCCCCGGTTGATCAGCAAGATGGCGTGTTGAAAGCGGTTACTCGCGGCCGAGGCCACCGACAAGAGTTCAGAGATCTGTCCCCAATCGACGTTTTCACCATCTCGCGAGACCATTGCGTGGGCGAGCAGGTTGCGAACGTTCGGGTTTTCGGGACTCAAGCTCATCGCTAATTTGAGCGCAGCGATCTCCCCATTCAGGTCACCCTTGCGGCGACTTAAGTCCGCCAACGCCAACTGAACTTGAAATGACTGTTTCAACTCCCCGGCACGCTTCAGCACAGCCTCAGCCGTTTCGTAATCCCCCAGCGCAATCCGTGCTCGGCTCTCCAGCGTGTACTTGTTGAAGATGTCCAGTTGGCTGGCCTGGATCCGCTCGATCTCATCAAGAACCTGTTGTTGATCGTTGCCGAGCAGAAGCAATCCCATGCGGGCCGAATAGATCTCAGGGCGGTCCGTGCCAGCCAGATCAGTGGCCTTTTCAATCGCGGTCGTCGCCCGCCGGATCAGGTCATTTCTTTCCTCAACGGTCGTTGCTTGCCCAGCAGCCAATGTCGCCGCTCGGCAAAGAACAACGTGGCCGAGGACATCGTTGGGACGCTCACTGACGGACTTCTCGGCGACCTTTAGGCCGCGCATGTAGTGGCCACGGCGGAGCGCCAAATCGATACTGGCAAGCCCAATTCGCAGCGAGGCGCTGTTATCAAAGGTCGCAGACTGGCTGGCAAGTGACGCCCGCCGCATTTCTTTTTCTGCCTCATCTTCACGGTCAAGGCGAATCAATTGTTCCCACAATTTCTGCCGGGTTTGCAGATCTTGATCGCCCGCCGCGATTCCTCGGCGCAGAAGTTCAACGGCTCTTTCAGATTCGCCTTCGATTGCCGACAACCAACCTTGCAGCGAAATTGCAGCTCCCCAACGCGGACGCTGGACGAGGATGTCTCGAACCAATTCTTTCGCTTCTCGCAACTGCGACGTCTCTGATCTTTCTTCACTTTGGAGCTGACTGATGATCCGCTTCACTTTCAGATAACGCCAGTAAGATCCCTGATCGCCCTCCAGTTCACGGAGTCGCTTTTCCCATTGCTGTGATAACTGGGCAGTAGATAGTTGTTCGCCATCTGGAGACAAGAACTTGGAATCGGCAGGCAGTCGGTTGGCGATTCTGGCAAGATCAAACAGGGTTCCCAATGAGCGGCCTGTTTCTGGGATGTTGATCAGGGCACGATAAACCAACTCAGGATCGTTCGCCCTGGTGGCAATGTCCGCCGCAACCCAGAGCAGCTCTTTGGCGTTTTCAGGATCACTTTTGGCTTGCTGAATGAGCTGATCGCAGGCCGCCAGGTGGCCGTCGGTCGAGACCTGCGCCCGCGCCTTGACAATCAGCAGGGTCGGCGAGTCTGATCCCAAGATCGCTTCCAAGCGTTCGATCGATTGTTCCGCTTCTTTGCGACCGAACTGAGATAAGCGTACAGCTGTGAAAGTCTGGACGGTCTGGTTGTCGGGGTACTGCTCGGCGATGCGGACGAGGTCGTCGCCCAGAGCGGGCGATTGGAGATGTTGTTCAGCCAACACGCCGGCTGGTGGTACCATGGCCTCCAGAATCGCTAATCGACTTTCCATGGAGGTGCCCTTGATGGAACTGCCCCAAAGGTCGCGTATTTGCTGGATCGAAGACCTCAAGCCGCTGAAGTCGCGATGCTCCGGCAACTGCTGGATCTGCTGCTCAAACGATGCTTCCAAACTGGCCACGCGTGTTGTCAGCGATTCTGACCTACCCGCCGCTTTCCAATTCTCGGCGGCTCGTTCCCGGTTACCCGATCGCATCCAGGCTTCTGCCGCCTGAACGCGTAATTTTGCGTCCTCCGGCGCGAGATAGAGTGCCCGATCCAGTACGACAGCCGCCTGGTCCCAGGAGCCCTGCGAGCGATGCAGCGAAGCGAGCAAAGTCGCGACTTGAACGTACTCTTCGAGAGCAACGCCTGTCGTAGTTTCCGCGGCAGCGGTCAGCAGTTTAATCGCTTCGATTTCATTGTTGGCTCGTATCGCTTGGATCCCGCGCATTACCTTCATGCGCCACTTCGCCAAGTCAATGCGACGACCAACCTCATTTCTCGCCTCACGCGACATTTCTCGCTCGGGCGTTTTCAGCAATCGCAACGAAGCCAATTGCAGGGCCTGTTGTAGATCGTCAATCGCGTCGCTGGCTTGTGGATCGTCGTTTTGAACTCGTGCTTTGGCGACCGACGCCAGCAACTCGAGACTATCCGGATTGACTTGCTGCAAGCCAGCTTCCCAAATCTCGATCGCGTCCTCCAGTCTGCCTTCCTGAAACTCCAGCATTCCCGCAAGTGCAAACACAACCTCTTTGGTTACCTTAGGAATGGCTTTTAAGTCCAACGACGTCAACTGTTCATACCATGCCGATGCGAGTTTTGGTTTTTGCCCGGACATGATTTGGGCAGCTTCCAGAACCAGCATGTAATCCCAGTAGTAGTCGGGGAGATCGGTGCCCTGTAGCTCCGCTTCTGCGCTGGGATCGAGGCCATCGAGCCGTTCTGCTGCGGTTTTCGCCGCGTCGATTAGCGCTTCAGACTCTGTTGATCCCTGGTTCCGCGATTTTTCAAATTGATAGAGGATCAATGTCGATCGACTGTCACCATTGGATCGTACGGTCGCGATCGCTTGCTCGGTGGTTCGTTTTAGTTGCGCTTCCCATGCTTGGGTTGCATTTTCGTCTAGAGTGTCAGGTAGCTGGAATAAGTCCGGCAATTTTTCATAGGCATCCAGAAAACTGGCAACCAATTCGACGTCTTTCTGGTTTTGCTCAACAGCGCTGGCAAGAACTTTGCCCACCTTCTGGTTCGCCAGCCAACGCCAGTATTCGGTCTGCTTGTCGTACTTGTCCGGCGGCCGGTTCTGGTAGATATCCGCTCGGACCTGGCCGATCAAGGCAAGCGCGAGCCATCTTGTCCCACGCGGATCGTTAGCGGGTAGCTGAAGCGAAATGACTTCGTATTCGGCGTCACGAAACCAGGGCCCACCAAGTTGCAGCAATCGCTCAATCAGTCGAACTCGCAGCTCATTGGTACGCTCATGGCTCTGCGCACCGAGTCTACCCATAGCGCGACTCAATTGTCTGCGGGCATGATTCACGGCCGCCGCTACTCGTTCAGGCGGCGCACGGTCAGCAGCCTGATCGGCGGCCAATGCAGCGTCCACGACCGCATCCAGATCATTGGGTTCCAACAGCGAATAACGGTGCAACCATTTTTCGTGCGCGGCATAATCATTGGCACTGGCGGCGGCCTCAGCACGCATGCGAAACGTGTGGGACGTTGTTGTCGAATGATAGTAATAAGACGCTGTAGCGGCGACACCCACAGCAACGCACACGCACAGCGAGATCCAAGCTAGCTTGCGGTTCCACTGCCAGTGAACGCGACGTACTCGCGATACCCCAGCGGGCGGTCTTTTGATTGCCGGGGCAGCCGCATCTTTGCTGGCTGAATCCACAGCATCATTCTCGGTATTATCCGTTGTTTCGTATCCGGTTGTTGACATCTTTAATTCTGGTCGAATTTAGAAGTTAGGATTGACGCTCAAGAATAGCTTTCCACAGCGTACTGATAATCCCCGTACCGGTAAGCGTATTGCCGCGGGCTGACCCCGCTGAAGACTGTCCCTGCGATGTTCGCGCCGGCCGCTTCGAGACGTCGCATGGAACGAGTAACGTTCTCCATGCGACTGACATCACGCATCACACACAGCAGTGTTGCGTCGACCGCCGAGGCGACCGCAAGTGATTCCCCGGCGGATAACACAGGCGCGGTATCAACGACAACGTAACTGTATTCTCCCAAGGCCATGTCAACGATTTCACGCATCGCCGAGGGACTCAAGAGGCGATGCGGATTGCCGATCAGTTTGCCAGCGGGCAAGACGTGAATCAAATCGCCCAAGCTGCAATCGATACCCTCCACCAGCGATATCTCGCCGGCAAGCACACCGCACAGCCCGCTGCCTAATTCCAGCCCAAAGATATCATGCTGATCGGGACAACGCAGATCGGTGTCAATCAACAGCACGGTTTCGCCCGTCGCCTTAGCAATGGATAACGCTAACTGCGAGGCCACGCTACTCTTCCCCTCGCCCGACATGCTGCTGGCCACGGCAAGCGATCGCGTGTCTTTCGTCTGCATGGAAAGAAACAAATTCGCCCGCAGCGACTCGATACTCTCCTCAAACATCCGCCGTCCGCGCCGGTTTCGATCGCTCGATGGCAGGATCGCAACTTCGCCAACAACGGGTGCCACCCCACTGCATTTCTCGACCGTGGCGCTGTCGGTGACCCGCTGGACTCTGAATTCCCAAAGGCAACCGAGCAGAAATGGAAAAACAAACGCAGCCCCCCCAGCGACAACCAATTTCTTCAATGGAAGTTTCTCAATCGGAGTCTTGGGCGGCGTTGCGGCTGCTAAGGTCTGGACGGTGCTTTCGTGTCCGGCGCGTTGTTCCGTCCGCAGCGCAGCCATCCGATCGCGAAGCTTCTTCAAGACATCGCCGGCAACCGCTAACTCCTCCTGCGCAAATTGCAGCTTGGCGGTGTCGCTGCCGAATTCCTCCAATCGCGCCCGCTCTGCTTCGTACTCTTCCTGCAAAACCGAGAGCTTTGTCACGATCGCATCGCGCTCCTGTTTTGCTCTCGCCAATCTTTCAGCTTGCAATCGCTCTGCCGCACGCTGTGCAGCAACGATCCTTTGCTGAAAGTCTTCCTCGGCTAACTGATCAAATCGTTCGAGCACGCGAATCCTGGCCGCCTCCTGCGCCGTTTTTACCTGGGAGGACGCCTTGTCTCGCTTGGCCCGCATGTCCAGATAGTACTCGCGATTGGCACCAATGATTCTGTCCCCTTCCAGTCGCACCTGACCGCTGTCCTCCATATTCAGGAGAATGCCCTTGTAGCGCTGAACCATCGCTTGCGCCTCTCGGACCTCGCTGTCTTTACTGATCGCGAGATCGATTTGGCTGTCCGTTGGTTTCATCTTCTTGATATCGTCAAGATTGATGCGAGGAGCGGTATCTTTCGTCTCTTCTCCTTTGCTCATGGCTTGCCTGGCATCCATCACCGCTAACTGCAGTTCCAAATCGGTGATTTGGCCACGCAGTGTGGAAGCATGCGCGAGGTTATTTTGGTTTTCCAGCATGCTAACGCTGGGGGCAGTCTCGGCCCCGAGCGTGCGAACTTTATACGCCTCAACTCGCTCTCGGCGTTCCTCGATCACCGCTTCCCAAGCAGCAATCTCCGGTTCCAACCAACGTTCCAGCTTCGCGATCCGTTGGTTGTCCATGGCGTCGCGTTTTCGCAAATAAGCCTCAACCACCGCATTGCAAACCAGCGCCGCCACTTCGGGGTCCGCATCTTGAAAGCTGACGATCATGCGTGTCGGCGTCCCGCCCGACGCTACCGACAGATTGTCACGCAGTTTCGCCTCCGCCAAAGCGGCATTGGACACCTTAAGCGCCCTGAGAATCTTCGCGTCCGAGAGTACCGGTTCAATGACGATCGGATTATAGAAAAGCTGCCGATCTGTATTGGCCATGTTATGAATCGTGGGCATCACGCCCGGAAACACCACGTAGTCCTGATCCGCCTCCAACAGATGACTTGCCCGATATCCCGGCACGAATGAGTGCATCACAGCGAATACGGCGATGCAGGCGAGCACCGTTCCCGTCGGAATCGCCCAGAGCCAGGAATGTCGAAACGCTACCCAGCATAGCTGGGGGCCAAACTGGTTTCCCGATTGGCTCGCCCCAGGGACGCGCTGCTCGGAATACGGTCGGGGTAATGGGGGGTGCTGATTCATAAAGTTAACTAAGTGGTCGAATGAGTGGTTTTCTTGCCACCGGAGAGTAAGTCTCTTGCCGACAACTGCTCGACTGGCCGGTACAGCTGCTCCCAATAAACTTTCAATAGCCACAAGAGAAAGAACGCGACAGGGATCATCACATACCCTGAGAGGTCGTGGATCGTATTGCGGCTACGTTCGTCGTTGTAAATCTGATAAAACAGGGCAACGCTGGTGATTCGAGTTGCATTGACAAGAACAGCTAGTGGGATGATAGTCGCAAGCAACAACAACCGGTCAACCCAGCTGCGCTTGATCATGGCTGCCCAAAAGTAGGCCAACGCCGCCACGCCAATGAAGATTCGCAACCCGGAACATGCTTGTTCAACTAGAATCTTTTCGTCATTGACCCAAATGACATGGCCTTCGTAGACAGCTGGTTGGCCGAGGATCCGTAACATGGAGGTGCTGACCTGCGTGGCAATACCCTGCAAATTCCAACTCAACAGGGTCTCGGCCTGGAAAGGCATCGGGATCATAAAGAACAGAAACCCAATCGCGGGGAGACTCCACTTCATGGCCCGCTGACCGAAGAACAACCAAACAACACCCGCGATCAAAGGCAACAGGGACCAAGCGTCCAGAAAGTCAGCATAGATGAAGCGGCTGGCAACTCGCATCGCAATGGCCAGCGCAATCAAACAGACTCCCGTCCAATCAGCACGAAGCTGAATCCCCGGGAACGTATCACGGCGATGCCAGCACAAAAGACCAACCAAAAATGGAACGAGGTATCCATGGGAGTAGTCAGGCGTGTGCCGCCACGCGTCTTCCATCCAGACGAACGTCGGCCAGTACGCAAACGTCACGACGGCCGCAAATGCAACCAGCGCCGGCAGGTATCCCGATAACGTGTCCGGTGAAATCGGGACCGTCTCCTCAGCACTCGATGATCGGGGGTTTGATTTTAACGAAGGATGCTGGGGTCTTTCTCGTCGTTTTCGTTTCTTCGATCTGGATTTCGCCAAAATTGGCCCCCGAATTTTCGGTAGGTGAATGCGCTCTCATTGCCCAACATCCGTGCTTTACTGCCACCGGGCCCTGGGGGCCCTGCCTCGAAGCTCTCAACGCTATTCCCGCTAGTGGCAAGTGTCAAGCATTGAGCGAAATAAGGGAGGCAGTTTGTGCAGAATAGAACAAGAGCTTCACCAACTGTCAGATCCTGTCGTCCCATCGATCGAAGTTGGCGTGTTCAGCGGTGATCCCGCCAATGGGCGAACCACCCGGGTGTCAGGGATGAAAAAAATTTTTTTCCTCCCTGTTGTAGTGTGTAAATGAACAGTTTTCATTTGTTCACCGAATTAGAAGCTTGAATCTGCGACGCCCAGTCTCTAGGCTCTTGGCCGAGTATGTCAACACAACGGGGATTGATTAACACGGGGGGATTAGAAATGACTGCCAAACGAATTCTGCTTGTTCTTGCCGCCTTCATCACGGTCTCGGTCAGTTCAGCAAAGGCGGGCGTGCTCATGACGCCAGCGGGGCTGAGCACCGGGGATATGTACCACTTGGCATTCGTCACGCAAGGTTTCCTCACCAACGCAAACAGCACCAGCATCGCTACTTATGATGCTTTTGTTCAAAACGAGGCCAATAGGAGTGGATCGATCACGGCCCCCTTGGGACTCAACTGGAAGGTGATTGGCTCGACAGCCACGGTTGACGCGATTGACCACATCGCGGTCTCGGGGCCGGTTTATTTGGTGGACTTCACGACGAAGATTGCAGACGATGAGGCTGATCTTTGGGATAACACCATCGACAACCCACTGAGCCTGGACCAATTCGGGAACACCGCCGCTGACTTTCCATTTCCTGCGTCCGCTCCGTGGACAGGTACGATAGGCAATGGTACGGGAAATCCAGGCTCCGAATTGGGCGCAGCTGTTCAGGTAGCGGCCGGTTCGACCAGTGTTTCACTGAATCAGGGATGGGTATTCACCAGTACTTCTCCCACCGGAAACACACGCCCGCTGTATGCGATTAGTGAAAAAATCACCGTGAATGGCGTGAATGGGAATGGTGAGGTACCAGAACCAACGTCGCTTGCGGCTTGGATCTGCGTTGTGGGGATTGGTTTGGTCGGTGCCAGGCGGCGGCGTAAAGATCGCTGTGCAAAATCGCCGACAGCCTGAGACTGATGAGAGGCATGGCCTCGAATCGCCGTCCGCTAGAGCATTTTCAGGATTCACGTAGCCACTGCTTGGTAGCCGAATTCGCCAGAATTCGGCGTCTTGCAGACCGAGGTCTGACGACATCGGCTACGCGAAAAACAAAGATGCGCTGATCAGGAGAATCCGCGACCTCAAGGAGATCTCTTAGCAGCTCCATGCGGGGTCGCTTGGGAAGGACTCGCAAAGCGGACACAGTGGGCCTCGCCGCTGCGGCAATGCTGGATCGTGGAACCGACCCGGACCGCTAACTCGCCTTCGTCGTTGATTCCAAGACACCTGCCCGTTTGTGGACCCGTTGACCCGGCAAAGCTGATCGGCTGGTCGGTGAGCAGGCAGCGAGCGCGAAAGTCCGATAGCAAGCTGGATGCTGCCCCCGCTAGGTCGTTGATGCTGCTGACCAAATGCGTGACCAGCGAAGGAAGCATCTCGTAACGCGGTAGCGGTCGACCTATCACGCCGGCAATGGATCTTGGTTCCGCCGGCCGCGACTGATGATCGGAGGTAGTGGAGTGGCTGATGTCGGGGACACCGCCCACGTTGATGCCGACTCCGACCACGACACGATCAGGATGACTGTGGTTCGTTTCAATCAGTATCCCGGCTACTTTGCCTTGGTCGATGTAGACGTCGTTGGGCCACTTCAACCAGGCGCGCAGCGGCGCATAGCTATGCTCGACGCTTCGCGCGACACCAACACCGGCCGCGATCGGCAAGAGGGTCGTGGGTCGTGGGCTGGCGATCACCAGCGAGAGTGTGATCGTGTGATCGCTGCTATGCCAACGCCGACCGTGACGACCGCGGCCCGACGTCTGCTGGTCGGCCACGTACAATCGCGGGAGCAATTCGTGGGCGATTCCGGATTGGCCATCGCGAAGTGCCAGGGCATTCGTCGACTCGCTCGATTGAACATGCACGGCCGATCGGCAGACGCGATCGGCGATCAGACGTTCAATGTAGCCGCGGCCGCTGCGGTCAACCTCGCCCTGGGTGGTGAGCATTGTTTGAAGTGGGAAGTTTGAAGTGGGAAGTTTGAAGGCTTAAAAGAGTCCGGCTGCGATTTTATAGAGAATCATTGCGGACGCCACCAACAGAACGACCGCGGTGAGTCGCCAGATTACCGGGGTCGCCGTGTTGGTGACTTGTGCTGAAAAATTGTCTTGCACGAATTGTTGGTAGTCGAAGTCGTCTTCGTCTTCGTTCTCCCAGTCTTCTTTCCAGCCGTCGGCATCACTGCTGCCGCAGTGCCGACAGAAATGCGCGTCGGCTGCGATGTCGGCGCCACAATGAGGGCAAGGGACTTGGTCTTGCATGGGAGCGGAAGCGGATCAGGGAGAATCGTTCACAGTGGAAACGGACAGTAGCTCAGAATCACTCGCTGACGCGTGGGTTGTATCGCTGGCAGCGGCGCGCTGGAGTGTGCAGCATGATATCGAATTCGGAGAATTCGACGACACTGGATCGAATTCGGAGAATTCGGCGAGCCGTTGATTACGCCATGATTCCCAGCGGCGAGCCGGTGCCATCGTAGAAGGTACGGATGTTGGGCAGCACGAGATCGAGATCGCTGTTGCTGAGCCCGAACCAGAGTGCGAGGTCAGCTGCGAATTCGTCGACCGAGATCTTGGGAATCAGGCGGCCGCGTCCCAAGTCGAGATCATTGCCCGCGGCGAGCGACAACGGGTATTCACCGAATACTTTGCCGCCGGCGACCTGGCCACCCATCACGATTTGATTGCCGCCCCAGGCGTGGTCCGATCCTTGACCGTTGGAACCCAGCGTACGTGCAAAGTCGGATGCGGTGAACGTGACGACACTGTCTTGCAGGCCCAATTCTTCCATCGCGGCATAGAACGACGTCAGGGCACGGGAAACCACGGGCAATTTGTTCTGCTGGGCGGGCAGCACGTCACCGTGATTGTCCCAGCCGCCTTCGGAAATGAAAAAGACTTGACGCTTCTGGGCCAACGTGGGTGTTGGACCGCCCGCGGCGCCGATCACTTTGGCAATCGTTTTGAATCGATTACTCAAACCTTCGTCGGCAAAAGTCGTGTTGATGTTGACACCACTGATGCCGTCGTTGAAGGCGATCGCAGCATCAATTGAATTGCGATGTGTGGCGGCGAAGGAAGCCTCCAGCAGATCATTGTAGGTTTGACCGAGCACATTATCGGTGGCTCGAGAGAAAATCTTGTTTTGATAATTGCCCGTCGCATCGTAATCGGGGAAGTAGTTGGAAACGACCGTGGCTCCATTGCTGCCGATGGCGTACGGGGTCACGTTGGCACCGGCCTGGAAGAGGTTGACGCCGCCGATCGAGATGTTCATCGACACGGTCGGCTCGGAGTTGGTGCTTTGCAGACAGTCAGCGATCCGGCCACCCCAACCGGTGAGCTGATTTCGCGACTGCGGCACACCGCTCATCCAATGGCGTTGCAAATCGGCATGCGAGAACAAACCGAGTGGCAGATTGACTCGTTGCTGGTAGGTCGTCTTCGTCGTTCGTTCGATCAGCGAGCCAACATTGGCAACGAACCCGAGTTTGCCATCGTTATACAGACCCGCGACACCTCGCAGGGCCGGATCGGGGTTGGCGTTCGGGTCTGCGTCAGCAGACATGCCTGGATGAAGTCCAAAATTTCTTCCGGAAACCGGGTCGGCGATGGGGGTCAAAGTGGATCGCTCCAGCGCCAGCCCGCCGGGGTTCAGGATGCCGTCGTCATAGCCGCCGCGAACCCGGTAATAGTCACCGTACTCGCCGCTGATATTGGGATTATTCGGATCGGAAGCGTCACCGGAGCCGCTGCCATCGTAGGGCGTCATCATGTTGTAGGAATCGTTGCCGCCGAACAGAAACAGACAGACGATCGCCTTGTAGTCGTTGATCGTATTGCTGCTGGCGACAGCTTTGGTTGCCTGCAGCGTCAAAAAAGTCGACAGCAATGACGTGTTCGTCATCAGTGAGCAGCCGGCAGCTGCCTTGAGCATCTCGCGACGAGAAGAGAAGAAGGCGGGTTTACTTGACTTAGCCATGACTAGGTCTCCGTGAGTCGTTTGGTCGGAGAGTGGTTGTGGAGGAGAAGACGCTATTGCTCGATGGCACAATCGGGCGACAGAATGACACCCAGGAGTGCTTCTTCGAGCCGTCCCTGGTAGCGGCTATCGATTCCGGCGGTGTAGGCTGTGATCGCCTCTTTCAGGCTTGCTTTGGTTGCCTCGCTGAGTGTGCCGCCACACAGCAGCAGATCGAACCGCCGCAGGATCTTGTCCATATTGTTCAAGTCCTTTGCCAGTTCGAGTTCCTCGTTTAAATCGAAGGTGATGCGGCAGACTCCGACTCGCATGCCGTACTGCACGTAGCGAAGCCGGCACCAAGATTTCAAGCGATTGACAATTCGATTGGCGGAGACCGCGGTGAGAATTTGGAATTCCGGTGCAAAGATCGCTCCGTAGGGATTACGCCGCGAAGGCACATAGCCGATCAAACCCGGCGGCTGGTAGTCCGGCAGGTAATAGTTGAAGACCGAGGGGGCTCGATACGGCATTTGCTCCAAGTCAGCCTGAGGGGAGCTGCTGAGCATGAAGTAACCATTCGCGTTGCTGGTTTTTGGACGGCAGGCGCGGATCAACGAGGTCACGCGAATGACGGGTTCGCGAAGCCGGCTGTACTCGGTCCCACGGACAAGGACATCCACGCGGGTGGGACTGCGGCGTCGCACCAAGCGCGTGCCGCGAAACAGTTCGGGGTCGGTCAAGATCGCTTTGACAACCGCTTTCAAATCGCCGCGGACACCTTGGCCGTTGTTGTTGAAGATCCTGCTGACTCGGCGGATGTATCCCCGCGATGGATTCGATTTGACCAATCGCTGAATCAAGAGCCGC
>JBFJVZ010000199.1:0-13223 GCA_041623895.1 Pirellulaceae bacterium | reverse complement strand
TGCTGGAGCGTTGAAATCGGGAGGGCGAAGCTCCTGCAAAGCCGCAGTCGCACTAGCACTATTGCTGGAATTTGGAAATAACCTTGATCATGACGGTAGCCCATTGGTAACCCGAAGCGTGAGCGAGGCGACAAATCACGCAATTCCCTCGCTCACGCTTCGGGTTACCAGGTAAACGGCAAATACGAATCCCGCCACTAGCGACGTTTCAGCTGATAGGCCACGGCAACACCACCGATGGCGCCGCAGAGGTGTCCATCCCAAGACACTTCGCCGCCCATCCGCGGGATGATTCCCCAAAGTAGCGTTCCACCAAACAGGAAACCAACCAACAGGGCAATCAGGATCGGTATCAGCTTCCTTTCAAAAATACCGCTGGCGATCATCTGTGCGATCAAGCCAAAGACAAGTCCGCTGGCGCCGATGTGATTTGCATCGCGACCGACCAGCCACAACAGACAACCGCCGAGGAGGATGATTGAGGCGATGATCGGCCAGGGGCGATCGCGCGAACCAACCAACAGAAACAGCAAAATCGCCAGCGAAATCGTGTTGCTGAAGATATGAAACAGGCTGCCATGCAACAGCGGCATCAAAGCAATCCCGGGCAGTCCATTTAGCCGCCGCGGATGAATTCCCCAGTCGGTCAGCGTGTACGGAATGATGGTATCGACGATATAGACCAACCATATTGCCACTAGAAAAGCGCCGACGTAGTAGAAGTCTTTCCGCATTTAAAGCATTTTCAAAACAGGCTTTTTTCGGCACGGGGCTAACGGCCAGGGTAACTTCAGCAAACGAAGAATAGCGGCGGCACCTCCGGCAATAGCGCAGACGCGGTAACCGGTTGCGCATTGACCATGAATCTGATCAGCAGATACCAAGTGAAATAAACCATCAGAATGTGGAATAAGACAACCAGGACGCAAATTGCGTAGCATGGAAGCATCACGAGGATTCTGACCTTGCCTCCAATATTGACCAGTTTTTTCTGTGTCCAATCCAAAGCTCCCACGATGGTGGTTTCATTGTCGGCAATCTTTTCCAGGCTTTCAAAGGTTTGTTTGGCGGTTACCTCAAGCTCCTGACCCTCGATCATCTCAAGCGTTCTATCGGGCAGGATGCGAATCACGATTCGTATCAATTGACCGAAAGTCAGACGGTAAATAAAGAGAATCGGCTTGCCGAATATCCACAGCGTTTCTGAAATGACTTGCTCAATGGTCGGCAAGAAGACCTCAACATACACGCCTCGGACAATTTCTTTCGCCGACGGCATTTCGGTCTCGCCGCTCCGCACCGCGTTGACATCCTTGGCGACTCTCTTGGCCACCTGCAACAAAAGATCGACCACGCGAATCATATTGGTGATGCTTTGCCGAATCAGCGAAGCGAGGGCGTAGCAAAGCCCCGTTACGATTCCGGCTTCAAAACCGACAAACACCATTACCAGGCAACCGATCATACCGAGCTTATCAGATTCGGTGATCAACAGAATGCCAAACGCAACCGCGATCAGAAACGTAACGATAAAGACTTGGTAGAAACCCCTTGCATAAATTCCGCGAAGATCAAGCAACTCGCGAATCGAATTGTAAAGCTCCGGCGTGCGATATTGCTTGAAGTCGATCTTGCCGGCTCTGGTCGCCATCGTGGCTCTCTACTGGTGAAAGTATGGCTGGCAGTGGCCTGATTAAGATCTGCCGTAGCTAGATGGGCTCGACCAACGCAGCGTCAGCGCGCTACGACACGTCGCCCTGCGTCCAAGCTGTGTCGACCAATCGCCAAGTCTGGCCGGTTGGATTCTTATCTTGTAGCAGTGCAGGCAAGCGGCTCGAACGCACGTTGTCGTAACTGGTCAGCTTGGCGAATCGCAGCAGGGACCCCGGCACACCAACGGCCGTGAAACCGGGATGACCTGTAGCGGGATAGGGTCCGCCATGGTTCATCGCCGCACTGACGGCGACGCCGGTCGGCATCTTGTCGTTCAGCAAGCGGCCGACTTTGGGTACCAGTTCGAAGGAAACGGAATCGCAAAACGCTTCGTCGTCGTCTTTGGCGCTGTACAGGCAGCCGGTCAAGTTGCCTTCCAATTGGCGGATGACTTCGCACAGTTGCTGCGCGTCATCGGCGACGACGATCAAGGATGCATTACCAAAGGCTTCGGTTTGAAAGCCTTCCGGGTTCCCCAAGAATGATTGACCCGTTGTTCGCAACAAAGTGTTGGCAAAGGCGCACCGATCGCTTTCGGGTTCGCCGCCGCCGGTGATCAGTTCTGCTCCGAACTCGCATAGCTTTTCGATACTGGCAGCAAGTCCCGTAGCAACACCCGGCGAAAGCAACGTGCCGGAAGGCGTCGACGAAAACTTGTCCGCCACCGCATCGATGAACGCGTCGGATGAGGAATCTTTCAGCAGCAGAATCAGGCCGGGATTGGTGCAGAACTGACCGCTGCCCATCAATACGCTGGTCATGAATTCCCCAACAATTTCTTCGCCGCGCTGGGCCAGCGCCGCCGGCGTGATCACAACCGGGTTGACGCTGGAAAGTTCCAGGTAGATTGGTTTGCCGGCACGGTCGGCGGCAGCTTTTAGTTTCAAGCCCGCTGATCGGCTGCCGGTATAGCCGGTTGCCCCCACGCGCGGATCGGACACCAGGCGTTCGCCGTCAGCGTGAGTGGTGCGATAGATCAACTGCACGGTTGCGGCGGGCAGCCTCGTGTCCTGGAGTGCCTGCGCGGCTTCTCGCGCGAACAAGCGCGTCGTTTCGGGATGCGAGCTGTTGGCTTTGCCGATCACCGGATTGCCGGCCGCGATCGCGGCAGCAAAGTCACCGCCGGAGACGCTGCCAAAGGCAAAGGGAAAGTTATTGGGGCCGAACACGCAGACCGGTCCCAGTTGCTCGTAGCAAGAACGAATGCCGCTGCCGGTATCAATCGTTGGCAGCGCCCAACTGCCACTCCGGCAAGCAGCCGCTGCGGCCCGCAGCTGATTGCTGGTACGAGGAAGCTCCACATCGGCAAGTCGCGGGCTCTTGGCGAGTCCGGTTTCGGCAAATGCGGCTTCGACCAGTTCCTGCCTGGCAGCCTCGATTCGATCCGCATACGCTTCCAGGAACTCCGCAATCTTGCTGCTCGGCAAGCGACGTAGTTCGCGAGCCGCGCCGACGGCAGCGTCAAGCGCCGCGTCGCAATCTTCCCAGCTACTGACCGGAAACTCAGCAGGCAGAGCTTCGTTGTTGTTGGGATCGGTTGCTTGAAACGTATCGCGGTGGGACGCGTCGCGCCAGCGGCCGGCGATCAACACAGGACGAACAGCGGAAGTGGCAATGGACATGATTGTGCCTTTTAGTTGTCAGTTGACAGAAGTCCGTTGGCAGTCGTCGATTGCTGCAAATGAGGTCTGCCAAATTTCCCTTAACCTTGAACGATCGGATTGGACAATGTACCAACGCCGTCGATGGTAATGTTAACGATGTCGCCGGGCTGAAGTGTGAATTCCGAAGTTGGCACGATCCCCGTTCCCGTCATCAAAAATGCACCGGCGGGGAAGGTGTTGTCTCGCCCAAGCCAGCCGACCAGATTCTGGAAGCTTCGCGCCATTTGTTCGGCGGAGGTCTGTTGATCAAAAACGATTTTGCCGTCGCGATCGATTTTCAAGTCGACCCCAATCTCTGTCATCGGCGGAAGTGCATCGTACAGCGTGATCCAGGGGCCCAGTCCGGCACACTGGTTGTAACACTTGGCTTGCGGCAGATAGAGGGGGTTTTCGCCTTCGATATCTCGGGAACTCATGTCGTTGCCGACGGTCAAGCCAACGATCTTCAGCGCCGGACTGAGCACCAACGTGATTTCTGGTTCGGGAACGTTCCAGATTGCATCTTTGCGAATTCGCAGCGGCTGCCGGTGCCCGCTCACGCGATGCGGCGTGGCTTTAAAGAAAAGTTCGGGGCGATCGGCTTTATAGACTCGGTCATAGCAAGAAGCCGCCGCTTCGGACTCTTCCATGCGAGCGGTCTGGCTGCGTTTGTAAGTCACCCCAGCCGCCCAGACTTCCTGGTGATCGATCGGCGGCAACCAGCGGATCGAATCGTCGATTTTGATCGCCGCGCCGGTGGCCAATGAATCCACCGCTGCCATCGGGGCGTCCGCGGCCAACAGATCGGCAAGCGAACCGAAGTGGTCATCAAGTTGTAAAGGAAGCAGTTGGTCTCCGTCGACGCGGCCAACGCGAATGGAGTCGGCTGAGTCGATAAATTTTGTTACTCTCATAGCAGTCAAGATATCGCAACCGCATCGATTTCGGCACCGGCCGGCGAAAGACAAACAGGTCCAGCGAGGAAATCAACGTGAGCGACCAAGCATCGAGAACATCGAATGCCGGGAAATTGCTAATCGCAGGGATCCTGGTGGGGATCGCGATTATCGCGTTTTTGGCGATCCGCGGGCAACTGGATGAGGGCAAGGGCGCTGCCGAGATCTCCGCCCTGCAACAACACCTGACGCAATTACGTACCGCGTTGGCACTGACCGAAAACATGGAACCAGAAGCCGCCGAAGAACATTGGGCGGGCCTGCGGGGAACCTTTCCGGAGGATTCTTCGGTTGCCCTGAATAACGCTCTGAACCGGACCCTGTTTGTCGACGTGTTGGCCGATGAAGCGACCAACGCTTTACGCAGCGATGCAGAGAAGAAAGCGGCGCGACAAAGACTGCCTGAGGCAATCAGTTCCGCCCGCGCAGGGATCGCCGACTACCAAAAAATATCAGGCGATACGATCAATAGTTTGTGGCTGGGCACTCGCGTCGACTTACAGGAGGCCGGCTTGC
Source organism: Pirellulaceae bacterium (assembly GCA_041623895.1). GTDB lineage: Bacteria > Planctomycetota > Planctomycetia > Pirellulales > Pirellulaceae > JBFJVZ01. Next base: position 8,395 of record JBFJVZ010000199.1, on the reverse strand, counting down.
TGCCCACCGCGATGACCAAGTCGCTGCGCCGCGACATCTTTGATCGCTTGACGCAATCACTCGCCGGTGAACTGGGAACATCGGTTCAGTCAGTGATCTTAACCGGGTCGTTGTCGCAAGTTTTGGAACTATTGCAGGATCCAATCGACGGCTTGCCCAGCGAATTGCTCAGCAAGGCGACTGAATCAATCAGTGTGCAATCCGATCAACACGACGACAATTTGTTTCTTGCCGTGCGTGCCGCGCAGTTAAACATTGAATCAAAACAAGCCGCGGCAAAGGAATTCGTTGCCCGCACGGCCAAACTGGCGCGGGTCATTCGCCCCTTGCTGAGCGAAAAAACCAAACCGATGAAGCTGACAGCGGATGAATTGGTGGCCGAAATTACCTCGGCGATCGACAGGCAAGATTGGGATTTCGCCAGAACGCGGATGATGAATTGGTTCAACGTTTTAAATCCGACCGAACTGATGAAAACGGATCGTCGACGCGCGTCACCGCACCCCTTGGATAGATTGAGTTTCCAAACGTTGCGACGATTGTCGACCGAATCGATTGATCAGGAACCGATCGAACAAGGCCGCACCGAACTCTCTTTTCAGTTGTCCACGATCGACGCAGCCAACGACGTGTCAACACTGCTGCCCATCGATTTTAATCTCGACCTGATCAGTGACATTGCCGCCATCACCGCCGATGGCAACATTCAACTTTGGCAATACGATCAAAGAAATTGGACGTCAGCGGGAGAAATCCAACTGGACATTCAGCCCACCGGTTTGTGTGCCGCTGACCTGTTCATGGTCGATAGCAGCGACCGGAATCGAATCAAGACGGAGATTGAAGAACCGCAGGAAGACGACCAACCGGATTACTCCAAGAGCGCTCGGCACGACACGTTTCCCGGGCTTGTTGCCTACGGGGATGACGGCGTGCGGCTGATCGCCCTGGATGGGCGAAGGTCGACAGCTGCAGCGGATCGCATGCAGGTCGTTGACAAACAGACGGGTCTGGAGGAAGTCACCGGCGTGACCAAGATTGTGACCGGCGATTTGGAAGGCGACGGAGACTTAGACCTGATTGTCGCGACTGAAGCGCAAGCAATCAGACTGTTTATCAACCGCGGCGATCGCACTTTTTTTGAAGCGACAGAACATGGTGGTGGCTTCGATCCAAGCGATTCGGTCGTTGACATGGCGATCGCTGACATCGATCGAGACTTGGATTTGGACGTGGTCACGCTGCTCCGTAGCGGGCAAGTCGGCATCCTGGAAAACTTGCTGCATTTGCAATTTCGCGGCCGCGTGATCGATGAGATTCCCGCGACCGCCGGCGCGTCATCCATCTTGGTCGCCGACATAGACGGCAATGTTTCCTGGGATTTGGTCATCGCCGGAGAGCAAGCGACGACGCTCGTCTTCTCGCAAACCGCGGATGCGGGAATGTGGACCGTCGAACGCGTCGAAGCGGATCAGCAAGCGATGCCGCAGGCGACGCTGGTTGATTTGGATAACGATGCTTGGTTCGAGTTGGTTTCCGCTGGGACCGCAGGAATCGGAATTTCCCGACTCGGTCCCTGGGGCCTCGATTCGTCCACAACACTCCCGACCCTGAAACTTTCCTCTGTTGTGATCACCGCCGATTTCAACTCCGACGGCAAGCTTGACTTGGCTGGGATCGATGGTGGCAAGATTCAAGTCGCGGTCAACCAGACCGAATCAAGCAATCATTACATGGACGTTCGTTTCAAAGGAATTGACGATAACGCGGCCAACAGCGGACGAGTCAATCATTTTGCCATCGGTTCCGTTTTGGAACTTCGCTTTGGACCGCATTATCGATCGCAAATCATTAACTCGCCGGCGACACACTTCGGGCTCGATGGCTATGACAGCGCCGGCTCGGTGCGAGTCATCTTTCCCAATGGTCTCACGCAAACGATCCGCGATCCGGGTGTGGATACGATCGTTGAAGAGGAACAATCGCTGAAGGGCTCCTGCCCGTACCTGTATGCGTGGGATGGCGAGAAGTTTGTGTTTGTGACCGATTGCTTGTGGGCGGCACCGCTGGGATTGCAAGTAGCCCGCGGCGTCGTTGCCAAAGATCGTCCCTGGGAATACTTGAAAGTCGACGGCCGACACCTGAAGCCCCGTGATGGGCGTTATCAACTTCGTATCACCGAAGAACTTTGGGAAACCGTTTATGTCGATAAAGTTACCTTGACGACGATCGATCATCCGCCGGATGTGCAGATCTGGACGAACGAAAAAGTTGGTCCCGCGGAGATCGCTGAGCCACAGGTGTTTGCCTTTCGTGATTCGGAACTTCGCCCTCTGGCAGCGGCCCTGGATACGAAAGGGCGCGATGTCACCGATCAATTAAGCAAACGGGATCGGGACTTCGTGCAGGGATTCGATCGGCGTTTGCGACAAGGGCTGTGCCCACCTCATTGGATTGATTTGGACTTTGGGGAATCGTTCATTGATGGCACGACCGAGAATGCTGCCTCCATCTATTTAGTGTTAACCGGTTGGATTCTGCCGACGGATACGTCGCTGAACATCCAGATCGACCAGAATCCCGAGTTGCCGCCGATCGAGTTTCCCTCGGTCTGGGTGCCCGACGGGAGTCAGCCCGGAGGCTGGCGCAAAGCCATTCCATTCATGGGATTTCCCGGTGGTAAGACCAAGACAATCGTTGTGGACGTGACCGACGTGATCAACATGAGTGATCCGCGATTTCGAATTCGCACTTCGGCACAGATCTACTGGGACGACGCTCAGCTTGCCGTGAAAACGGAGCCCGCTGAGTTTGTGCAGCAACCGACAGAGTTGATAGCGGCCCAACTTGCCTACCATGGGTACTCCGCGCGGATCAGGGAAGGCGTCCGCAGCCCAGAAGTTTACGATTACCAGCAGTCGACGAAGGCGCCACGCTGGCCGCCGTTGCGGGGCAGTTTGACGCAGTTCGGCCGTTGCGATCGATTGGTTCACAGCTGGGATGACGAAATGGTGGTGATGAGTTCCGGGGACGAATTGCAGCTGACGTTTTCGTTGCCCAAGACTCCTCTGCGGGAGGGTTGGAGACGAGACTTTGTGCTGCACTGTGTTGGCTGGGACAAAGACGCCGATTTGAACACGTTGACCGGGCAATCGACCGGCCCGTTGCCACATCGGGGGATGGGGCAGTACCCGCCGACGGCGAGTGGTTTGGCCGAATTGCGGGCGGTTGAGCAAAAAAACCGGGCTCATCTGCGGCGACACCAGTCATTTCGCGCCTTTTGGTATCGACGGGATGGCTCCGCACCGTCACCGTTTTTGACGCCGGCATTTGACGGTTTTTGAAGGATCGTCGGTTTGGCTGACAAACCAACAAGACTTAGCTTGCGTCTAAATAGGACGGCAATATTTTCCGGAGCTGCTTAGCACATTGTCTGTTGGGATCGTCGCTTGATTCAGCTCTCCTTCCAGCACAGGTCCCCGCCTTGACCCCAGGCCAGGCAGCTTAAAACCAAATACATTAACGGTATGACCTCCACCTCCACCCCCGCGCCCGCTACGAAAAAGAAACCGCTGCCCCCGGTCACGCCTCGGCTGCGCATTGTGCTGTACGTCGTGCTAACGCTATTCGGGGCTTTGGCCGCCAATGGCCTTTACTTGACATCGATCACCTGGCTTCAGTACCTGACGGGTCAAGTCTACGAAAGCCACTTTTATCAGTTGATGTTCCTTGGGCATCTGGGCTTTGGACTGTTGCTGATAGTGCCGGTTGTCGGATTCGGCCTGGTGCACATGTGGCGTGCCCGAAATCGGCGCAACCGGCGCGCGGTAAAGATCGGCTACGCGCTGTTTACCGTGGCGCTGTTGATTCTGGTCAGCGGCATTTTGCTCTCCCGCGTCGGTTCGTTTCACATCGTTGATCCGACAATTCGGCGTGTTGTTTATTGGCTGCATTTATTGACGCCGTTGGCGGTGATTTGGCTGTACTGGCTGCACCGCCTGGTCGGCCCGCGAATCAAATGGCATGTCGGCCGCCGCGTTGCGATCGCGATCGGTTGCTTTGTCGTTGCGATGGTTGCCTTTCAAGCTTCCGACCCCAGGATCAGCGAAGGCGTTGCGCCCGCATCAGGGGATCAATACTTCAAACCATCGTTGGCCAAAACGGCGACCGGCAAATTCATCTCGGCGAAAACGCTGATGAATGATGATTATTGTTTGCGGTGTCACGCCGACATTCACGACGATTGGCTACACAGCGCGCACAAGTTAAGCAGTTTCAATAATCCAGCGTACCGGGCCAGCGTACGTGAGACGCGGAAGGTCGCGGCCGAAAGATCCGGGACGGTGCAAGCCTCCCGATGGTGCGCCGGATGTCACGATCCCGTGCCCTTTTTCTCAGGCAAGTTTGACAATCCAGACTACGACGACGTTGGCGATCCTACCGCCCACGCCGGTGTGACTTGCACCGTCTGCCACGCGATCCAATCAATCGACAGCAATGTGGGCAACGCCGACTACACGATCGATGAACCGCGGCATTATCCGTTCGCCTACAGCGAGAACAACGTGCTGAGAGCGTTGAATGAGCTGATGGTCAAAGCCAAGCCGGCGTATCACAAGCACGAAATGTTAAAACCATTTCACAAATCACCCGAGTTCTGCGGGACTTGCCATAAAGTTTCCTTGCCTCACGACGTCACCAATTACAAAGAATTCTTACGCGGTCAGAACCATTACGACAGTTATCTTCTGTCCGGCGTTTCCGGCCATGGCGCCCGCAGTTTTTATTACCCGTCGGCGGCGCATCAGAACTGTAACCGCTGTCACATGCCGGATAAGGCCAGTGACGATCTGGGGGCAAAGTATTCCAGCGAACTGGGGCAACTGGCTGTCCACAACCATGCATTTCCCAGCGCGAATTCGGCAATCAGCTACTGGTTGGGTGATGAGGACGGCATCCAGCAGCATCGCAAGATTCTGGAAGGTTCACTGCGTGTGGACCTGTTTGGTCTTCGCGAGGGCGGCGCGTTTGATGGCAAACTGATCGCACCGATCCAGGAGAACAGCGTCACCGTGAAAGCGGGCGAAACGTATTTGATCGAAACGGTATTGAGAACGTTAACGCTGGGGCATCATTTCACACAGGGAACCACCGACTCCAACGAAATCTGGGTCGAGTTAACCGCCCAACAAGGCGACAAGTTGATGGGCCATAGCGGGCATCGCGATGCACGCGAAGCCGTCGATCCTTGGTCGCACTTCGTCAACACGTTCATGCTGGATCGAAACGGCAATCGTATCAATCGCCGTAACGCCCAAGATATCTTTACGCCGCTGTACAGCCACCAGATTCCGCCCGGTGCCGGCCAAACGATTCACTACCGGCTGCGGGTTCCGCAAGACGATCGCACGCCAATCGAGATCACGGCGCGGCTGTTGTATCGCAAATTTGACACCGAATATTTGGATTACGTGCGCAGTGACCGGGATCCGCAACGAGATCTCTTGAAGATTGGAAATCCCGGTGATCCGAATGATTTGCCGATCATCGAAATTGCCAGCGATCGCGTCGTGCTGGCGATTGGCGATCAAACGGCCAATGAAACGAATGCGGAGCCGGAAAACGAGGCGGCGATCCCGCCGTGGCAGCGCTGGAATGATTACGGGATCGGACTACTACTCAAGGGTACCGCGGAGCTTCGCCAGGCGGCCGAGGCGTTTGCGATGGTTGAATCGCTCGGTCGCTTCGATGGCCCGCTGAATCTTGCCCGCGCGCAGTTTGCCGAAGGTGATTTGAACGCCGCCACCGATTCGCTCGCTCGGGCTGCCGCCATGGATCCACCGCCACCCTCTTGGACCCATGGTTGGCTAAGCGGCGTCGTCAATCGCCAGCAAGGAAATCTGGACGAGGCGGTCGAGTCATTGCGGGGCGTATTGGCGACGAAGATTCCCAGCCGCAAGTTCGATTTTTCGCTGGACTACATGGTGCGGAATGAACTGGGCCTGGCATTGATGGACGTTGCTGAAGGCTTTCAGGTTGCCGGCGACAAGCGGCAGTACGAAGCGAAGTTGGCTGAAGCCAAGAAAGAATTTGAGTCGGTATTGGAAATCGATTCCGAAAACGTCACGGCGCACTGGAATCTGGCCAAGATTTTTGGGCTTTTGGGCGATCAAAGTCGTCAGCAGCAGCATCAGCAATTGCATGGACGTTACAAACTGGATGACAATGCCAGCGAAGTCGCCATCCCGGCTGCCCGGCGCAAGTATCCCGCCGGGAATCATGCGGCCGAGAGCCTGGTGATTTACGATTTGCAACGCGAATCGTCCGACTCCACCGCTTCCAATCGCGAATTGTCTCCACACGCAACGGCCAATCATGACTGATAGCTTGACGCCCGAAATGGACGAGGATCACGACGAAGACGTCCAGGACGATGCCGTGATTGGGGATGCGCTGCGCAAATCGCTGATCGCGTTTGTGCTGCTGGGTATTCCCGTGATGGGGGTTCTGGTCTACCTGAATATCAATAAGACCAAAGAGAAAGACGTTGAAGTCGAAGAGGTAACGCTGCCCAAGGAGCGGGTGACGGACGAAAATGTGATTCCTGATCTGCCGATGGTGGATGTCACCCAGCAGTCCGGGATTTCTTTCCAGCACGAAACCGGCCGCTACGGCGATAAACTTCTGCCCGAAACAATGGGCAGTGGAGTGGCCGTGTTTGACTACAACAACGATGGCAACCAGGACATTCTGTTTGTGAATTCGAGCCGTTGGAGTTGGGATGCAGAAAACAGTCAACCATCGCCCGGACGCTTGTACGCGGGGGCTGGCGACCTGACTTTCCAGGACGTCACCGAGCCAGCCGGATTGGATTTCACACTGTACGGCATGGGCGTTGCGGTCGGCGACTATGACAACGACGGCGACAGCGATCTTTTCTTGTCCGCTGTGGGCAAGAACCGCTTGCTGCGCAATGACGGCGGCAAATACGTCGATGTCACCGATGCGGCTGGAGTCGGCGGTAGCGACGACGCCTGGGGCACCAGTTGCGCGTTCCTGGACTATGACAATGACGGATTACTGGACCTGTTCGTCTGCAACTACGTCACCTGGAGCAAAGAGATCGACTTGAGCCAGATGTTTACGCTGGATGGCGAGTCGCGGGCGTATGGGCCGCCCAAAGCATTTGCCGGGTCATTTTCGTACCTGTACCACAACGAAGGTGAAGGCAAATTCAAAGACGTTTCGGCGGACGCCGGCATCCAGATTCGTAACGATGACACCGACGTACCGCTGGGAAAAGCGATGGGCGTCGCACCGGTGGATGTGAACGACGACGGCTGGATCGATATCGTCGTCGCCAACGACACGGTGCGAAATTTCTTGTTTCAGAACAACAAGGATGGCACGTTCAGCGAAGTTGGCCAATTGGCAGGGATCGCTTACGACCGCAGCAGCGGCAACGCACGAGGCGCGATGGGGATCGATGCGGAGGTGTTTCGCGAAGACGGCACGATTGCCATCGGTATCGGAAACTTCGCCAACGAAGCGAGTGCCCTGTACATGGCGCGTCCGGACCGCAGCCAATTTGTCGACGCCGCGATGTTCACTGGACTTGGGCCGCCGACCCGGCAGGGACTGACGTTTGGGATGTTCTTCTTTGATGCCGATTTGGACGGCCGCTTGGACATCTTGGGTGCCAACGGACATCTGGAAGAGGAAATCTCCAAGACTCAGCAGACGCAGCGGTACGAGCAGGCACCTCAGCTGTTTTGGAACGCGGGACGTGAGGCAAATAGCGAACTCGTTCAACTTTCCGAACGCTGTGTCGGAGAATCATTTTGCCAGCCGATCGTCGGCCGCGGTGCTGCATACGGTGATTTTGACAACGATGGCGACCAAGACATCGTGATTTCGGTCAGCAACGGATCGCCCAAGGTATTCCGAAACGATCAAGCGGTCGGTCATTCCTGGTTGAGGGTTCGGCTGCAAGGAACCGGGTGCAACCGCGACGCCATCGGTGCGGTGGTGAACGTCAAAGCCGGGGATCGGACACTCACGCGGCGAGTGATGCCGACGCGAAGTTACTTGAGTCAGTGCGAATCGGTTGTGACGTTTGGCTTGGGACCGAAAGCCCAATCGGTTGAAGTAAGTGTTCATTGGCCGGGTGGAGAAACGGAAATCTTTGCGATCGAATCAGTCAATCAACTCGTCACACTCACTCAAAAAAGTGACGCCTGACCGTCCCCAAGCGGTGAGCAACGGACAGCAATTTGAGACGGAAAAACACGGCAAAACACTGAGCAGCCAAAACTTACTAGCAGGACGCGCTAGCGAGTGAGCATGAGGCCTGGTTTTTCAAGATTCAGCATTTTCAGATATTTCGTAGGCCAGG
>JBFJVZ010000198.1:0-13373 GCA_041623895.1 Pirellulaceae bacterium | reverse complement strand
TCTTCGTAGCCGGAGTCGCCAGACTTCGGTTGTATCGGGGACGGCGCCCGAATTCTGGCGAATCCGGCTACCAGGAATCCTTAACGGCGTTGGGAGAGGGGGCAACGCCGTTAAGCGTTCTTCGTAGCCGGAGTCGCCAGACTTCGGTTGTATCCGGGACGGCGCCCGAATTCTGGCGAATCCGGCTACCAGGAATCCTTAACGGCGTTGGGCGTTGCCCCCAAGAATGCCGCGCCGTTCTTACGACTCGAAGCTCCATTCGTGGAGGTGCCGAATTGATCCTGGGTCATTCGTTTCCCGTATCTTCTGGGCCGTTGGCTCTCGGATCGCGGAATGTTGTCCGAGACAGCCCGACTGTGCGGGCTCGGCCCGAAGAACTCGAAACCTCGACTACGCCGTTTCGATGCCCCATCACAATCGCGCACGGCTATTTCAATGCGGGCTGGATAGAGAACGTCACAGACAGCTATCTCAGCCCTTTAAACACGTCCGAGCTTTCGATCACCTTGTTGGCCTCTTCCAAGAAGCCGGGTTGGTCAACCAGTTCCAAAACAGCCGGGTGATTTAGCAGCGTCAGGATCGACGCGCGGTCGAGAAGTTTTCCTGAATGGAGAATCTCCTGGATCTCCGGATCCGCCATCAAGGTATCAACCGCACGTTTCATCTCGGGCCGCTGTTGCAGCTTCTTGATATCCGGATGCTGCATCAAGCCGTCGATCTTGGCCGGGTCACTTAACACGCCAACCGTTTGCTGCACTTTTTCGATCTTGTTCAGCTGCGGAATTCTGGTGAACGGATTGTACTTATCGATGACCGGTCCAAGATCGCTGGCTCGTGTCTTGATCGCCACGGTCGTGATCGCATTTCCAACGGCTTGCCCTCGCGCATCATCGGAACTGCGAATTTCGGCATTACGTCTTTCTATCGGTTCCATGATCAAGATTCCACCCAACAACAACAGCATCGCAATCGCTCCCTCGACGCCGCCGATCATGAACCCCAGCCAGCGATCCGACGATGCCAGTCGTGGACGGTTTTTCATGATTCGGTTACTGATGGCAACCGCGATCAACGTGACAACCAAAGCGATCAGCAACCCAATCACACCGATGCTCAGGAAACGATTTGCCAGGCCCGTCGTGCCGAACCACTCGCTAAACCGATATTCGTGCGAGACGCCTAACGAGGGCGCCAGTGCAATGGCTGCCGCGATCGCAGCCAAAGACGCGGTAATCCGCGATGCGCCAAGGCGAAAACCACCGAAGCAAGTGATTGCGATCGCCGCCGTCCCCGCCATGCCCACGTAGTCGAGTTTTTGAAAAAAGAAATATCCAACGCCTCCAAACAGCAGGCACCAGAACAAAAACATCGGCATCCCCATGCGTGGCGGCCCAGGGCGATCTTCGTCGTGCGGTTCACTCATGATGGTTATCAGTTAATGGATGAAAGATCAGCAATCCACTGCCAAGGCAACGCGACGGGCAAACGCCACAGCACCACGTCATTGCAAACATAGCTTTTTTATGGCCCATGATCCGCCCCGATAAGCGGTATTTCCGAATCAAACGGGGTAAACTGCCACCAATCTCATGCTTCGTGACTTACCCGCGGGGCGCTGGCTCGTAAAAGGAACAGATACGATGACAAGAAGATTCGGATTTACCTGGCTGATCTTGGCAGTTGTCCTGCTAACTGTGGCACCAACGGGCAAAGCTGACGAAGCCCGTGTCCCCGAGAATTTCCAACGTGAGAATCTGGTCGCCTGGTGCATCGTCCCCTTTGATGCCAAGCGGCGGGGACCTGCCGCACGCGCCGCAATGATTCGCGATCTGGGGATGCGGCGAGTCGCCTACGATTGGCGCGCCGAGCACGTGCCGCAATTCGAAGAAGAGATCCTGCAGTACAAAAGGCACGACATCGAGTATTTCGCATTCTGGAGTTGGCACGATGCGATGAAGGAGCTGATCAAAAAGCACGGGATCAAACCACAGATCTGGATCATGTGCGGCCAACCCAAGGCGGAATTGTATCAAGATAAAGTCGCCGAAGCCGCGAAGTCTTTATTGCCAGTGGTGAAGCAGACAAAAGAGCTGGGCCTGTCGCTCGGCATCTACAACCATGGCGGTTGGACGGGCGAGCCAAAAAACATGGCTTCGATTTGCCAATACCTGCAACGCGAGCACGATGCCAATCACGTCGGCATCGTCTACAACTTTCACCATGGCCACGAACATATTGCTGACTTTGCCCAGTCGCTACGCGAAATGCAGCCTCACCTGCTGTGCTTGAACTTGAATGGCATGGCGGATGCCGAGGCGGTCAAACAAAACGCGGGGCGAAACAAGATCGTTACTATCGGCCAAGGCAAGCACGAATCGGCGATGATCAAACAAGTCATCGCTAGCGGCTACACCGGTCCGATAGGAATCCTGGACCACCGCTCCCAGATGGATGCCAAAGAATCGCTGCAACAAAACCTGGACGGACTGCGGGAATTGCTGATGGACTAAGGCAGGGCCGCCACTCCGCGGCCAAAACTCGCAACGTGCACCCTGTCGGCGAGGGGCAGCAGGCAATTCCATGGATTCAGCGAGTGACCCCGGAAACCAAAGTGCGGCGGCAAGCGTATTGCAGACATGCGACTTTCGGTGAAAGGTTCAAAGTGTCCAGGAAACCACCAAGTAAACGACGGCTGTACGCGTTGCTGTGCCTGGCGGTGACGGTAGCTATCGGAACTTGGGGCTTCATCGAATTCTATTTGTCGCGCCCGATTGGATCCGGTCCCGCCGGCCCAGCCGTTTCCGTACAGCAGTTTCAAAGACAATGGAGCGATCGAAAGGTGCAGTTGGTTGGAATTGGAGACAGCATCACTGCAGGTCTGGGAGCGAAGTCTCCAAGCCACACTTTTTTTAATCGCGTGATTCGCAACCCCAAGAATGAGTTCCCGGAACTCAAAGGCATCTGTCTGTCAGCCGTCTTGCCAAACTTGCAATCGCAAAACTTAGCCATCTCCGGCTCGGAATCAGACACACACTTAGCAGTCATCCGTGACATGCCGATTTACGAGGACTCGTTTGGATTGATCCTGATGACTTCCGGCGGGAACGACTTGATCCATTCCTACGGCCGCAGTCCACCGCGGGAATGCGCTATGTACGGCGCGACGCTTGCTGAAGCCGAACCCTGGATTAAGAATTTCGGTGACCGGCTTAACAAAATGTTTGATGAGATTACCGCACGATTTCCGCTTGGTTGCGAGATCTATATTGGGGACATCTATGATCCGACCGACGGTGTCGGTGATGCCCCCAGTATTTTCTTGCCTGATTGGCCGGATGGATTAGCCATTCACGCGCGGTACAACGAAGTCATTCGCACCGTGGCCAGCCAGCGGGCCCACGTCCATGTCGTTCCCCTTCATGAAACATTTCTTGGCCACGGTTCCCACTGCCGGCAGTTTTGGCGATCGACATATGACTGGGAAGATCCGCACTATTGGTTCTTCACCAATATCGAAGATCCAAATGATCGCGGCTATGATGCAATTCGGCGTGTCTTTCTAAATCAAATCGCTTCGAATTCCAACTTGCGCAGCGCGGGCTGAGCTGCTGTCGGTTGACGCATCGGCGCGGGCAAATGATAGCGAATCATCCTGATTCCAACCTCCGCATTGGCTCGCCAACCAGACCATCTTCACGCTGGCGAGGAAGTCCTCGCTTGAATTCTGTGCGATTGCCCCGGAATCATCGTGGCTTGGCGAATCAAGATCCGATATTCCAATACAACTGACTTTAATTTGCTTGTTCACTCCGACTCCGCATGCTTGCAAATCGGTTTGCGCACGATGGCAGCAGTTATTGCCTTGGCGGCCAGCGCCGGTCGATGCAATCGAGTCGACAAGCCACCGACCCACCAAGAAACCACTGCTATGTTGATCGCTTTAACAGAATCCGAACTGCTATTCACGGTGATCGGAGTCTATCTGACTCTGGCTGGACTTTGGTTTGTCTACTGGCTTTTCGAGCGGATGACGTCCAGCAGCGCCAACAGCCGTTCGGTCAATAGAGTAGCCGTCCAAAAGCGCCGGGATTTGGGCTTGGCGGAGACACGCGCCCTGGCGAAGGCTCAGGCGGCCGCGTCCGAATCGCAACATCATGCTGCGCCGGCTGAAGCGGCATTGCGTCGTGACGAGATTCAGAAGTTACGTAGCGAACTACAAACCGTTGCCAGCCAATCGAGTGCTAACGAGTCGCGATTGAAAACTTTGCAGGTAGAAGTGGAAGCCCTGCAGTTGAGTCTTGCCGATAAATTGGCCAAACTCGAATCGCCCAGCACAGCTGAGGAAGTCTCGGAAACCGATCCGCCAATCCTGTCCATCTTTGATCCCAAGCTGCAATCGTACGACCCTGATTGGACGGTCATCGATCCTGATCTTGGGATCGTCATTGCCAAGCGTCCGAATGATGCTGATGACCTGACCCGGGTTTGGGGCATTGGCGAGGTGTATCAAACGCAGCTTAATGAACATGGCGTTTATTACTTCCGGCAGATCGCGGACTGGAGCGATCACAACGTGGAAAGATTCAACGTCTTGCTCTCTTTCAAAGGCCGTATCGAGCGAGAAGATTGGGTTGGCCAGGCGAAGCAATTGGCAGGCCAGCAAGTCCAGCGTCAGGCTGCGTAATTCGAATCTCTAATTGCCGACAAACGGATTGGCTGTGCGGCGGCCGTTGCTGCGAGACTTGGGGATCACGAAACTGCTCTTGGTGCGGATGTAGTTACCATCCACGCTGTACACAGGCACATCGACGCTGGGAAGATGCGACTGGCCCGTGACCGGATACTTTGAATCCTTGAACTGCGAGGCCGCTTTCATTTGCTCGTACTGGGGACTGTATTTCTTTTCGTCCGGACCGTCGTAAAACAAGATGCCCTCATAATGTTTGCGGCACAGAGTACCGACGACCAAGATGGCGGCAACGAGAAGCAGTGCGAATCGCATGTGATGGATCCTGTGGCGTACGGTTTTCCTCAACGCGTAACTCTACGACAACAATCCTTTGGATGTCCTTCTGCGGCTGACAATGGCCCCTGACGACAAGCCATTTTTGCGGAATCTGTTGGCTGTTCTTCCCGAACGGGTTGCTAATCTGCCTTGCACGGTAACCGGAGACGGCTTAACAATCCGTGCCACCGATACGATCGTCAATTGATCCACTTGCGGAGTCGCTAGAAACCTGCCACGGTTTCAGGTCGTCCGCTTCGTGTTTGATTGAAATGATGAGTGATTCAGCCCAACCTTCGCCTTCCGCGGACGCCAGCGAGCTCACCCCGCGCGTGATCGTGCTGGGGCTGATCCTGTCGGTGGTGATGGGAGCCGCAAATGTCTACGTCGGCTTAAAAGCTGGGATGACGGTTTCCGCCTCGATTCCCGCGGCGGTGATGGCGATGTTGTTGTTTCGCCTGTTCTTTCGGCACTCCAGCATATTGGAAGCCAACCAGGTGCAGACCTGCGCCTCGGCGGGCGAATCGTTGGCTGCCGGCATTATCTTTACGATGCCGGCCATGATCTTGATCGGCTATTGGACCGAGTTTGACTTTTGGACCATTACGATCGTCGCTCTCACGGGAGGCCTGCTGGGCATCCTGTTCATGATTCCGATGCGGCGTGTGTTCGTCGTCAATAACGACGAGTTGCCTTTTCCCGAAGGCGTGGCCTGTGCCACGGTTCTGGAAGCGGGCGAAGAAGGCGAGGAGCATCACGAAGCGGCAAAGAGCCTGATCATTGGCGGCGTGCTCGGCGGCTTGTTCAAAATCGCAGCCGGTTTCTTGTCGATCGTCCGTGACACACTTGAAGTCGCGCGGACTGCCGGCGACCGAGTCTTCTACTTCGGCGGCGATTTGTCACCGATGCTGGTTGCCGTTGGCTTCATCGTTCGCTTGAACGTGGCGGTGTTGATCTTTATCGGCGGCTCGCTCGGCTGGCTGATCGGGATTCCGCTGATGGGCGGAGGAAACCAGTACGACAGTTCGCTGGAAGCGGCCAAGGCGATTTGGAGCGAGGGGATCCGATACGTCGGTGTCGGTGCCATGGTCGTCGGCGGGATTGGTTCGCTGGTGTCCGTCCGCGCAGGCCTGTTTGCTGCCGTCCGCGAGCTGAGTCGGGGACTGTTTGGAAAGGTGCCGCATCGAGACAGCGAACGTGATATTCCGTCTGCTTTGATTCTGTGCTTGGGGATTGCCTGCACTTGCATGCTGGCGATCATGAACTATCGATTCACACATGATGTCGGCGTGACTGCGCTCTCGACGATTTTGATGCTGGTGCTCGGGTTCTTTTTTACCGCGGTGGCCAGCTACATCGTTGGACTGGTCGGCAACTCCAACAGTCCCGTCTCGGGGATGACCATCACAGCTGTTTTGGCCGCGGGTGGCTTGCTGTGGCTGTTTAATTTCTCGGGCATGGAGGGAATGGTAGCGACGCTGGGTATTGCGGCGATCGTTTGCTGTGTCGCTTGCACCAGCGGCGACGTCTGTAATGACCTCAAGACCGGTTCTTTGGTCGGCGCGGCACCGTTTCGGCAGCAGAAGATGCAGATTGCCGGGGTTTTTGTTGCGGCCTTTGTAATGGCGCCGGTCTTGACACTGTTGCACGAAAACACACCGGGAGGAATCGGCGGCGAGAAGCTTTCGGCGCCGCAAGCCAGATTGTTTGCGAGTCTTGCGGAAGGATTTTCGGGCAACCGCGAGCTTCCCTGGTCGCTGATTGGGATCGGCGCCGGATTGGGCTGCGTGATCTTGATCATCGATGAGTTTCTGAAAAGAAGCCGATCGGGACTGCGTGCACACCTGATGCCGATCGCGGTCGGCATGTATCTACCATTCGGGCTCGCCATCCCCATTCTGCTGGGCGGTTTGATTTCCCATTACCACACGCGCGGTGTTCCCAAGCACGATCACGACCGCGTGCTTCACCGAGGAATCCTGTTTTCGTCCGGCGTGATCGCTGGCGAAGCATTAACAGCGATCTTGATTGCCGGTTTCGCGGCCTTTGAAATCATGGCCCTCGAGCCGATCTTGAGCCCCCAAGGAATCACTGGAATCTCGCTGGTGGTTGCAGCGGGAATTGTGGCAGCATTTGCAGTGATGAGCAAACCGCGACGGTGAAGATCAGCTGGTTTTCAACTCCGCTGCTTCGGCTTCCAGCTTGGCGATTTGGTCTTCCAATTGAGTGATCTCGTCCAGATCGTCAGCTTGTTGCTTGGAACCCGAAAGCTGGGCACGCAATGTTTGCAGTTTCTTGTTGATCACGTCCAAGCGTTTCTTGGCTTTTTTGTCCATGAATTGACTCGTTGTATCGTAACCTCACGGCATCCACCGTGCTGGCACTTGTTCTCTTGGCACGACAGGATGCCGCGCCCAAGACTAGAATTCTAACAGCGCGATGGCAAAATGGACCACCAGCACATACAGCGTTGCCCACAGCACGGTCGATGTGATTGCATGGCTGACGTCACTTGCGGATTGTTTTGGTGCCATACCCCGATAGTACCCGATAGTTGCGGTCCCAATGCCGCACAAAACATTTTTCAGCAGCAGCCAACCCGATCCACTAAACAAGGATGAGTCGTCCAGGCGTAAATTTCGGAAGAAATGCTGGTCCCAGAAAAACGGCCCTATCGATCGATGATTCGCCGTAAACGTCAGCATGCTGATTAACTTTGCCGCGTTAAAGGACAGCCACTCCAAAAATGGAGTGGCGATTACGAACGCGACCACGATCGGAATCAACAAGTAGAAACGGGGCTGGACACCAAGCGTCCGCAAGGCGTCGACTTGTCCGCCATATTGTTTGACACCAACGTCTGCAGCGACAGCTGCACCGCATCGTGCCGCAACCAAGACGGTCGCCAAGACCGGCACCAGAAAGCGATAGAGCGAGAATCCGATCGAGGCCAGCAGCTCATCCACCAACAGCGGATGCGTGTAAAGTTTAAAAGGAAGAAACCGAAACGTGAAATACGTGGTGCTGAATCCAACAATCAGTCCGGCCAGAATCAGATACAGCCACGCAGAAGGCCCACCGACCAGACGAAGATAATGAGCAAGGAAACGCGCCGCCCAGCGCACGCTCGGCAATAGTGGAATCAGGTCCAACGGCAGCCGTGCCGCCGCAATCACAGCTGATCCGGATGCTGTCAAGAATTCGTCCACCCGGTTGATCAGCCCGCCAGCAAGACTTGGGCCTGGCTGATCCACGGCAAGCTCGTAGACGACCGGTTTCATGCGATCGGGGATCTGCGACCATTCAGCTGGCGGTACGGAAACAAGCTGCTTGGTCTCCGACTCAAAAAACAACACTTCGTCCGCGATCGGCAACAGCGTTTCGTAGTCATGGGTGACAACGATGCTGGTTCGACGATGCGCGGCTTGAGTCTGGCGAATCAATTCAGCAACTTTGCGTCCGCTGGCCGAATCCAAACCCGACGTCGGTTCGTCATACAGGATGATCTCGGGATCGGCCGCCAGCGTGCGTGCGATCGCAAGTCTTTGTTTCTGTCCACCGCTGAGCCCCGCGATGGGGGTCTTTCTGGGAACGCCCAGTTCTTCCAACCAGTCCAGTGCGGATTGCAGTGGCGGTTTGGATCGATCGCTGCGATGGTCGATCGCAAACTGTACATTCGCAGCCGGTGACAATTCGTCAAAGAGGGCAAACTGTTGAAAGACAATCCCGACTCGTCTTCGCAAATCTACCGGATCGGTATGGGACTCTTGCGGTGTTTCTTCTCCGGGCTGACTGGCTAATGAGATCGAGCCGCTCCACGAAATCGCTTCGCCGTCACGCGGCAAGAGGCCGGCAAGCGTCTTTAATAATACTGACTTGCCCGCGCCACTGCCCCCGACAATCACGGTAATCTTCCCGCCCGGAATGGTCACCGTGGTATCAGTCAACAGAACGTGATCGCCCGCCTTCAGATGCACTCCACGCAGCAGGAGTGGCCGCCCGTATTCTGAATCGGCTTCCACGGTATCGTCGCTCATTCGGTCGGCACTCCATCGCGGCCGGCCAGATAGACGATCGGATAAGGCATCGGTTTGCGGCCAAGTTCAATGCGATCACTGGACGCCCCGGTGCGCATGGCAACAATCCAGCGGCGATCTTTGCCCAAGATCTGACGGCGCAGTACGCGGGCAAAATCGGGATTGATGCCTTCTTCGCGGCTGCCGAAAAGATCATCGCCAATCTTGCGGACGATCGGCTCAAGACGGTCGCTTGCCAGGTCAAGTGCAATGCGGGCTTGCCTGCTGGACCAGATCTCGGTCCAGGCTGCGCGGAGTTTGTCATTATCGACCAGCGTTTCCTTGAGGATGGTTCGCACAAGCTGGCGCGTTTCGCGATCTTGCGCGATTTGATCCGCCACGTCGGTGATTTCGCCGCGGACACGGTGGTTGCCCGAAACGTCGCGGAGCGTACGCTCAACCGCGACAACGATCTCATCCATATGTGCCTCGAAGACAGGCACGGCTTCCTGTTCGGCAAAGCGTTCCCATTCCTGCTGAACCAGATTTCGGCGGGGTAGCGGAGCTTTGTCGTACAGTGCCCGCCAGCCAAACCGCCACAACGAAGCGCGATCCCAAAGCTCGCGTCCGATATCCTCGGCCACAGGCTGACCGTGCTCGCGGACAATCGGCATGATCTCCCGCCGCGCTAATGGGATCAGCCGTTTGTCAACAATTTCATCGTTCCATTTATCGGCTAAGCCATCAATTTCATCACGATGTCGACGTACCGACTCGCGAAACTGCTCTTCGACAATCGGAATCGACTTTTCCAAACTCTGGCGAACCAGAGGCACAAAGGCTCGCGTCAATTCTTCGCCGTGCTGCCGCATCGCCAGCGCGATTCGATCCTCAATCTGCTGCCGCTTCCGGGCGGGAAACAGCGTGGCAACAACATTCTGCAGGCTGCCGGAATCGTGATACTGAAACAATTGGCACTCGGAGGCCGGCAGATCCGACGCGTACCAGGCAAGCCGCAGTGGATTACCCGTATTGCCGGGAGATTTCTCGCTAACGTATGCGACTTGCCGCCAGTTCCCCGTGGAGTCTGCAAAGAAGACGGGATCAAAAATTTGTAGTCGATGCGTAGGATCTTCGACCGTCACCTCCTGGCTCGGCCCCGAAAGATAATTCGCAAGTGTGATCTCTTCGCTGGAACTGGACACACGCAGGGGTTCCGAGACCTGCACCGCTACAACGATCAATGCGATCCAAAATACGACTCCTAGAATGCGGCGGATCGTGCGAGTCATGATGAGTTTGTTTTCCCGAGCGGATTGATCCCAGAAACCCACTGCGCCACGAATTGAGACAGACGAGCCGGAATCTCAAATCTAGCGGGCAATATACTGGCCCAAACCTGTTGTGAGCATGGCGCCAAAGGCCGACTTATTTTTCATCGCCTGGCAATAACCGAAAAAACCACTCCGGCGAACCGTGCCGTAATTGGTCAACGATCACGGCAATGATGATGATGCAGCCGATGATGATATGAGTATAGGTATTTGGGATCGACAGTTGGCTGCAGCCGCTGCGGATCACGGTGATGATCAAGGCACCGACGATGGTGCCCAGGATCGAACCGCGGCCGCCGCTGAGGCTGCCGCCACCGAGCACAACCGCGGCAATGATCTCCAGTTCTTTACCGGTACCGTCACTCGGGTTGCCGTTTTTGACGTCGGAGAAATACAACAATCCACCGACCGCAACAAAGAAGCCCGCCAGCGTGTAAACGCTGACAATCGTCATGGGAACATTGATGCCGCACAGTTTTGCCGTGGATTCACTTGAGCCGAGCGCGAAAACATTTCGGCCAAACACGGTGTACCGCATCAACAAGCCAACCAGGATCGCCAGGACGACGGCGATGATCACGCTGGTGGGGAGCTTCAACCCGGGGATCAAATAGTTTTCGGCACGTGATCCCGTGTAACAAAGATTAAGCCAGTCGGGAATGTTTTCTTTGGGCGCATACACCGTCGACTCGCCGGCAATGATCTGACCGAGTCCTAAGAAGATCGTCATCGTCCCCAGCGTGACAATGAAAGGCACGACCTTGGTCGCACTGATCAGTCCTCCGTTGATCAGGCCGCAAGCGCACCCGGTCAGCACGGTTGCCGCCAGCGCCAGCGTCATGGTGCCGGCAAACCCCGGTTCACCTGCAGCGTAGGCGGAGTTTTTCAACATCGTCGCTAACACGGTCCCGCACAGCGTCAACGCGGTGCCGGCTGACAAGTCGATTCCGGCGGCAATGATGATGATTGTCATCCCCAAGGCGGGGACGGCGATCAACGACGCCGAACTCATGATCACACGCATGTTGCGCGCCGTGAAAAAATATCCTTGGCTCCAAATATTGTCCGCAACGGTAAACATCAAGACGATAAAGATCAGCGCAAAGACCGGTCCCAATTGGGATCGAAAGATCTTTTTTAGAGGTCTTGCCGTCGTATCAGCCATAGCCGCTCAGTCTACTTCCATTTCGGGTTTATGTGCTGGGCAC
Organism: Pirellulaceae bacterium; assembly: GCA_041623895.1. GTDB lineage: Bacteria > Planctomycetota > Planctomycetia > Pirellulales > Pirellulaceae > JBFJVZ01. The sequence continues at coordinate 1,810 of JBFJVZ010000198.1, read as the reverse complement.
CGTTTCATCCAAGGCGATGGCGGCCGCCATCACTTCGTCTTCCGTCCACTCGCTGGCTTGACGCACTTCACGCAGCTGTCCTCGGGCCATGACGCCGATGCGATCGCAAACAGCCAACAATTCCGGCAGGTATGAGCTGACAAAAACCACCGTCTTTCCCTCCGCGGCGAGCTTGCCCATCATTCGATAAATTTCTGCTTTTGTTCCGACATCGATACCTTTGGTCGGCTCGTCCAACATCAAGATGTCGGCTTGCTGATGCAAGATCCGAGCGATGGCGACTTTTTGTTGATTGCCACCCGAGAGTTCTGATACGGGCTGACTCTCCGCTTGGGCTTTGACCTCGACCTGCTTCATCAGCTCTCTGGCGACCTGACGCCGGCGGCGGAGATCGATCACACCACAGCGGGTGTACTGCTGCAAGGCACCTAACGTGATGTTTTCGCCGATGGAAAGATCCTGCGCCAGACCTTCCCGCTTGCGGTCTTCGGACAAGAGCCCGAATCCTGCTTTCATTCGCGCCCGCACTGTTTTGCGAATTTCCCGACCCTCAACGGTGACGACTCCGGCATCGGTGTGGTCCAGGCAAAAGATCGATCGCAGCAATTCCGTTCGACCGGCACCCACCAGGCCGGCGATGCCGAAAATCTCGCCTTTGCGAAGCGACACGCTGACGTCGCGCGGGTAGGGCGAACCGCGCAGCGAATCGACGTCGACCCAGACGTCACCCGGCTGATGGGGAACCGACGGAAAAAGATGGTCAACATCGCGGCCAACCATCAGCGAGATAATTTGTTCGTCGCTGACGTCGTCGATTTTTCCGCTGCCGACATTGCGACCATCGCGGAGCACGGCATACTCGTCAGCCACCTCGCGGACTTCTTCCAAGAAGTGGCTGATGTAAACGATACCGAGCTGTTTGGATTTCAGTTTTTCGATAATCTGGAACAGCCGCGTGACATCTTTTTGCGGCAGCGAACTGGTCGGTTCGTCAAACAGAATAATCCGAGCGTCGCTGGCCAAGGCGCGCGCGATCTCGATCAATTGCTGCGTCGCCACGGACTGCTGGCCCACAACCGATCTGGGGTCCAGATGGCTCAGTCCAACGGTATCCAATGCGTGACGGACTCGGTCACGCTGTCTTGCTCGAAATAGCAAACCGCCGCCGGTACCGGATTGTCCCAGCAGCACGTTATCTTCGACACTCAAGTCGGGTGCCAGATTCAATTCTTGATAAATCATCGCCACACCGCGGGCCAACGCGTCACTTGGACCGTGCGGTTGAAATGGCTGGCCATCGATTTCCATGCTGCCGCTGTCGGCGAGATGCGCACCGCTTAATGTCTTCAGCAGAGTACTTTTGCCTGCGCCGTTTTCACCGATCAGTGCTAGCACGCGGCCGGCGTGAACGGTCAATGAAACTTCGTCCAGCGCGCGGGTTGGCCCAAACCGCTTGCTGATTCCCTGCATGTGAAGCAGAACGTTTTCCATGGGCTGGCGGTATTGAATTCTGTGGGCGGTATGACGCTAGCTGCCGCTCAGAGCGCGGCGGCAGTTGGAAATCGTCCGCCGCTTACTCTTGGAGCGCCGGTTTGAGTAGTTTTTGGTATTGGGGTTCATTCATATTTTCGGGCGTAGCAACGTACTCTCCGGTTGAAATGAAGGCTTCGACTTTTTCACCACTGAGTGAAGCGATCATTGTTTTCACGGCCGTGTATCCCATCGTGACCGGGTCTTGCAGCACGATCCCGGAAACCGATCCGTCACCGAGACCTTCGATCAACGCATCGCTGGGGTCGAAGGCGATCAT
>JBFJVZ010000197.1:0-13435 GCA_041623895.1 Pirellulaceae bacterium | reverse complement strand
GCTGCCACTGCTACGCAGTTGTCGTCTGGTTGTGACAAATGAAAACGTTCATGCCTACAACGCTGGTGATTCCAAAGAAAAGCCAGGCACAAATTCCTTCCTAAGCGGGACGCTCTCTAACACTGGGGTGTCTTCAGCAATTGCCATGGTTCAACAACGAAGCTGTGATTGACTCGATGGGTTGCACGGACAATCAGCAATTTCTTTGTTGGGAGCGGGGAGACGCGGTCAACCAGCCAGGTCCAGAGCAAAACGACTTCGCTACGAGCTACGAATTGGACCCGGTTGAGTCGAATATCGAGGCGGACACAATTTTCTGGTCCTGTCCGTGCGGAGTTCCACTTCAACTGGAATTTCATATCTCCAAGTCCGGGTTAGGTTATCCTCAAACTGGAGTACACGATTGGGTAACTGGTGGTGTAAGCGTTTTATGCCCTGAGTGTGGCCGGCGATTCTTCCTGCCGTCCATGGCAGACTCGCCATCGGTGTCTGAGGTGATCCCCAATTACTGACGTCGACTCACGGACGATATCGCCACCATCGCCACCTAACCCGGTTGCGAATGTTGCGGCGTCGATCTGGTTTTGAGAATGAGCTTCATTCGCAAACTCTGATCAATGCCGCAATCTCGCCAAGTGTTAAGTCGGACCATTCGGCATCGTCCAGTTGAAATCGTCGACTGAGATCCATCATCAATGATTCAATCTCCATGGCGTCGGCAATTTTCCAGAATCGCCAGCGAGAATAGCATGCGCGGTAAACGTCCATGATGCGATCAGTCGGGGCAAACTGGTAGCGGTCGTCCGGATTAAATGAGAACGCTTCGCACAGTGTTTTTAATAAAGCGTCTGCTTTCTCCCGCACGTCTTCGCCGCAGGCTTTCCGCCAGGCTGCTTGTTGCGACGGTCGGTCCCTGTAAAACCGTGGCAGCGGCACACAAAACAGTCGCTTGCTGTGCCACGAATCCCACGAAATCTTTGCTGCCGTGAGCAGAACCACGAGCACTGTCAACAAGATCAGGATCATGCTGCCGGTCAAGTCGTCAAACAATTCCCCGCACCTTCCCGGCAATCAGCGGTGACAACCCGAGGACAATCAGGCCGAAGGGTAGAAGTCCACCTGCCGCGATGTTGTAGTCGGAGGCAAGTCGCTGCCAAGAGAATCCCATCACAAATCGTCCAAAGATCACCTCGAATGCCAGCGTCAGCACGAACCAGATTAATCCGATCAGCAGCAAGTCTGACTTGCGAGTTGCCCCGAGCCATTTCACAAAGGCAAAGGCAATCGCAAGAATGATGATGGACCCCGTCAAGACACCGATTTGATTGGAGCGAAATTCGCCAAACGAGGGCACGAGCACGATGCTACGAGCGACTCCGTGGATGATCTCAGCGACGATGATGACCAACCAAACCAAGAACCCGCGATAGCAGAGTCTCAGGTCTGGGCTGCCAGATTCAGTCATGGCCGTCAACTCCATGAACCATCGCTGAGTAACGCATATCATGCCGGCCCGGTCAAGTCTCCAGCAACGTTGGTTGTCACGCCACCGTGGCGTCGATCACACTTTCTTCACGATATCGCCGACTTGAACCACGCCGGCCGTCACTACCTTGGCATAAACGCCGCGCAGATGCAGGCTCTTACCGATCCGCGAATTCACAAACTTCACCGCATCCGAACCGTAGCGCTGCCTGAACTTTCTGCATCCATTATGAGGCTCGTTGGTAATCTCAATCACAGCGGATCCAACGGCAAGCCGTTGTCCAGCAGGCAGGTTATCGTCGCTCAGGTCCAGGTCGATGAACAAGTTATCTCCGGCCAGCGACCACCGCTCTTGCGACCGAGCGATCAAGTCAATCGCACGAGCATTCATGATGGCGATCTGCACGTCCGGGTGCGGACTTCCGTCCGTAAGCGACTTCCAGCAACCGTTGGCCCAACTGTCGCCGTGGGCACCACCTTGCGGGCTCAGTTCACACGCAAGCAAAGTTTTTCGTTGATTCGTCGCGGGGCGAATGACGATTGCCCTGAGCTCGCCTTGATCGGCAGGCGATTGCCGAATCTGAGCAAGCCCTGCGTGAAGATCTTCGAGCGTCAGATGCAGATCCAGACTCATGACTAAGCAAATTGATTTCCACAGCCATTACAGAATCTGGCATCACCATCGTTGACTTGGCCACATGACGGGCACGACTTTGCCATCGCGGTTCCGCAGTCATCACAGAACTTGGCGTCATTGTCATTGCTGTGCCCGCAATTCGGACAATCGATCGTCTTTCCGCTCATCCCTTCGCTCAGTCCAGCAGCGACCGCGGTAGCAACTGTTTTCAGGCCTCCCTTGGTTCCTTCCGCCATGTAATTGAAGGTGTCTTTGCCCACCGGCGCAATTTCACCGGCTTGATAACGCACGACTGCCCCCATAAATCCGAATTGGCACATCATGCCGCCAACAGCTATCAGCGGAATTCCGACGAAGCAGCACCAGAAATAGCGTGGTGGTTCAAAAGTGCCGAAGGAGGAAAAGAAACTTCCGAGGCCAACAATCATGAACAGGACGCCCACCGCCACGGTAATTGGACCGACGACCCGCAGGGTTCTACGAATCTGAGTGTGACCTGGATTGATTCGTTCTTCGTCTCGCATGATTTCTCCTATCCCTACACGAGAGGCATTTTTTGCGGCCGTCCGGGGCGCATCATTCTGTGACTTCGAAAAACAAACAAAGTCAGTTATTCCAACCGCCCAAGCAGCGGCGAAGAAACACCAACTGGCCAAGGTGATAAGCGTTGTGATCCGCCACCAACAGTGCCTCGCGGAGAATGGTCTGACCGCCGCCGTGAGGAATTTTAGCATATAAGTCTGTGTTGTGATCAGCGACCAGATCGATCATCGATTGCAAGTCATTACGGAATGCGGCCACGCTGTTGTCCCATGATTTGCTCTCCGGTGGTGCATCTTGCTGGGGCCAATACCCCTCCGGGAAGTCCGGTGAAACGTGGTCCGGATTGCGCGAGAATTCAAGAATGTCCCATTGGCAAATCCGCAGATGCTCCAGCAATCGCCAGGGCGTGTGAGGAACGCCGGGCACTTTCGCGCCACGCAGATTCTCGGGTAGATCTGCAACCGCCTGTTCAAAATTCAAATGGGCGCCACCACCCTGCAACATGTACAGCAAGTGTTCCCGTAGAGATTGGTCTTGATCTGTCATCTGTAACTCCAACTGCTGGAGCGGTTTCAGCATCAGCGTAGCGGAAACTCGCCGAGAGTTTCGATCGTTCTTGGCAAATGTCTGGTGACTCATGCCGATCCAGACATTCTATCGGCCACCATTCCGCCTCGATAGAATTGAATGGGGAGTCTATCAACAGGATGTAGCTGGGGAATTTGGATGACGAACAAGCCGCTTCAAGCGCAACTCGGCCAGTTGGTCACGGCGCACTGGACTTCGCAGGCGATCTACGCGGCGGCGAAGTTCGGCATCGCTGATTTGCTGCGCGAAGGCTCTCGATCCGTCACTGAATTGGCCAGCGCCACGGACACCAAGCCCGAATTGCTGTACCGTCTGATGCGCGCATTGGCAAGCGTCGGCATTTTTGCCGAGCAGGATGAACGGCGATTCGCTCTGACGCCGTTGGCCGAATTGCTTCGCAGCGATGTCGCCGGATCACAACGCTCGCTGGCATTGATGATGGGAGAAGACCAGTATCGAGCCTGGGGAAATCTGGCCGATACGGTCCAAACAGGCGACAACGCCTACGAAAAACTGTTTGGCAAGCCGATCTTCGAACGTCTCGCCGAGCAGCCTGAAAAGGCGCAGATTTTTGACGATGCCATGACCGGTATCCACGGTCGCGAAACCGCAGCGATTCTTGACGCCTACGACTTTTCTGGCATCAAAGTGATCGCCGACATTGGAGGCGGTAATGGGTCCAAGATCACGGCAATCCTGCAGAAGTATCCCAACATGCAAGGCATCCTTTTTGATCTCTCGCATGTGATCCAACGAGCACAACATGTCATCGAAACTGCTGGACTGAGCGACCGTTGCCAGTTGGTCCCCGGTGATTTCTTCCAAGCCGTTCCTGGCCGCGCGGACGCTTACCTGATGCGTCACATCATTCATGATTGGGACGATGAGAAATCGCTGCAGATCCTGGCAAACTGCCACGCGGTGATGTCACCGGGCAACAAGCTACTGGTGGTCGAAAGCGTGATTCCACCTGGAAATGAACCGTTCATGGGTAAGTTTCTTGACCTCACGATGATGCTGATTCCCGGGGGCAAGGAACGTACCGCTAGGGAATATCGAGATCTCTATGACAAAGCCGGATTTGATTTGGTGCGAATTGTGCCGACCACTACGGAGGTCAGTGTTATCGAGGGTGCGCGCCGTTAACGTCCGCTGGCTTAACGAGCCCGCAGGATACGAACCAAACAGGAGACTGAAATGGTCAAAAGCCGACAACAGACATCACGAAAACCAGCCACCAAATTCGCTCAGCTCAAAAAGAAGATGCAAAAGCGAAAGTTGCAAGCCAAGAAGAAGCCAATCAAGAAGAACCAATGATCGATCTGGACAGGGTCGCTTTTGGATCAAAGTGTCGTGAATTGCAGATGAACGAGCCGCTGGGCATTAGCCCGCGGTTCCGTCGTTTTGTGTCGCACTAACCGGACGCTCGCTCTAACGCACGGCCGCTGATAAGAGCCGCGCTGTCGGGTTGGAGTTCCGCTAAGAAACCGCCCAGCTGCGGCTGGCCAGTTGCCCGTCAAATTTGCCCCGGACGCGGCAACGGACCAGCGCAGTGCTGGGGGTGGTGAATTGAATCTCCGCCGACGTCCCCGTAGAACGTCAACGGTCTGCCCAAATAAAAATTGATAAGTAGAAAAGTAGGATTCGCGTTTATTTGTCTCGCATTTTTGCCCCGCCGGTCGTGTGCCCCGAGCAACCGAGACAAAGGTTTTAGCAGACGCCGAAACAATGTCAACACAATACATATAAATATTAAAATATATTTACCATAGAACTTGAAGACCGATCATCAGCGTTGAACCGAATCCCGATACTTTGCCGGTGAGATGCCAACCTGCGATTTGAACTGACGATAGAACGTCGACAGATCGTTGAAGCCACATTCAAATGCAACCGAAGGGATTGGTACCGTCGTCGACTGCAATCTTTCTTTGGCATGCTGGATGGCAAGCTTACGCACGAACTGCAACCAGCTCTGGCCCGTTTCCGCCGCAAACAACTTGGTAAAGCTGCGGCGCGGCAATCCCACACTTTGCGCAGCGGCATCGATCGTTGTGGCCTCAAAGAATTCGCTCTTCAACGCTTGCACGTAGTTGCGGATCAGTTGACGATCAGACAGCGTCTCGTCTTCGCCCCGAATCGATGTATCCCTGGCAACTTCGATGATCAACTGAATCAGCCGCATGGCATCCGCGACCACCGCGACGGCGCGCACCGGCGGCTCGCGCTGCTGCGAATAAACCATCCGGCGCAGCAGCGATGCAACCCGGTTTGCAAAATGACCGCCGGCAGACATCCGGCCCGTCGGCAAGGAACCGACGATCGCCTGATCAAACCTCAGCAGCGAACCGGCGACGCAGCCGATGTACAAGCTGGCAGCCGATGCCGGGTCATCCTCGATTCGGTTACGCGTGTGGGGTGGGACGACGACCACATCGCCCGCTGCAAAGCCGATGTTTTGCCGGTCCAAATGAAATGTGCCGCGGCCATTGAGAACGTACACGACTTTGGCAAAAGAATGGGATCGCCATTCCATCGTAAATTGGGGTGAATGGTGGCTTTCGAGCACCAGGGCGCCCCATTTCGGAAGCTTTTCCGCAAGCGCATGGTCGGTCAGCCGTTTTCGCATGTCAGCCTCGTTTGCCCGATTTGCAAATTTTGATTTCGCCCGATTTTCCAAGACGACAGCGGCAAGATCAACTATCTTTTCTGTAACCGTAGCGGGACTCGGAAAAATGAGGTTGATCACAGATTCGGCAGTCTGCCGACTTCCGCTCTCCAAGATTGCAGGCTACGCATGAGAGACCAGGCATGACTGCTGTTAGCGAACCAACCGCCACCATCGATCCGCTCGCGTTGTTATCACCCCGCCGCAAGATAACCGGCATCTCCGCAATGTTGCTGCCGCTGCTGGGCGATGAGTCGGTTGACTGGGCCGGATTCGACGCGCACCTGCAGCGGACCTTGGACGCCGGATTGATTCCCGCGGTGAACATGGATACAGGCTACGGGCATCTGATCGATGAGGCGACACGAGCCGAAGTATTGCGGCGAACATCGACGTTGTCCGCTGATTGCGGGTTTGTCGCCGGCGCGTTCGTCAAAGATACGCCGGATTCGCCGCTGGATCTCGACGCGTACCGACGCGGAATCGAACAGATTGAATCGTATGATGGGACGCCCATCTTTTTTCAATCGTATGGTCTGGTTAACAGCGACGACGCGGGCATTGTTGATGCATATCAGCAACTAGCGTCAGGCTGTGATGCGTTTTACGCATTTGAGCTGGGAAAGATTTTTGCACCGTTCGGAAAGATCTACTCGTTGCAGGTGTACGAGCAACTGATGCGGATTCCGAACTGTGTCGGAGCCAAGCATTCGTCGCTTTCCCGATCGCTGGAATGGCAACGCCTGGCTCTTCGAAATCGCGTACGCCCTGACTTCAGGGTCTGCACGGGGAACGATTTGGCAATCGACATGGTGATGTACGGAAGCGACTATCTGCTGGGGCTCAGCACCTTCGCCCCGGATGCGTTCGCGCGACGCGACGCGATGTGGGAAGCCGGCGATCCGGCTTTTTACGAGTTGAACGATCTGTTGCAGTATCTGGGGACTTACGCGTTCAGGTCGCCGGTCCCGGCGTACAAACATTCAGCGGCGATGTTTCTGCATTTACGTGAGCAGATCGCAACCAATTTGACTTATCCCGGTTCACCGGTTCGCCAACAATCGGACTTGGAGGTGCTGAAGAGCATCTTGAGTGATTTGCCCGTAAAGATGCAGGGTTCGGCTGCCTGACCCTGCTGACGAGAAGATGAAAGGATCGCCCTGGTGGCCTATCCGCGTATTGCAAGTTTGAAAACCCACGATGATTTCCTCAGGCGGCTGTCTGAATTAGGGATCGAGTTGCCCAGTGACGAGTACGTCTTGGATGGCGATCAAGCCCCGCTCGCCCAGCGGCTTGAAACGAGTGTTGCTTCGATTGGCAATCGATTTTGTATTTTGCCGATGGAAGGCTGGGATGGGACGAAAGACGGCAAGCCCACCGAGTTGACTGTGCGCCGCTGGCGGAACTTCGGTATCAGCGGTGCTAAGTTGATCTGGGGCGGCGAAGCAGTCGCCGTGCGTCATGACGGCCGCGCTAATCCAAATCAAGTCATGATCTCGGAGCCTAATTTAGGGGAAATCGAAGCATTACGTTTGCAGTTAGTCGCGGCCCACGAAGACCGGTTCGGGAGCAGCGATGATTTGTTGGTCGGTCTACAGTTAACGCACTCGGGGCGTTTTGCACGCCCCAACGAAAAGACTCGCGCGGAACCGCGTGCAGCCCAACGAAATCCTGCCCTCGACGCGCGATTAGGGATTGTCGATGACTCGGCGTTGCTTTCCGATGACGAACTGGACCAGCTGGTCGATGACTTCATCGCGGCTGCGGTCATGGCCGAAAGAGCAGGATTCAAGTTCGTCGATATCAAGCATTGCCACGGCTATCTGGGACACGAACTGCTGAGCGGTGTTGATCGAGCCGGCAAATACGGTGGCTCCTTTGAAAACCGGACCAGGTTTTTGAAGAGCATTGCCGCGGGAATTCGTGCCCACGCACCAACGTTAGCAATCGGCGTCCGCGTCAGTATCTTTGATTTTTTGCCGTACAAGCCGGCTGACGACCAAACTGGCATCGCTGACGCGAGCGCTGATCCTCGGCTCGTATTCGGCGGCGATGGCGCCGGTGGGATAAACCTGGACGAACCGTCGAAGTTCATGGAATTGTTGCAACAGTTGGGCATCCAGCTGGTTTGCACCACCGCCGGCAGTCCGTACTACAATCCCCACATCCAGCGTCCGGCGTACTTTCCGCCCAGCGACGGCTATCAGCCTCCGGAGGATCCGCTGATTGGAGTTGCCCGGCAGATCAACGCGACCGCCGCACTGAAACGTCGTCATCCCGATCTGGTTTTCGTAGGCTCCGGATACACGTATCTGCAAGATTGGCTGCCGGGCGTGGCCCAAGCGGTCGTCCGCGACGGCATGGTCGATGCAGTTGGACTCGGACGCATGGTGCTTTCGTATCCAGATTTGCCCGCCGACGTTTTGGCCGGAAGTCCTTTGGCACGAAAGCGAGTCTGCCGAACCTTCAGCGACTGCACAACCGCGCCGCGCAACGGAATCGTCAGTGGTTGTTATCCGCTGGATGCGTTCTACAAAGCGAGGCCGGAGCGGAAGCAGTTGAATGAGATCAAGAAAACCACCGCGGGCGCTTCTTCCTGACCGGACAGTGCCACTCTTGTCATTCGTAGGCCAGGACCTGTCATGGCAACAGAATGCTTCGACAAGAACGATCGAAACTCTCGGCGAGTTCCGCTATGCCGACACTGAAAACCTCTGGTGCTCGTGGCTCAAGCATAGCGCTCCACCAGCAGGGCGGACGTATCATCGGTGCGTCCGTGGCCGCGAGTGTACGAGTTCGAATCGGCGAACAGCTTTGCCAACGCGTCCTCGAGCGGTAAATCTGCAGACGACTTCAGACTGGAGATGATCCCTTCGATGCCAAATTGATCATGAAGTTCCTCATCCATTGGGAACGCTTCTTCCAGCCCATCGGTATACAGCAACAGCCGGGAGTTCTTGGGAATGTCCAACAGGAAGTGTTCATACTGCCAGGTTTCTTCGATCGCCAGCGGCAGTCCCGCGCATTCTTCGCTACTCAAGTTGTGAACTTCGTTGGTATTCAGGTCCTGCAACAATGGCATCGGGGAGCCCGCCGAAGTCCATTGCAGTCGATGTGCCCCCAAGTCGAGATTCGAGTACATCAGCGTGATGAATCCGCCCTCATCCTGAACAATGTCACTGGAACATATTCGTCGATTGACCTCGGTGACAAAGTCTCCGGTATCGGGGTACTGTTGCCATTCCATCATGCGAATCAGCGTGTGCATGGTCATGATTGACATGCAAGCTTTGATTCCATGACCGGACGCGTCGCCCACCAGCAGAATCAGCTTGTCGTCTTCCAGATCAAAGACGTCGTAATAGTCGCCGCCCGCCATAGCGACTGGAACGAACCCCGAAACATGAATTTGCGAGGACTCGTAGCGAGCGGCCAGCCGATAGCCTTTCGGTTGGGGAAGCTTGCGAGGGATGACCGAGTTTTGCAGTCGTCGCACCGAATCCATTTCTTGCCGCAATCGTTCAGCTAGCTGAGCGGCTTGTTTCGTTCGGGATGCGGATCGGGCCGCCGTTGCCATCGATGTGAGTAAAAACAGATAATTCCCATCGGAATCTCGCATCAGGTGTGAATGCAGGCCGTCCGAGACGAAGCGAGCCAAAACAGTAATCTCATCCTGGCGCCATACTCCAATGACCGGAACCGCGTTGTTGAGGTGCTGGCTTTTTTGGAAAACTTCCAACGCATTGGTTCGGTCAGGAAAGCTCAATGCCTGAACCAGCACATCCCAACCACCCTGGGACAAGGCTCTTTCGAAGTGTTCAGCATCGGTGACAACTTTAGCGAAGTTGTCGTCGACGTTTAGCAGCAAATTGATGGTCTCGGCTTCGGCGGGGTCATCCCAGCCGACAAGAACATTCATCGTTTCCTCCGCCATCAAGGGGCACAAATGGCGCAGTTGGCATCGCTTGCAACGCGCAGCTCGGTCGGTTTTGGGTCTCGTTGCGGGCGTGGGGGCTGGGGGGGAACGGTGATTAGCTTGCTCGATATTGATGCGACATGCAAGCAGAAAAATTTTCCAACCGCTGGGAGGGCGACGCTCCCGCGGAGCCGCGAAGCGTTTTCGGATGCTTCGGCTCGGCGGGAGCCTCGCCCTCCCATGAAACTCATGTTGTCTTGGACGCGACCAACGGATGTTCGCTATTGGCCACAAATGCTCGAGACTCCGATGTTTTCACCATCCCAGCCTCGCCCTCCCGAACTACATCCAGCCTTATGCCAGCGCGTTCTTCACGCGGTCAATCAATCCGTTGTCTTTCGCTGAACTGCCGCGTAACTTGAACACGCTGGCAGCGAGGTAACGATTCCGCCACTCCGGCGATACGTGGTAATAGTCCTCCAGCACTGCGGAACTGAACTTGTAATCGTGCGAATCGTTGCCTTTCAGGAAAATGTATCGCCGGGCTTCCTCAAGCAAGTGCTGGGCGTCGCCGCCGTTGCTGAGGTAGGAGAGAACTTCTTGAGCTGCACTTTGTGTTTGCTTGCCAATCTGATGAAAGATCCCATCAACCGTTGCGCCGGCGGATTCACCTGTCAGGTCCGTAATCCAATTATCTTTGACTTCCCCTCGCGCTTTCATCGCTTCGCGAAACAGGGGGATGAAGGCCGCATTCTGCAACAAAATCATCAGACGCGTGTTATCGTCCGCAGCCATTCCAAAAGCGTAATGCAACGCGTTCGTCGAAGTGACAGCGTGCAGAGCGACAATCCCCGGTTGCCGCATCAGCAATTCGCCAGCCGCCAAGAAGAGGCTGTCGTAGATAGATTGCGGCGATACCTTGGCGTTCAGCATGTCAACGACTTGATCGCAAACCTCGTCGGCGGAACCAGTGCGGAAAGATGTCAGCAGTTCGCTGGTTGATCGGCGGTCGGGTTTCCCGCTCTGCCAATGCTGACGAACCTTCGCCGCGCGCTCCAGGTTGTTTCGCCAAGGGCGATCCGCATCCAAATTGTGGTCGGCGGGATTGGGTTGGCCTTGGTGATTCAGCAAAGCGTAAGCAAGTGATCGCAGAATCGGTTCGCGGTGCTGCCAGCCGATGCATTGCAGCGTTCGATAGCTGTTGGCGACAAAGATTGCCTTGTGACCGATGCTGCGAAAGTCACGGGCGCCGTAGCGGGCAAAAAGCTCGAAGATCCGATTCGCTCCAGCCACGCGACTTAAGCCCGCAACGGCCGCATCTGCTTTGGGGACGTCCCATTGATCCATCGCATCGACGAACATCTGGTCCGCGTTATCCGCCGAGGGTACTTGGGATTCGTCCACGGCCGCCATCGTCCAGTTGCCTTCGCGAACATCGCGGGCCTGTGAAACTTTGAAATTGTCCAAAGCCCAAAAAATCGGCAGCCAACGATCCTTGTCATTTGAGGCGATGCTTGCCAAATGGGCCGAGTTGACAACCAGCACGGCGTGAAATTTGAAACCGACCGAAGGGCGTGGCTGCACGTTGCGAACGCCGGCCAACAGCAACGCGGCAAGCAACCTGCGATAGCTCAATCCAGCTTGCACTCGACGGGCAACTTCTTCGATCAATGAATCGCGACCGGTTTCTTCAATCAAGCGGACGAGCGGCTCAATGCTGTCGTCAAACCGTACGCTGTTCGCATCGATGGTCGCTTCTGCAGCAGACAGCGGCCGTAAGTTCAATCCGGTCAAGTCACAGCCCGCGGTAACTCCGCCGGCTACTGTGCTGGTTATGAAGGCACGTCGCGTTGGCATGGGAGACTCCGGTTTGATGATCAAAGAATTCAATGTGACGTATGGCCGTTGGCGGGGCAAGGACTTCAAACATTCCTTCGCCACCGATTGTCTTCAAACACCAGTCCTGTGTGACAGCTTGATTTTACGTAGTGGAACGCCGTTCTCGTGACGCTTTGGCTTGCCGGTGCTGGAAATGGCGGTCGACGTGCCTTATCCTTCGCTCGGATTGTATGTTGCTTGATGCGGTGGATTGATTTGTGGTTAGCCTGGCGAAGCGAATCTTATCGAAATACCTGGTCAGTTCTTGGCTGGGGAAATGGGACATCGACATCCTCGGCAAGTATCTCGGCTCAAGCGAGCTTGTCGCCCTTTCGCGGCTAGTAGCCTCGAGGCGTTGGGAATTCCACGCGGTTCCCTCGTTGCGTAAGCAAGGCATCACGATTGAACTGAAGGGCAACGCGGTGAAAGACAAGCATCTCAGGTCGCTTTGTCGTTTGCGTACCGTTCACGTGATCAATCTGGATGGCTGCCAGATAACCGATTTGGGTCTCGCCGAATTGGCTGGTATGGGTTCGCTGGAATGCCTTGTCCTCAGTCGCACACGAGTCACCGATGCCGGCTTAATGCACCTTAGCGATTTGCCAAACTTGAAAACATTGGATGTGGACGGGACCTCGATTTCCAACTCCGGGCTACGCGCTGCGGGGCTGCTGGAAAGAAGGTTTTCTTTGTCTCCGATCGAGCGCGAAGCTGCGGAAGAGAGAGCAGCAGTGCCGGACTCTGTCGCCACATCTGCCGATATCGTCCAAATGAATCGGCGACTGGCTGCGATGAGACCCGATGTTTGCTTGCCTGATTTGGCGATCAGTCTGAACAATCTGGGTTGGGGATCGGATAGCGAGCAGGCCGTCGCCGCGTTGCGGGCGGCGGTCGCAATCAACCGACGTTTGGTTGCGCATTCGGAAGCCTTTCGTCCCGAGTTGTACAACAGTCTATCCAACCTCGGTGTGACGCTGGAGAAACGAGGTCGATACGACGAGGCACTTGAGGCGAGCGGTGAAGCGATCGAAGTGTTTCGTCAAATTCCCGGCACGCAGGCGAGCACGGATGTGGCATTGAATCTCCAGCGATTGAGCCGACTGTATGTTCAAGCCAATCGACATGAACAGGCGGTTCAGGCAATTCGTGAATCGGTCGACTTGTTTCGGCAACGTGTCGCCGCGTTACCGAATGCCTTGATGCTGCATTCCTGGTTCGTCAGTAGCCTGAATGATCTGGGTACGATTTTGCATCAACTTGACCGCAAGCAAGAGGCTATGGAGGCGATTACGGAGGCGGTTGACATGTCTCGGCAATTGTTCCGCAAGGGGGCAGACTCCAAGGACTTGATCGCAAGTTTGAACAATCTGCAACGGCTTCTCACCGATCTGGACCAGCACGAGCAAGCAAAGTTGGCGAAACAAGAAGCCCAGGATCTGGCGGCCCAAAAATCTTAAATCCCGGCATCTCGCCCACGGATGTCGAAGCAGCTGACAAGAGGCCGCGCCCAGAATTGACGTCTTCGTGAAATCCCACCAATGGGGTAGCTGCCTACCGCATGTTGGCCACGATCGGGCCAATGATTTAGACTTCAGCGGCGTCGTGGAAAGACGTGGGTTTCGACGCAATTCTTGATTGACTTCAACCACCGGCCTGCCTTCGCTCGCGGAGCTCGCTTTGCTTGCCTGGGGCTGTGCAAATTGCCGCCCACTTCGGGGCT
>JBFJVZ010000196.1:0-13472 GCA_041623895.1 Pirellulaceae bacterium | reverse complement strand
GGCCAGCCGTCACTTTGGCGGTGCTCACATCCTGATGGGTGATGGTGCCGTGATCTTCATCACCGATTCGATCGAAGCCGGTGATCAGACTCAAGTTCCCTATTGCAACAACGACCCCAGATTTGGCGTCGATGGTGCCGGCCGGGCCAGTCCGTTTGGGCTGTGGGGAGCTTTGGGTACCAAAGCGATGAAGGAAAACGTCGAGGAGCAGCTAAACCAGTGACCTTGGTTTAATCCTTGAAAACGTCAACGGGCGTGGCTTCGGCCACGCCCGTTTTTTCGTCGAGTTCTCCGAATTCCGTAGGCCAGGGAGGGTGCCTGGCTTAGTAGTCCTGCGACGCCGTTCGCAGGGCCTTTGTGGCCTTGCCGCAAAACAGATCGATAATGTGTAAACTCCATCGGTAGGGCCCCGCGAACGGAGTCGCAGGACTACGGGTGTCGACGATGCTCCCCGCACTTGCAATTGAATACTTCCACCACACACCGCAAACCTCGTCGCCGACGGCTGTTCATCGCCATTGCCCTCGTCTTAGGACTTTGCGGTGCGCTGCTGTTGGCAGAACTTGCCTTGCGAGTTTACGTGGCCGGCCGTGGTTGGACCGCCAACTGCTATGTCACGGGACTTGCGTTTTTTGTCCCGGACCGACATTCCGGACACACACTTCGACCAGGGCTGCGAATGAAGTCGTCTGCCTACGACGTGAGTGTCAACTCGCATGGTTTGCGGGGCGTCAACATCGACCTGTCCAAACCAGCGGGCGTCAAACGAATCGCTGTGCTGGGCGGATCCAGCGTGTTCGGTTACTTGGTTCCCGATGGTCAAGACTCCTGTTGTCAACTGCAACGCATGCTTGCTGCTGATGGCTTCAGCGTGGAAGTTCTCAATGCCGGCGTGCCGGGATTCAACATGACGCAGTGTCGGCAGCGCTATGAACACCTGGTCGCGGCATTTGATCCTGACATCGTGATCCTGTACCTCGGTTGGAACGACACACGATTCTTGATTGCCGCAGACCCAAGTGAGATGCTCAAGACGCCGCCGGCCCCGGCTTGGACAAAGCGAGCACTCGCACACAGTGTTCTGTACGGATTCCTCTGCTACCGGTTGTTCCCTGCCGCAGCACCACAATTTGCACCGCCTGCCTCCAAGAGCACCAAGGTGACCGAACTGGGTACCAAGAGTTTTCAGTCTGATCTGCGGAGCTTGATCCACAGCATCCGGCAGTCGGGAGCCCTCCCGGTGATCTCGACGCAAATCATGGCTAGCAATCAGAATTGCATCGGCCTGGACGATTACTTAGGCAGTGAGAAAACCCAAATCAGCACCAATCGGGAGATTGGCGAATGGATCACCGATCAACTTCGCTTGACCGCTGATCAGGAACAGATTCCGCTGCTCGACTGTGCGTTTGAACTCCCCTGCAATAAAAAAATCTTGGGCGATGCCATTCACTTGACAGCAGAGGGGCATCGAGTGGTGGCAGAACTGTGGGCGAAAAAAATGCGATTACTGTTAAATGATTCCGTCGCATCATCTGGAAGCACCGACAATCAGCAGCAATGATGTTCAAAGACCGGGCAAGACGGCACACGGAGTGTGTCAGCGACTTTGTCGGAGCGTACGTGCCACCTTTCACAAACTGACAGATGATGAATCGGCGCACTTGGATCGCAATCCTCCTGTTGTCTACCGTTTGCGGTGGCTGCAATCGATCCGGCACCGGCGGCGGTGATCAAACCAACAAAGCTGTCGCTGCACCTGTTGAAGGTACCGACGCAGCCAAACAACTGATCGCCCGCGGCCAACTTCGCGCGGCTAGCAAGCTGGTGCAGGACGTGTTGGTCGCCCAACCCGAAAATGCCGTCGCTTTGGAATTGGCGGGCGACTTGGCGCTCAAGGCCAACGAGACCAAACGTGCCATCGAGTTTTTTGAACTGGCCGCGGGCAACAGCGAAAACCCATCGAAAAACCTGCTAAACAAACTCGGCCGCGAGTGGATGAACGTGGCGCGACCGTTTGAATCGGTCAAAGTTCTGGAAGACGCCATAGCCGCTTATCCCGATGACCACGAATTGCGGCAGAAACTCGTTGGCCTACAAGCTGCTCTGGGAATGCAAGATCAGTCCGTCCAACATCTCAGCTGGTTGGTCCAGCGGGGGCATGGTGGATTGAGTCTGTTGATCATCTTGTCGGATTTGAACCGCCCACAAACGGTCGAATCAACCTGTAAGTATGCGCTGGAACATTATCCGCAAGATTTGCGGCCACAATACTCACTGGCTTGCTTGCCCGCTTATCACTCCAAGTGGGCGGACGTTGCCTCGCAGTTGAAGCCGGTAATTCAACGGCATCCCGAGTTTGTTCCGGCGCAAGCGTTGTATGGCCGCGCCATCGTCCAGTTGAGTGACAAACAGGCGATCAACGGTTGGGCAAGATCCTTGCCAGCGGAGATTGAAAACGAGCCGCAGTACTGGTTGGCGGCGGGTATCTGGGCCGAACAAGAAAATGACATTGAGCGCGCCGCCCATGCTTATTGGCGGGCCGTGCGTTTAGACGAAAACGACGGCGAGGCGCTGAGCCGGTTGTCGGCGGCGCTCGCGCAAGTTGGCCGCAGCGACGAGGCGAAGACCGCTGCCCAGCGGGCCGCCAAGCTGGCCGTGATTCGGGAAAACGTCGATTCGCTGATTTCCTGGCGCAATAACTCGCAATCGGCCGCCGTGAAAATCGCAGAAACTCTCGAGCAACTCGGCCGCCGCTGGGAAGCCACCACCTGGCTGCAGGCCGCTTTTCAGATGACCGAAAACAAAGACCCAAAACTGGGCAACACTTACAAGTCGATTCGTGAACGACTGACGGGCACCACGCCCTGGCAACTGCCCGAGAAACTCGTCGCGGCCAACATTGATTTGTCCGTTTTTCCGATCGTCGATTGGAGTCTCGGCACGAGCAATGTGTCCACCGGACCCGCCAAGTTGTCGCGAGCCAGGTTTCGCTTTGCCGATGAAGCAGCCAGCCGCAACCTTGATCACATTTGCGAGCTGGGAAAACCACCCGGTGAAGAAGCCGGACTTGCGATCTACCAATCCGGCGCGGGCGGTGCCGGCGTGATCGACCTGGATCTGGATGGTTGGCCGGATGTCTATCTAACCGCGATGGATGGCACGCCAAAAATGGTCGACTCCAAACCCAACCGTCTGTTTCGCAATCGGGCAGGCCAGTTTGCCGATGTCACTGCAGCCGCAAACGTCGGCGATCGGGGATTTGCCCAGGGCGTTGCGGCCGGTGATTACAATTCGGATGGCCTGCCCGATCTGTTTGTCGCCAACATCGGTCAGAATCGACTGTATCGCAACAATGGTGATGGCACGTTCACCGACGTGACCGCGGCCGCCGAATTGACTGGCAATGCTTGGACGACTTCGGCGGCGATTGCCGACATCGATGGCGACGGACACGCCGATCTATTTGAGGTTGGCTATTGCGGCGGGGATAAACCACTCCGCCAGCCATGCATCGACCAGGAATTGAATGAACCTCGGTCGTGTGCGCCACTGGCCTTCGATCCGGAGCAAGACCGTCTTTGGCGCGGCCGCGGCGATGGAACCTTTGCCAACGTAAGCAGCCGTTGGCTCGGCGACCACGACGCCGGTCGAGGATTCGGATTGGTGATTGGTGATTTGGATCAGCAGAAGGGACTGGACATTTATGTCGCCAACGACATGACCGCCAATCATTATTGGACAGCCGAAGTCGATGAGGTTGATTTTCGCCTCAGCGAACAGGCGACGATTCGGGGCCTGGCATTTAACGAACGCTCCCTGTCGCAGGCATCGATGGGGATCGCGGCCGCGGATGCGGATGCCGATGGCGATCTCGATTTTCTATTGACTCACTTTTCCGGTGACTACAACACGTTTTACGAGCAAGTCAGCCCCGGGATGTGGGCCGACCGATCCAGCCGCCTCGGGCTCGCCGCACCGTCGGACCGCATGCTGGGTTACGGAACACAATGGATGGACGCTGACAATGACGGCACACCGGAACTCTTGGTCGCCAACGGCGACATCGATGACTTCACACACAAAGACCGGTCCTTTCGCCAGAGAGTGCAGTTCTTTGACCGCGCCGCCGACGGACGCTGGCACGAATTGAGCAACAAGACTCTGGGCGAGTATTTTCATAAGGATCGTTTAGCCCGCGCCGTCGCCACGCTGGATGCCAACCGCGACGGGCAAACCGATTTGCTGGTCACGCATCTGTATGATCCCGTCGCGCTGTTGATCAATCAAACGGGCGCCGCCGCGAAGCAAATTCGCTTCTTTCTGCGTGGCACAAACAGCCATCGTGACGCGGTGGGAACGCAGATCAAGCTGAAAATCGGCGAGCGAGAATTCGTCGCCGGGCAGTTATCAGGCGATGGCTTTCAGTGTTCCAACGAGCGCTGTGTAACGTTCGGCGTCGGCAATGCCGGCCAAGTGGACGAAGTTATCGTGACCTGGCCCGATGGATCGACTGAAAAGCTCGGCAACATCAGGCCAGGCAAGGATTACCTGATCATCCAGGGCGCGGGTCAGGGATTTGAGCTTCCGCGTTAGCGTTGTGTCAGGTCTGAATAGAGGGGAGTTTGATGGCAAGGTAGCTACGCTTTTCTGTTACTCGTCAAAGACAAGTTACCCAACCGCTGGGAGGGCGACGCTCCCGCGGAGCCGCAAAGCGTTTTCCGACGCTTCGGCTCGGCGGGAGCCTCGCCCTCGCATTAGAGCAACGCGTGTTCGAGGTGGGGCCGCTTGATCTACAGGCAAAACGTCTCAGAGATTCTCGGTTTCGTTCTTCGGTCTGACCAAACAGTGAAAACCGATGCAGGGTTCCTCGTCTACTCGTTCGTCAGTCGCGGCCTGCAACAACTCCTCGACTTGCTGCATCCGTTCGGGGTCCAGCGCGGCGGAAACCACATGCTGTTGACCGTCGGGACCCACCACCACCGTTGTGATCACAGCGACCGTGTCGTTGTGTTTCAGCGCCCGAATGATGTGTTCGCCGACTTGCTGCTCAGCATTCTTGATCGTGGTCACAAAGCGTGTCATTTGCTTTTGGTCCACCTCAGCCGTCGGCCGAACCATCGACCCAGATTCATTTTCTTTAACGGTAGGTTGTGATGGATCGTCTGATTCGGGCTGCTGCGTCGGCTCAGTCATTTGAAGAAGCTAGCATTTGTTTGAGTTAGGAAGCCAGCTTCATTGTACAAGCTGCAAGCATACCAATCGGAGGCGAATTCATTGGCTTGCGAAAAGCCCCCCTGCCCGCATCTGAGACGATCAACGTTGACGATATCATTGGCCAGTCTCTATAAGTCGGACAGTCGCTTTCATACATGAACTCCTGGGAAGCTGTGGGTAGCGCGTCGATCGCACTGACCTTCGTCGCCCACGGTCGTTCTGCGTCAGCAAAGGAGACCCACCTTGGATCGTCTTGAAATACTCAATTGTTGGAATTCTCGGGATCGCCTGGCGCTCCTGAAAAATACCTCCCGCTGGGTGAATCATCAGGTCTTCAAGTACCGGGCGAGGTGGACGGGTAAGCCCCAAAACCAAGAGACGATGCTGTTTTGGGGACAGCCAATGTCGATCATCTATCCCGAGTTGGTATCAGCGAGACTTGGTCGATTTGGCTACTTCGAAAAAGACATGACGTCAATGTTCATTGATGTCCTGCGTCCCGGAATGACGGTGTACGATGTGGGCTCGCACTTCGGCTACTTTAGTTTGTTGGCATCTGAAATCGTGGGCGAACGAGGTCATGTGTTTGCCTTCGAACCGACGACCGATACTTTTGACGTGCTAATCCAGAACGCCAAACGCCGCACGAATATTACCTGCAACCAATTGGCGGCCCATCGCGAAACGGGTGAGATCTTCTTTCAGCACGAAGGCCTGCGCAAGAGTGCGTGGAATCACGTGGTTACGGATCAATCCGCTGATCATGCCAATCTCGTCAGAGTTGCGGCGGTCAAACTGGATGAATTTGCCGCCGAAAATCGATACCCCGACTTTGTGAAGATCGACGCGGAGGGTTCCGAGGCGGGAATCCTGGAAGGCATGGCGGAGATCATTCGCCGGCACCGGCCTGGAATTGGTTTGGAGATGGGCGATCACATTTGCGAGCAGACAGGCAATCAGCCGTGTAGGAAAACCATTGAGTTTCTTTTGGATCACGGTTACGAGGTGTTTGACTACCGAAACTGCCAGATCCAGCCCCACGATGTCAAAGACCACTACATCTACGACAACCTTTTCTTTCGCCATCGCCAGCGGCAAGTGCTGGAGCACGCGGCCTGATTAAACTCAGTTTCACGCCCACCGGGGGCGGCAAACTTTCTTCAAGTTGTTGCGATTAGCCCGACGATAACGTCGATACGCAAGTGTCGACGTTTCGGGGATAAGCGACCAATGCTTGAGAAAGCTGAGATCACCATTTCAGTCATGATGCCGTGCTACAACAACGCTTCCTTTATCAAAGAAGCGGTTGGCTCGGTGCTGTCGCAAGTACTGGATTGCAAGCTTGAACTTGTAATTGTCGATGACGCATCGACCGACAACTCGGTAGCGTTGATCTTGTCCTTTGATGACGGCCGAATCCGGTTGACTCAAAACTCAGAAAACCGCGGCATCGCAGCCGTGCGAAACCAGCTGCTACAGGCCGCGACGGGAGAATACCTGACCTCGTTGGATGGAGACGACCTGTACGTCAGCCGGACCAAGCTAGCCAGCGAGTTGGCGATCATGCGTGCCCACAGTGGAACCAGGCCGGTTGTCGTCTACAGTGATGTTGAACAAATTGATTCAAACAGCAAGCGAATCTCCTTGGCCAGCCACATCATGCCGCCCCACGAAGGCATCATCTTTCAAGGCATGCTGGACCGGCGGATCATGATCCCGCGCGATTTTTTGGCACCGGCGGAACTGGCCAAAGGCGTCGGCGGATTCGACGAATCGCTGTCGATTTATGAGGACTGGGACTACAAGCTGCGGCTGGCTCAAAAAGCTGCCTTTCGCTACACCGGGCAAGTTGGCATCGGCTATCGCCGCCACGGCCAAGGATTGTCCGCCGCCGCTGGGCGGACTCATCGACAACACATCAGCCGGATTCGCCGCAAGTACGGTATCCAAGCGTTTGACGGCGATCCAATCTCGCTGATGAAAGTGATTGGCAAGGCAAACAAGGTATCCCGCATCATCGCCAAATCGAAGGCGGCCTAGTACGTTCTTTCAGCCCAATCCTTCATCGTGACAAAGCATCAGCCCCGTATCGCTGAAAACCCGGAGACAGATCTACGTGTCTGAGTGTGAACCGCAAACGAGTCCCAGAGTGGTGTTCATCGTCTCGCAACCGCGTGCCGGGTCAACGTTGCTGCAAACCATGCTGGGGGGCCATCCCAAAGTGATCGCGCCCGGTGAAACCTGGATGATGCTGCCGCTGGTCCATGCCGTTTCGGGGGCCACACGTGCGGTGGAGTCACCCTATGACGGGTATCTGGCCGACCACGCCATCAACCTCTTTGCTCAAGACCACTTGAGCGGTGGGATCGGCGATCTGCAAAAAGAAATCGGACGGGCGGCCGAGCGCATCTACTATGCCGCCTGTCGCCGCGCGAATGCGGATGTGCTGATCGACAAGACGCCACGCTACTACTGGATCATCGAAGACTTATTGAGGATGTTGCCGGAAAGCCAAGTGATTATCTTGGTTCGCAATCCCTTGGCCGTCTTGTCATCCATGCTTCAGGTGTGGGCATCGCGAGGATCGGCTGGCTCGCTTGCGTCCTATCGAGCCGACTTGCTGGAAGCTCCCGCACGCCTGGCCAACGCCATCGACTACGGCGACAACCGTGTGCACGCGGTGCGCTATGAACAACTGGTTACCGACACGGAGTCGGAACTTGCGGTCCTTCAGGAGTTCATGGGCCTGCCGGTGGTTGATCATCTATCGCACTACGGCCAACTCACATCTTGGCAGTTTTGGCGAGGCGACCAACAGGGAATCCGCAAGGACACTGCCGCCAATCAGAAATCCCTGGAAAAGTGGCTGAGAATCGCAGCGACCAATGCTTCCATGTGGCGGCTGCTTGACGATTATCGCGAATCGCTGGGCCCGGAGTTACTCAGGCGACTGGGATACGATGAGAAGAACCTGTCGGACAAGCTGTTGGACGTGCAGCCGCCAGGTACTTCGATTGCCCCATCCCTGTACTCGCTGGTCAGCCGCAAACCGATCGAACCCGTCCGCTCGATTGTCAAGCTGCGAAGCTTGTGCGCCAAAGCTGTCTCACGAGTGGCCCGACCGGCGGCCTAATCCAATCGCCCCAATGAAAGCAAATCGGGGAGAGAATCATTTCTTTTTCCGCATTGCGTTCAGCCAGCTCAACTTGCTACCGTCGCGCTCCCGTTTACCTTCCTCATCCGCTGCCGCGTTATTTCACAGGCTTGTGATGTCTCGATCCATCTACTTTGCCAAGGTCCCCTTCCGAAACACCTACTTGGGACTGAGAAACCGGATCGCAAAAGGCAATGCACGCACGCGCTTACTGCGGTCCTATAACATTGACCTGGTGCTTGATATTGGCGCCAACAAAGGCCAGTACTCTTGGTCGCTGAAGAAGAACGGTTACCGTGGTCGAATCGTTTCCTTCGAGCCGCTGCCGGACGCATTCGAACGTCTTTGCCAGAACCGCTGGGGATTCCCATCATGGCAAGCAGAGCCTTTCGCGCTGGGTGCCGAAGAGGGTACTGCGGTCTTGAACATTGCCGGTAACTCACAAAGTAGTTCGCTTCAAGGAATGCATCCGACGCACGTTGCCGCGGCCCCGGAGTCAGCCTACATCGGTCACTGTGAAGTGCAGGTGCGAAGACTGGATTCCGTATTCGATTTGTACTATCGGCCCGGCGATCGCTGTTACATGAAGATGGATGTCCAGGGTCATGAGCACCGCGTACTGGAAGGCGCAACGGGATGTCTGGATTCAATCATTGCCGTGGAGTCGGAACTTTCCATGGTACCGTTGTACGAGGGTCAGACGCTATGGCACGAAGCGATCGAGTCGATGCAGGCGCTCGGTTTTGAGTTGGCTTCGATAACGCCAACATTCCGAGATCGCAACACGTGTGTGATGCTGCAAGCCGATG
Source organism: Pirellulaceae bacterium (assembly GCA_041623895.1). GTDB lineage: Bacteria > Planctomycetota > Planctomycetia > Pirellulales > Pirellulaceae > JBFJVZ01. Next base: position 4,292 of record JBFJVZ010000196.1, on the reverse strand, counting down.
GTGTCTTCATTCGCAAGTCGGCGATTGAGCAGTTGCAAAAAGCTGCCTGATGCTAAGTCGCCCAGCGATCTCCGCTTTATTGCGAGTATTTGGCCAGTCCTCTGCCACTGCCCGGTGAAGCCTTTGGGAGCCGCTGCCTGTAACCGGTAACAGCCTATTCATTCGCCAGCATCGCCCTGACGTATCGACAGCATTCAAACTGCAAGGAGACGCACAACATGGCGGGGTCGCATCTCAACGACCTGGGACTGCCACAGGATCCATGTTTGACTCTGTCAACAGCAAACCAGGCTCAAAAAATCTGGTATCGACTGAGGGGAAAGCCGAACGTGCGGCCGCGCGGTGATATCCCCAGCACAGTGATCGATTCACAGGGATGCGAATTCGGCTACGAAATGTTCTACCACGTCCCCTACGCCTACTATTTGGCCAAACACGCGATCCTGGAGAAAACGATCAGTTGCGTTGGCACGCGATGCTTTTACTGGTTTTCGCCTGACCACCAAGAGCTCTACCAGCAGCGCGACTGGGTCAAGTTCTACGATTCATTGAAGCAAAAGCCCCATCAACGTCCTGACTTCCGCCGCTGGCAGGCCCCTGACTTTGGTGCCCGTTACTCGGGGCAACTCGATCTACCATTCGAGAAACCTTTGCTGCTGATTTTCAACAAATACAACGTCGAATGGGATCACCCACCCGTCAACTTTTTGTCAGTTGGACTGCTGAAAAGAATCGTGGCCGAGATGGCTGATCAATTCCAAATTGTTTACCTGCGTCCAACCAAGGGCATCATCGTCGACCACATGCCTCTCGGGGAGTTGAACGAAAAAGACATGTTGCGGGAGTTGGGGGTGATCATGGGAGAAGACCTGTACGAGAACTATCAGCAGATCTCATTCAATGAATTTCAGCTCGGCCTGCTGGCGCAATCCAAACTGCGTGTTTCGGTGCAAGGCGGATCGGCGTATATGAACGCGTTCTTTGCCGGCGATTTGCTTATCTTGCACCGATATGGTCAGGAAATGAGGCACGGAAACTACGATGACTTTGAACGCATGGGTGCAACACGCGTCACCGTCTTCAACGAAGAAGACCGTTTGCTCAATGACCTGATCAAGCGGGGTCGAACGGTAAACCGCACCATGGTGAACACGTTATGACTCAGATTGCCTTTTTGAAAATCAATGAGGGGAAAACCTTGCCTGTAACAGAGCCAGCATGTGCCTTGCCGTCCGATTGGACGTCGCCCGACTTGAGTTTGATCATTGCCGCCACGCCGCGGTCAGGCAGCACACTATTGTCCCGCCTGATCGACACAACAGGCCCGTTCCTGCTGACCGAGGAGTACTTCAACGACGGCAAGTATCGCCAATACGGACTAACAAACCCCACCGTTACCAGGAAGATCGAGGAGCTTCACAGTCGATCCCGCAGCGAAACCAACTTGATTTCAGCCAAGTTGTTTCCGGCCCACATGGAGGAGATCCTGAGAGACAATATTCTTGGGAAAGTTTTCAGCAACGCGCACTACATCTTTCTGGTTCGCAACGATCTGCTGCGTCAGGCGATCTCATTGTATCGGGCAACGGCTACGGAGCAGTGGCTTTCGTCGATTGAAAACAATGGCCGGGCGCCCCAGTATGACGAACGGGCAATTGGAATGTGCATGGCGGAGATTGCGGACTGGAACCGTTGGTGGCAACTGTTCTTCGCCGTCCGCGACGCACCAGTCCACTACCTGACCTACGACGCCTTGGAGGCGGACCCGGCCGCCGAGGTAGCAAAGATCATGTCCTTCCTGGGCTTTGACCCGCAAGAACATCCGGCTGACCTTTCACGGCTGAAGATACGCAAACAGCGCGATGACCTTACCGAGCAATGGCGCGAGCGGTTTCTCTCTGGCAACGCAGCCATCCGCCGCGACTTGGTGCAGAAACCGGTGCCTCGCACGTTTCGCAATGCCGTCCGATTTGTCGGCAAGCGACTTTACGCATAGTAGCAAGGGCAATCCGCTGGTCATGGTCGCAGCTGAATCGAAACGACCATGTACGTACGGCAAACGTTCCAACCGATCACAAGATCTGCCATTTGCCGATTTCTCCGTCAAGCAAATCAACGAAGTACAGCGAACCATCCGGACCTTGTCTCATGGTCACGACATATTGAGCACCGGTCGCAAAGACATCGACATTGGTCACGACACCGTTGGCATCGATCGATGCGTTTCGAACGATGCCTTGACCGAGGTCGTTGAAAAAGATGTCGCCTTCGTATTGCTCACCAAGATCACCGTTGCGGACCACGTCACCCAACATAATTGCATTGATACCGTCGGCTGAATGACTGAGCGCCACGGAGGCGGGCGTTACGATTCCGCCACTTGCGTAGAATGCTTGCGCCTCGGGCAGCGCCGCGTAGCCACCGCCGGTAATGAAACTCTCGCCTTGGCCGCCTTCGTAGTAAGGCCAGCCAAAATTGGCACCTGGAGCGCCCGTGTTGACTTCTTCCCAAGTCGTCCAGCCCACGTCACCGATGAACAACTGTCCGCTTTCGCTGTCGACGGAGATCCGGAAGGGGTTTCGCAGCCCAAGTTGATAGACCTTGGATTGATTGGAGTTGGGATTGTCGCTTTCGTAAAAGGGATTGTCCGCAACGCCCGCTCCGCTGATCGGATCAATTCTCAGTATCTTTCCGGACAGGCTATCGATGTCTTGAACGCGAACGGCTCGCGGATCGACATCGTTGTAGCTGGCTCCGTCACCGATAGAAACGAACAGGTTGCCGTCCGTTCCGAACGCCAGTGAACCAACGGTATGCGTGGTGCTATCGGAGTTGACAAAGTCCTGGATGTACGAACCATCGGGATTAACACCAGCCGGCGGCTCGGCAAAATTGAAGACGCTATTGGTAAACGCGTTGAAATTGTCCCACGTGCTGGCCGTGCCCAAGATAATCTGTTCTTGGCCTTCCACGATCGTGGTGTAGTTGGTTGATGCGTCCAGCGTGACGCGCATCAATCGACCGGCGCGGTTGCCGGGGCCGTCCGGTTTGGCAAACTGGTTCCCAGTATGATCCCACACTTCGGGAGGATCATATGTGTACAGCAAGTACAGATACGGGTTGTTGTCCAAGTCAGGATGAACGGCGATGTCCAGTAGTCCACGATCAGCAACGTTGTTAACAATGTCAGAAATGTCGATCAGCGGAGAAGCGATCGTGTTGCCGTCTCGAATGACTTTAACGATGCCCCCTTTTTCGGCAACGTACAGGTTACGCCCGTCCGGCGACCAGTCGATCCCTGTGGGCTGGACAAATCCGCTCGCCACGGTGATCGCAGTCACCGGTCCGGCAACCGGCGGATCGATCGGTGTCTCCAGATTCATCGTCCACGATAAGATCCGATGGGCGTTGGGCCGGTTGTAATTGGATGAAGTGAAGCCGGCATAGAACTGGTCGCCGACGTACGCGTCCAGTTCGATCGTCGTTTGCAACGTCGCTGCCGTGGGTTTTGTCGGGGTCTCCGATAGGTAAACGCTGAGCGTGTCGCTGCTGCCGTTGTAGTCGACCCAAGCGTAGTAGACGCCGCCAAAGTTAAGATTGAACGGTGCTTTGCTTTGCGCGATTTCATTGCGGATATCGCCGCCGACCACCACACCTATTTCGTCGTTGTACTGGTCCCAGGGGTTCTGCCAGGTGTCAAGCTCCACCGCCAGGCTGTTGGCGATCCCGTCATATCCAAGATTGCCGCCGCCGCCGCCCAGCGCTAAGGTACCATCATCCGAATTTTGCACGACAAACGTGAGTCCATCCGCGCCACCCGGGCCGAAACCGTCGGCCATCTCAAAGGCAAACGCCACTTGGAAGGACGTATTTTCGTCAGCGGCAATCGCCGTATCGTAAAACGCCGAACCCGTTTGATACTGGGCATCACTGGTCAGCTGTAGCTTGTCACCAAGAATCGATGCACCACCGTTGGTAACGATCCCGGAGGCGTTACCAAAATCTGGGTAGTTCGGCAATAACGCTCCGCTATCCAAAATTGTGATCGTTGTCGTTCGGGGAACGCCCAGGTCAGCGCCACTGGGGTTATCGATGGTGAAGGTAAAGGTTTCCGAGGATTCGTCCTCCTCGTCATCGGCGATTGGAATCAAGATATCCTTGGTCGCTTCGTTGGGGTTGAAGGTGGCGGTTCCGATCGTCGTGGTGTAGTCCTGGCCGGCGATGGCCGTTTGATCAAACGTCTGGTAATCAATCGTGGCTGTAGCCGACAAATCGCCCGACCGCGCTATCTG
>JBFJVZ010000195.1:0-13554 GCA_041623895.1 Pirellulaceae bacterium | reverse complement strand
TCCACGTGGCCGATCGTTCCCAGCAGCCCGCTATCGACCACTTTCTGCTTTGCCTGGATCAAGTGGGGCGTGCTTTTCCGCTGCGTTCCCACTTGCACGACTCGCCCGTGCTTACGGGCTGCGTCGATCATCGCTTCGCCTTCACGAACATCGACACTGATCGGTTTCTGGACGTACACGTCTGCCCCCGCTTCGACGGCCGCGATGGTCTGGAGAGCGTGCCAGTGGTCCGGCGAGCCGATCACCACAATATCCAAATCATGCTCGTCCAGCATCTTGCGATAGTCGCTGTAGGTGCGTGGTTTGGCGCCGGACTTTTGCCTTTGACTGGCAATCTCCACCGCTTCTTGGAGCATCCGCTGATCTGGATCACAGATCGAGACCACTTCGACCGGTGCAACCTGGATCAAACGCCAGAGATCACTCTTACCGTACCAACCCGCGCCGATCAGGCCGACCCGCTTTGTCTGATCGGCCGCCTGTCCCCATGCATGATTGCCAAGTGCGGACAGGACGATGGAAGCCGTGCCCGCCTGAAGCAAGCTCCGTCGGCCCAGGCCGTGTGGCCGTGTTGCTTCCACGGCGGGTGTCCGTTTCGCTTTCGACGCGTTCATCTGAATTACCTCGTTTGCGAGCCAAGCGTGTCGCGCAGTCACTGATCGATTCGTATGACAAAGCACCTCTACCAGCGTAACTCTGCTGGCCAAAAAACGTCAGGCCCAGGCAATCGATATCGTCTGCCCATCGCCGTCGCGGTTTCCGCCAATCGCGTGAAGCACCATCGCGACGCCCGCACGCGAGAAACGGGCGTCCACCCAGCCCACCGGCTGACTGCCGTGGAAGTTGTAGCCCACCGCCGGCAAATTGATCAGCTGGATATGGCCGCGGCTCTCTTGCGCATAGCGGTGGGAATGACCGTAAAGTACCGCTTTGACCTTGCGATGTTGTCCGATGATCGCAAATAGGCGGTCGACATCCAAAAGGTCACCGTCGCCATCTCCCAACGTATGGTGCACCAGCAGAACATGTGGACGGTCGTCAGAGTTTTCCAAAAACTTGGCCAGCCAGGTGCGTTGGGCCTTACCCAACAGCCCAGCGACCTTGTCAACATACAGCAGTGAGTCCAGCACGATAAACCGGACGGGCCCACGTTCCAGCACCGTGACGTGCTTGCCGCCCACCGACGCATTCTGCTTGCCAGCATCGCTGAACACGCCAAAGAAATTTTTGCGGTCGTCGTGGTTGCCCAAACCAATGTAGATCGGCGCCTCCGCAGCTATCGGAGCGAGCAGTTCTTTCAGTGAGAGATAGTCCTCCCGCAGGCCCTGAAGCCGAGCAGCGTCACCGTTGATGAGCACTGCATCGGGCCGCGCCGCGACAACTTGCGGGACGACCTGCTGAAGATTATCAACCGGCCGAAAGCCGCGATACGCGTTGTTTGCATCGGCGGGTATGTGCGTATCCGACAACAGCGCGACGTGCGACTCATCCGCCACAGAATCATCGGCCGGCAATGTATCGGCGATTTGGGTCAGCGCTCCTGCGACCGCCACCCTCGCGGCCGCGCCAAGAAACGTTTTGCGATCGACTGGTTCGTAGAAAAATCCGGGCATTGAGTTCGCTTGCTGATGGTGGCGTTGCTGTTATCGAGAACGAACATTGTAAGCCCTGCGGCACAGCAAATCCAAATCTGCTTTCCCAAGCGGCCTTCAGATTTCAGCCCGTGCCGGCGTGGGCTCTATTCATTTTAGCGAAGGAGCTTAGACGCGAAGTTTACGGGAATTTCGCGTCGCACGAAAAAATCGCCTCCCAAAAGTTAGCCAGGCTGCCAGACGATATACAGAATATCATTCGACAGTTGCGACTCGTTCAGACAACACGAAGCACATGAACGCTAACGATGGCGGAGCCAATTAACGGATGCCTTGATCACCCCGGCCGCGAACAACACCAATCAGCAGCGTAATCACGGTCAGCGGAATCACAAACGCAACGATGATCGTTGCAAAGGTGCGAGTCACGTTCGCCTGAGTCGCGGCCAGAATCACATACGTTGTGTAAACGATGTAGTAAGCAAGAAACAAACCTCCTTCCCAACGCTCGATCCGACTGCCCGTCAAGAAAATTGGCAAACATGCCAAGGCCACGGCAATCATCACAGGAATATCAAACCGCATTGCCGCCGAAGAGATCGCAACGCCTTGGGGAACAACCAGGCTGGCCAAACCGAGCACGCAAAAGATATTGAAAATGTTGCTGCCCACCACATTCCCGACCGCAATCTCTCGCTCGCCACGCCAGGCAGCCACGATCGACGTGACGACTTCCGGAAGCGATGTTCCAGCGGCAACGATGGTCAAGCCGATCACTAATTCGCTGACTCCCAGACGGGTCGCAACGAAAACGGACCCCCCGACCAGCCAACTTGATCCCAGACCAAGCAAAATCAAGCCCCCAATGATCAGCCCCAACTGAACCAGGATCGCCGCTCCGTTCTTGCTCGGCGTGGACAGCTCTTGGGCGAATTCTGCCTGAACGGCTTGGCTCTCGCGCCGGCTTTGCCACACACACCAAGAGATGTACACCAGCAGACCAGCGAACAACAACAAGCCATCCAGCCTACCGAGCCTGCCATCCAAACCCAGCACTAACAGCAACACCGAGGCAAAGATCATCAATGGTACGTCCAATCGAATCAATCGGCTGGAGACGGCTAACGGAACAATCAGCGCGGAGATTCCCAGGATGAACAACACATTGAAGATATTGCTGCCCACGGCATTGCCCACGGCAATATCTGCATTGCCGGCCAAAGCTGATTGAAGAGACACCGCGAGCTCCGGCGAACTGGTTCCAAACGCGACGACGGTCAACCCGATCACCAAGGGCGAAATGTTCACGGCCGCCGCTAGCTGCGACGCGCCGCGGACAAGCAACTCACCGCCGATGACCAACATCACCAGCCCAGAAAGAATTCCAAGAATCGCCGAAACCAAATCGTCCAATGTCAGTACCAATATCTCCGGTATCGAGCCGTCGCAGGCAGCGATCATGCCTGATCGCAACCAAAACCAAAGCCTGCGATCTGGACCACTATCTTGCCTGACCAAGCGTGTGTGAGCTAGCGGAAGACCGGAGCCGATTCGGTCTTCCGCCACAGAGCAATGAAAAATCCGGTTCCCCTTATACCTCGGCGCCTGCTTCAACCAGACGAACACCGTTGCCACAGATTCGCCAAAGAAAGTTGAGCACAAAGGCTTCCCAGGTTCGATCGCTCCACGAATCTATCGATTCGACGCCGAACCTTTCGGAGCTTAAGACTTGCTGGACGGGGTCGGCTCCTTCGTTTCGCGGTCGATCTGCACCGCCGTACTGGCACATCATCCAGCGCCGCGTTTCGGAAATCATCTGCTTGCGGACGGAAGGTTCGACCTCCGCACGAAATCTTCGCAGCGCATCGGTTTCGGCAATCACCCATCGCAGTTCATCGCTCAATCCACTGCGAAGCGGAAACTGCACCATCGCCAACCGCAACACGTATCGTGTCCCGAAACTGGCAACCAGACGGTCGGCTTCATCGCCCAGATCATCGATCAGAACGGCTTCTAAGTCCTGCAGACGAATCCGCCCGCATGGAAGCTCTTTACGGTAGTCGTCCTCCGGCAGGTAGGCGTGACACCCGAACAGCCGGCCTCCCGCTCTGACGCCTTCGTCAAACCCGAGATGCGCGAACGCATGCAGCGTGTTGTGATGCACAAAGACCGTGATCGGACCCTGCGAAGGCAGAAAGTGCGCCGCATGATCGATCGCCTCACGAAGATCATGCCCGGGGGCAAGATTCTGCTCGGACTCCGCTGGTTCATCAACAAGGGTGGACTGCACGGTGGCTACAATGGATCAAGGCGCGACAATGGATCAGGGTGGGTTGCCGCTGGTGGGTGTGCTGTCTGCATCCGTGCCGCAGCGGCCGAGGGTTCAAAAGGCAAGAGCATCGCGTTTCATAAGCCTCGGCAAGACTTCCGGGGCCCGCAGAGGCTCTCTGCGCGGACGTGGGAAGCAAGTGGCATGCCAAGAGACAGGCGAGAGAAGTAAGAACGGGCAACACCGCGCCAGCTAACCCAAAGGCGGGTCCCTGCGGAGAACCCTGAGCCGTCGCATGCCGCTAACGGACCGGAATGGCACGCAGACATCGACCCGCCAGAGGACGTAACCAGCCGCCGCGTGATCGGCTATAGTGATTTGGAATGCATCCCTGCAAATTCTTGCAGACGTGCTGCAATTGCCTGCACGAATCATGCTGGGCCAGGCAAACAACTCGCACGAAAATCAAGGGAACACGAAACATGCAAAAGCTTGTTGACGGAATTCATCAATTTCAACGTGATGCGTTTAGCAAGAACCAAGAACTCTTCGAGACGCTGGTCGAGGGACAGAATCCGATGGCGCTGTTCATCACCTGCTCCGATTCGCGTATCGATCCGAATCGACTGACGCAGACCGAGCCCGGAGAATTATTCATCCAGCGCACGGCCGGCAACATCATTCCTCCCTACGGTGCAGTGCTTGGAGGCGAAGCAGCAACGATCGAATATGCCGTGATGGCATTGAAGGTAAAAGACATCGTTTTGTGCGGACATTCCCACTGCGGGGCGATGGCAGGTTTGCTGAACCCTGCTAGCGTCGAAAAAATGCCTGCTGTCAGGGCCTACCTGGAACACGCCGAAGCAACGCGGCGGATTGTCGAAGAGAACTACGCGCATTTGACCGATCCCAGCAAGCGACTGACGTTGACCGTAGAGGAAAATGTGCTCGTGCAACTGGAAGGTCTGAGAACTCATCCGTCCGTAGCAGCCGCTATAGGTCGTGGCGAATTAAAGCTGCACGGTTGGGTCTACAAATTCGAGGCAGGTGAAGTGTTCGCGTTCAATCCTGACAAGGGCCAGTTCCTACCGCTGGAGGACATCGCACCACCGGCCACCGGACCAAACCGAACCCTCCCCGCGATCTAAGCCCCAGAAAACGCGGAGTGGAATTTGGGCGAATTCCGACGGTCCTCGGAAGCCTTGCAAGACTTCCGTTACAAACAGAATGCATAGAGAGGGTAGAAGGTTCGGACCGTCCTCACCCTTTTGGTCGAGCGTTCCCCAATTCCGGCCCGCCGATGTCGTACTTGAATGTCTCGGCAGCCAGCGTGATCGATGTCAACGTCAGCATCGCCGTCGCGATCAAGTAAATCGATATCGGCCAGGATGCATCTCCCGACCAGCGCAGCAGCCCGGTGGCAATCAATGGTGCTAAGCCACCGGCAAAGGGCGCTGCAAGCTGGTAACCGATGGACGCCCCGCTGTAACGAACGTTCGTGCCAAACAATTCCGAAAAGAACGCGGCTTGCGGTCCATACATGGCTGCATGCCCGATCATGCCCAGCACGATCGCCAACCAAACCAGGACCACCACCTGCGTTTCGACCAACCAAAAAAACGGAAACGCAAAGCAGAAAAGAAAAAGTGCTCCACTGAGATACACCGGACGCCTGCCGACGCGGTCTGACAGAATTCCAAAGCCCGGAATTGCCAACAGCTGGAACGCAGCCGCGATCCAAACGCCCATCAGAACTTCGCTTTTTGCCAGACCAAGTTGTTCGGTGGCGTAAGAGAGCACGAAAACACTGAAAATGTAAAAGCAAGCGTTCTCCGCAAACCGAGCCCCCATGGCCAGCAGAACGTTCTTCTTGTAGTGCCGCAGTACATCCAAAATCGGCAGTCGACTGACATCCTGCTTGACCTGCAATTGTGCAAACAAAGGACTTTCCATCACCCGCAGACGAATGAAGATGCCAACGGCCAGCAACACGATGCCCAGCAAAAACGGAATCCGCCATCCCCAATCCAGAAATGCCTGGTCTTCCATCCTGGAGACGATGGCAAAAACACCGGTGGCCAGCAACAGACCGGCAGGAACACCCATCTGAACACAACTACCGTAAAGCCCGCGGCGGCCTTCATGTCCGTGCTCCACCGCCATCAGCACTGCCCCGCCCCATTCGCCGCCGACACCGAAGCCCTGGACGAATCGCAGCAGAATTAAAATGATCGGCGCCGCGATTCCGATGGTTTGATAGGTGGGCAACAATCCGATCAAAAAGGTAGCCGTGCCCATCATCATCAATGTGGTGAACAGCATCGCCTTGCGACCGATGCGGTCTCCGTAGTGACCAAACACAAGGCCGCCCAGCGGTCGCGCAAAAAAGCCGACGGCAAACGTGCCGTACGCCGCCATCCGTCCGATGAATTCGTCTTCGGTTGGAAAGAACAACTTGCCGAACACCAATGCCGCCGCCGTGCCGTAGATAAAGAAGTCGTACCACTCGATCGCCGTACCGACAAAGCTTGCCAGCACCACCCGCTGGACCGAATTTCTGGAAGGACCCGTTTCTTCGCTCATGAGCCGTTATTGAGGGCCGGATGTTTGGAATAGATGAGCGGGCATCGGTTTGAGCTGGCCGATCAACGGACGAAAGTCCATCATGTCGAGTACCTGAGTTTGAAGATCAATGCCCGGCGCGATTTCGATCAGTTCCAGCCCACCGGTCGTCAAGCGAAACACGGCTCGCTCGGTAACATACAAGATGGAGCGACCCGACTGGGCAGCCAAGGCACCGTTAAAAGATACCTGATCGACAGCGGCGACGAACTTCTTAGTCCGCCCTTCGGCTTCAATCACCAACTGACCGCCGGCAACGCGAGTCACCATGCCACCCGAGGTCATGGTGCCACAGAAAATCAGCCGTTTGGCGTTTTGCGAAATACTGACAAATCCTCCGACGCCGGCCAGCCGAGAGCCAAATTTCGAAACATTGACGTTACCGTAGCGGTCAATCTGTGCCGCCCCCAGGGCACTGAAATCGAGCCCGCCACCGTCGTAGAAATCAAACTGCGCCGCTTGGTCGACGACCGCCAACGGATGCACCGCAGCGCCAAAGCTCAGACCCCCGGCGGGCATGCCTCCGATCGGACCACTTTCTACCGTCAACGTTACCTCGTGCAGCAGGCCTCGCTGGGCAGCAATGCGGGCAACGCCCTCGGGCATGCCAATGCCCAAGTTCGCTACATCTCCACGGCGCAGTTCATCGCACGCGCGGGCGGCAATGATCCGTCGCTCGTCCATCGCCATCGATTGAAACCGAGCGGACTCTGCTCCAGCAACTGATTCGGAGTCCGTTGCGGCGGTGCAGTAGCTTTCGTTCATCCGTTCAGCAAACGTTTGATCGTGCTCACCTTCGTCGGCCAAGATAACTCGATCGACCAGAATCCCCGGCACACTGACCGCTTGGGGCGAGGTTGGTTGATCGCTGAACCGTTTCACCTGGGCCAACACGATGCCGCCACTGTTGCGAACCGCTTGAGCAATCGCCAACACCTCGCCAATGATCGCCTCCTGCTCCATGGAAAGATTCCCTGCCGGGTCTGCTGTCGTCGCCCGGATCAAGCCGACATGAACCGGAAACGCTCGATAGAACAGCCAGGTCTTTCCCACCAGTTGGATCCGCTCGACCAGCGGCTGAGTGGTGCGTTCATTCAACTGGCCGCCACCATGTTCGGGATCGATGAAAGTTCCCAAGCCAACGTGCGTGATCGAACCTGGTCGCCCTGCCGCGATGTCTCGCAGCAAATGGCAGATCACGCCCTGCGGAAAATTGTAAGCTTCGATCTCGTTTTCAATTGCCAGCGTGCCCAAACCGGGTGCCAATCCCCAGTGTCCGCCGACGACCCGTTTGACCAATCCCCGATGGGCCAGGTGATTCAGGCCACGAGATTTGCCGTCGCCCTGTCCGGCCGCGTAAACCAGGGTCAGATCCTGCGGATTTCCCTCGTTCAGAAATCGCCGCTCCAGCGCCGCCGTCAGCGCTTCGGGATGTGCGGCGCCGACAAATCCACCGCAGACGACCGTATCGCCGCTTTGTATCAATTCAGCCGCCTGTGCGGAGGAACAGCATTTCCTGTCCCGGTCACCACTCATCCGTACCAACCGCCGTTGACGTGAATCGTCTGTCCGGTGATGTAATCGGCCAACGGACTGCATAGAAACAGCACGGCGTGGGCCACCTCTTGGGGTTCTGCAAAGCGACCCAGTGGAATTTGCTTCAGCATTTGGTCGCGAGCCTCCTCTGGAATCGTCTTGCCCATGTCCGTCAGCGCCACCCCCGGCGCGACCGCGTTCACGGTGATCTGGCGGCGAGCGAATTCCTTACTGAGTACTTTGGTCAGCGCGACCACACCTGCCTTTGCCGTCGAATAGTTGGCTTGACCAAAGAAACCAACAAACCCGGAGATCGACGCCATGTTGACGATGCGGCCGCCATCGGCCAGTAGCTCTGTCGCTTCCTTACAGACGTTGTAGACTCCCGTGAGATTGGTGTCGATCACTTGCTGCCACTGTTGATCGTCCATTTTCTTGAACGATTGATCACGGATGATTGCTGCATTGTTGATGATCATATTGACTGAGCCGAATCGTTCAACGATCGAGTCAAACATCGCCGACAACGAGGGACGATCACGCACATCGCCTGGCAAGGCCAACGCGCGATCGCCCAATTCGGCTGCCGTTTGTTTCGCCCTTTGCTGATTCAAACCGTCAGGATCTGAGAAATAGCTGATCGCGACATTGGCCCCCGATGCATACAAGACGCTTGCCGTCGCCCGGCCCAATCCCTGACCGCCGCCGGTCACCACGGCAGTTTTTTCCGAAAGGTCAATGGAAATCATGGCGACGACTATAAAGGCAACCCTCGGCCGTGTCCACAAACGGCAGCCGTCTCGGGTAATTTAGATTCATTACCGGTTTGCTGCGCCCCACGACCGCAGCAAATCAACCTCTTGTGTTTGTCACCAACATTTCATCGTCACCCAGCCGCCGACCGCTTTGCCAGAACAAGATATCATCACCGCCGAATCTGACGGACGAGTCAAGGTCACGGTCCGCAAAGGCAGTTTTCCGTGGGAACGATTTGCAATCGCCTGTGTTGTGATTTCCCTGGTATGGATCATCGCACTGCCCCAAGCGATCAAGTGGTTACCGATGGCGGATGCGATTTTTGCTTCCGAGTACTGGACTCTGGTTCGTTTCGCGGGCGCGGCGGTTTTTTTGCTGCTTTACTTTCTGATCACCTTTCACGGCTTTTACGTTCCAGGAGATTCGTTCAGCTATTTTCTGACGTTTGCCTTCCATCATTTTGAGATTGAAGCGGACGCGGACAACGTGTCGATTCGCAAGTACTGGCTCCTCCGCACTCAGACTCAAACCATTGCCACCAAATTTGTCACCTCGTTTGCAATCGACGATGGCTGGTTCGTCTGCAGGACGAGCACAAATCCTATCGTGATCTGCGACGCCCCACCTAAATCGGTGATCAAGAAACCGTTGGATGCCTTGAATCGAGTCGTGTCAACCGAAACTTGACAAGGTTGCGCTGCCTAACGCTACCGCAATCTGTTAGTTGCCCAAAGGGATGAAAGCGTAGCCATCGGCTTGCAAATTCACGACTGCGGTGAGCGCAGAAACGGCCGTCTCGGCAAACACAACCACCTCATCGGGTTCAGCACCCTTGCTGATCAAAGATTGACCACACACATAAATCTCCACTCCTGCTTCGTGCAACTGGTGAAGGCAATCCAGGTTGGGGTTGTCATTCGTGCCAAATCGTTTTGCATAGGCGTCTCCATTTAAGATCGCCAAGGTCGCGTCGCCATGCAGGACGACCGCGATTTGGGCAGCAGCCGGCTGTTTGCCCGCGGCGTGGTAGATGTTGACGTACTTGGCGACCTTTTCGATGCCCGGATTCAATTCATTGGCATCCCCGCCGCGGGTCAAATCAACGCAGATTTTTGTGCCGCTACGCGGCTGTTGGCTTGCCTCCGGCAGCCTGACGACTTTGCCATAATCCTTGATTGCCGGCACGGTGGGTACGCGTGCGTTGGCTGCTTTGCCGGGCACCGCGTGGTTCTTCATCGCTTCGGCAAAACCACGCTTGACAAACCCCGAAACCGCTTGGGCATGCGCCTTGATCAATTTCGCCACGTAGGGGTCGTCCGAAGTTTCAATCACACGAACACCTTGCTCGGTGTCTTCGTGTTTCATTTTGATCTTATCGGTGTGTTGAAAGATTTCTCTGAACAGTGGGTCCCGCATGCGAATCGGTTTTGTCTCCTTGATGCGGTACTCCATCCACTGCACGTGTTCTTTGATCTTGTCGGCGATCTCCGGATCATTCGATTCCGTCAGTGTCTCGACACCATTGGCAAGCTCCGTCACCTTGCGGGTAATCTTGTTGTGGTTGGCCAGCAAGAACTGAAGAACTTCGTGGTCTTCGTCATGACGCTCATCCTGGCCATGACCGGGTCCACCGGCTCGTTGACCGAAACCGGGACCACCTCCCTGTCCGCGACCCTGTCCGCGCCCTTGAGCGGTTACAGCCGTGGTCATGCAGAGGATCATGACGGCCAGCAGACCGCTGTTGAGAAACAATTTCATCACTGCTCTCCGGTTGGGGTCAAAACGATCACCGGCATTGCAGCCGGCCGGGTCTCGGTTGTTCATGCGGTCGGCTGGACAACAGGAAGCTTTGATTGCTCCCAAGCCTTGTAACCGCCGACCATGTCCAGCACCTTGGTGTAGCCGTACTTCTGCAGAATGCTGGCCGCTAACGACGATCGGTATCCACCGGCACAATGCACGATGACGTCGACGTTGCGGGGAACTTCGTCGATCCGCTCTTCCAGCTGATTCAGCGGGATATTGATACTGCCTTCGATGAGTCCGCTCTCCCGCTCTTTAGCCGAACGCACATCAACAATAATGCGGTCTTTTAATTCGGCTGCTGCCGGCGCCGTGACTCGAGACATCGTTGCAATCAACTCAGCGCGATCCCGCAAGGCATCCAGGCCGTGTTTCAGGAAGCCGGCAACATGATCGAAGCCGATACGCCCCAATCGCATGATCGACTCCGAGACTCGATCGTCATCCGCAATCACAACGATCGGCGTATCCTTGTTCAGTACTGTCCCCGCCCAAGTCGCGTACTTGCCATCGATGCCAATGTTGATCGAACCTGCCAAGTGGGCACCCGCAAACTCGGTGGCATCACGCGTATCGACCAGTTGGGCACCGCCGCTTTGCAAAGCGAGCACTTCATCCAAAGTCAGTTCCTTCATCGTTCCCGCCATCGACTGGTCTAAGCTGGCGCGTTCCTTGCGGTTCAGGATCGCATCGTGGACGAAGTAACCGGGAGCCTCAGGTTGATCGACTTCAACCAGTTTCATGAAGTCCTCTTTCGACATTGGTTGTAGCGCGTAGTTGTATTTGCGTTGTTCACCAAACGTCGAAACCGCTTCGTCACTGAGCGCCTTGCCGCACATCGACCCGGCACCGTGAGCCGGATAGATCAATGTTTCATCGGGCAATTTCATCAGCTTGTTGTGCAACGAGTCGTACAGCATTGCTGCCAACTGATCCGCCGTGACTCCGATCGAGGCCATCAAGTCGGGGCGGCCGACATCACCAATGAACAAAGTATCGCCGGTAAATGCCGCGTACGGTTTTTCGCTGTCCCGATCGAGATCAAACGCCAGGATCGTCAAACCTTCCGGCGTGTGGCCGGGCGTTTCCAAAGCCTGCAGCCGAACCTTGCCAAATTCAATCGAATCGCCGTCACCGAGTTTCTTGTGATCAAACTCTGCTTCCGCTTTCGCTCCCAACACGATCTGGGCGCCGACTCGGTCCCGCAACTCAATATGACCGGCAACAAAGTCGGCATGAAAATGAGTCAGAATCACCCATTTGATTTGGAAGCCATGCTGCCGGGCATCCTGCAGATAGATATCGATGTCTCGTTGCGGGTCGATGACCGCCGCTTGTTTCGTCTGCTCGTCTGCGACCAGGTACGAGGCGTGCGACAAACACTCGAGGTAGTAACGTTGCAAAAACATTTATTTCTCCAAAGATCCCGGTTTCAGACTGCTAACGCTTGGGGCATGCCGACCGACAGCCACTACCTGAATAGTCAGCAGCCACCGCTGTCCTTGACCTGATTCCAAGGCATCTTGGCCAGCACCATTGCCATCACGCAGTTGTCGGTAATCCCTGTGAATATCAAGCCCGCGCCGACCATCCCGGACAGACAGGCAAAGTAGATGTTCCAAAAGCTGAACACGGCTCCCAGCAGCACCAGCAAGCCGGCTGTGATGCGGACCTGTCGCTCCAACGAAATCGCCTTCTTGCCGCGGACGACGGGCAGGCCTGCTTGGTCCCAAGCGTTGGTGCCGCCATCCACATTGACGACGTTGGTATAGCCGGCCGCAATGAACTTCTTGCAGGCCTGGCTGGAGCGGTTGCCGCCTTGGCAGATCACGTACAACGGCTGATCGGCGCTGCCATTCCGAGCTTGCATGATCGCGGCAGGATCCAGAGATTCCAGCGGCGCGTTACGCGCGTTCACGGCATGAACTTCGCGGAACTCCGCCGGCGTGCGAACATCGATCAAGTCGATGTGACCTTGCGCGTCCAGCTCAGCAAGTTGGTCCACGGAAACGGTTGGAAACCCAGACATTTCAATCCCTCGTATTATCGTGACACTTCGATATGATGTGATAAAAAAACTCGCCTCGATTGCGCTCAGGCGTGCGTCAGAAATCTGCTTTCAATGCAGCTCATGATTTGTTCCAGGTGCGGTTCGGCGACCTGGTAATAGACCTTGCGACCCTCCCGCTGACTGGTGAAAAAACCGCACCGTTGCATCAGCCGCAGATGCTCGGAGGCCACGTTATCGGGAACACCGGCGTCATCTGCCAGTTCGCCGACGGTATAGCGTCCGTGCAGGAGCATTTGCACCATCCGCAGTCGCACCGGGTGGGCGAGCGTTTTCAGACACTCGGCCGCCTGGGCGAAAGCCTGCGGATTGCCAGCCGGTTTCTTCTTGGTTTTGGGCTTGGTTTTGCTGACCATGTCTCTTCTCCACAGTTCAATATATCGTCATATCGCGATATGTCAATTAATGTTTTCTGGGGATTTTCTCGCCGATTCGCGGCACCCAACACCCCGCCGGGACCGCGCAGTAGCTAATCCGCCTGATTTTGTGGCTTCGCTGTTACGAACCGCCATTGGATCCTTCGTGCTTCGGAAAGATCTTTGTTGCCCGCCTTGCCGATGGGGATCTCGATCAATTCTTTCAATTCGCCGTTGGCTTGGGCCACCGACCAGAAAAGATCAACACGGACAGACACCGACGTCTCGGTGGATGATTCCATGCCAACGAAACCGCTAACGCCCCCATCCGGCCCGACTGCGCAAAAGGAACCGCCACCGCCACCAGACGTCGCGTCCGCGGGTTTGTCCAACCAATCTGTACTTTCCTGACATAGTCGCACTCGTCAGCGGGCGAGGAAGGAGGACTTGATGCCTGCAATGACAGCCAGCAAGGTCGCCAGCGACACTGCGACGAGCCACTGCATGGCGGGAACGACAACCGGAGATAGATCCATTGCGACTTCTCCATTC
>JBFJVZ010000194.1:0-13577 GCA_041623895.1 Pirellulaceae bacterium | reverse complement strand
GGGCTGCGGAATGCTCGCTAGAGACGAGCAATCCTGACCCCAGGCTCTACGCTGCCACTGCTACGCAGTTGTCGTCCGGTTGTGACGAACGAAATCGTCGATGCCTACAACTACCGTAACTCATCAAAAATGCCAGCCTTAGATTGCTTCTCAAGCCGGACACTCTCCTTGTCCTGACAGTAGGGCGCCAGGACTTGGAGAGTGTCCGGCATCAATGATGGAATGGCCCTAGCCGGATGGCGAAATCCAATTCGGAGAATTGGACGACGATCCCAGGCCGGGGGCTACCACCAACGCCGTTAAGGATTCCTGGTAGCCGGATTCGCCAGAATTCGGGCGCCGTCCACGATACAACCTAAGTCTGGCGACTCCGGCTACGAAGAACAGCCCGCGTAACACGAACAAGAAACGCTTAACGGCGTTGGGCTACACTTCTTCCTCATCCTTCTTGTACTGATCGAGTCTTCGATACAGCGTGCGGGCTCCGATTCCCAACACCTTGGCCGCTTCTTCGCGATTGTCACCGGTTAATTTCAGAGTTTCTTCGATGGCCCAGCGTTCGATCACGCTGAGCGGTTGGCCGATCAGATTTGACTCGCCAACTGGCGTTACTTCTCCGGCATCGACGCCGACTTCGTCTGCTTCGTCCATCAACTCGGGCGGCAGATCATCAACATCCAATTTGCCATCGGTATCCAGGACCACCATTGTTTCGACAAAATTGCGGAGCTGGCGGACGTTTCCGGGCCATTCGTAGCCAAAGAAACGTTTGGTTGCGGCGGGGGTGAAGTGCGCGGCAGCCTTGTCGTAGCGACGCAGAAACATTTTTCGAAAGTGATCCATCAGGGGAACGATATCGTCGTGCCGGTCCCGCAGTGGTGGCAACTCGATGGTGACGACTTTTAGCCGGTGGTACAGGTCTTCCCGAAAAGTTCCCGCCTCGATCAATTCTTCCAGGGGCCGATTGGTCGCCGAAATGACGCGAACATTGACCTTGATCGATTTATTGTCGCCCACTCGCGTGATCTTGTTTTCTTCCAACACGCGCAGCAGTTTGATCTGTGTGCTCATTGGCATGTCGCCGACTTCGTCCAAGAATAACGTGCCGCCGTTGGCAAATTGAAAGGCTCCTTCGCGATCGGAATCGGCGCCGGTAAACGAGCCTTTGATGTGGCCGAACAACTCGCTCTCGACCAGATTCTCTGCGATCGCGCCGGTGTTCATGGCAACGATGCGTTTGTTCCGACGAGTACTATTCTGGTGAATCGCCTGGGCAATCACCTCCTTGCCGGTTCCGTTTTCACCCGTAATCAACACAGTCGCGTCGGTTGGTGCGATCCGCCGTAAGCGATCGACGACACCGTGCATTTTCTTGCTGGTGAAGATCAGCCCCTCAAATCCAAATCTTTCATCGAGTCGCTGACGTAGTTCGGTGTTCTGTCTTTTCAGCGAGACAGCATCGGCGGCCTTCTCAACGATCGCCCGCAGACGTTGAGGTGTGATCGGCTTTTCAAGAAAGTTAAAGGCACCTTGTTGCATCGCTTCGACTGCGATTGGCACGGTGGCGTGTCCGGTCACCATCACCACTTGGGCATCGGGAAGCCGCTCGCGAGAAAGCTTCAGGATCTTCATGCCATCAACGTCATTCATCACCATGTCGGTGATGATGATGTCGTAGGTCTCCTGCTCGATCAGCCCGGCAGCTTCGGGTCCACTGGTGGCAACCTGGCAGTCGTAGCCAACTTTTTCCAGGCTTTCCGTCATTGCCCGCGCGTGCGCAGCCTCGTTGTCGACCACCAGCACATGCAGGTCGGATGGTTCAAGTTCTACAACTTGGTTGTCCATCTCATCGCCGTGATTTTCGGATTCACTCATGGCAGCTCATGGGGAACTTTGGAACAAGCAACGGACCTCTGTGATACAGGTCGATTCTTCCAGGGAAGATCTCAGTTGATTGAGTTCATTTGTTTGACCGCTAAAAGTTTTGTGGGATTCTTGCAAAGTGAATGAGGTTAGCACCGCTATTTTGCCGATAAACCACCATCAACTCCCGCTACGGGTGGTTTGAGACCAGCCTGAGATGCGTGGTTGAAATCGCGATTCATTGGGGTATAGTTCGTCATCTCTGACGCGAAGACACATTGCCCCGTATCTTCGCGTCTCGAGCTCCTGCGGTCTGCTGCCCCATCCGCAGGAGCTCTTTTTTTATGCCAGCTCACACGGTTTCGGTTTCGGCATATCTCGTTTGCAAAGATTGAACCTCCAGTGGTGCCTCTCGCGTGGCATGCATTGCGCGGACGGCGGCATCGGCGGCCGCCAATGTAGTGATGCAGGGCACACCGTACTGCACTGCCGCCGCGCGGATCTTGCCTTCGTCGGTCCGCGCACCTTTCCCGCTGGGCGTGTTCAGAATCAATTGAACATCACCATTTTTCAGATAGTCGATCAAGTTGGGGTGGCCCTCAGCAATTTTCTTGACCTGCGTCACCTCCACCCCGCCAGCTCGAAGCCGTGCCGCGGTTCCAGGCGTGGCAAGAATCTCCAATCCCAGTGATTGCAGGCTTTGGCCCAAGCGGAGTGCCGCGTCTTTGTGCCGTTCGGTCAGGCTGATGAAGATCTTGCCGGAATCGGGAAGCACGGAGCCTGCGGCGATCTGGCTTTTTGCGAACGCCAGGGAGAACTTATCGCTAACGCCCATGACTTCGCCGGTGCTGCGCATTTCCGGGCCCAGAACGATATCGACGCCGGCGAATTTTCGAAACGGAAACACACTTTCCTTGATCGAGACGTGGCGGGGGATCGGTTCGGTGGTGATGCCCAGCTCCTTGAGCGTCATTCCGGTCATCACCTTGGTGGCGATGTTGGCAACAGGAACCCCCGTGGCCTTGGCGACGAACGGAACCGTTCGACTGGCCCGCGGGTTGACTTCCAAAATGTAAAGCGTTGGCTTGCCGTCTTCCGTCTTGATCGCGAATTGGATGTTCATCAGACCGATCACTCCCAGCCGCTGGGCCAGTTTGCTGGTCGTTTCGCGAATCTCGGCCAGAATCGGCTGGGGAATGCTGAATGGCGGAATCGCACAGGCGGAGTCACCGGAGTGCACACCGGCTTCTTCGATATGCTCCATGATCCCCATGATCACACAGTCGGTACCATCGGAGACGGCATCGACATCGACTTCGGTGGCATCTTCCAGGAAGCGATCGATCAGCACCGGCTGGCCGTCCGCGACGATGAATGCTTCGGCCACATAGCGTTCGAATTGGGCGATGTCGTAGCAGATTTCCATCGCCCGTCCGCCCAACACAAAACTGGGCCGCACCAGTGCGGGATAGCCAATTCGTTTGGCCTCCTGTCGAGCTTCTTGCATGTTGCGAGCAATCCCGCTGGGAGGTTGTCGCAGATCCAACTCGTCGATCAACTGCTGGAACTGCTCGCGGTCTTCGGCTGCTTCGATCGTATCGACGCTCGTGCCGATGATCGGTACGCCGGCGTCCTTCAGTCCTCGAGCCAGATTCAGCGGCGTCTGGCCACCGAATTGGACAATCACGCCATCGGGGTCAATGGCGTCGCAAATATTCAACACGTCTTCGATCGTCAGCGGTTCAAAGAACAGAATATCTGATGTGTCATAGTCGGTGCTGACCGTCTCGGGGTTGCTGTTGACCATCACGCTTTCGATGCCGATCTGGCGGAGGGCAAAGCTTGCGTGGCAACAACAGTAGTCGAATTCGATTCCCTGACCGATGCGATTGGGCCCGCCGCCCAGAATCATGATCCGTTTCTTGTCGCCCTTCGGGGGCAATTCGTCTTCCGATTCATAGGTGCTGTAGTAGTAAGGCGTGTAGGCCTCGAACTCGGCGGCGCAGGTATCGACGCTCTTGAAGACAGGACGAATTCCTAATTCCAGCCGTTTGGCGCGAACGATTCCCTCGGTGGTCGACGTGATTTTGGCAAGCTGGCGATCGGAAAATCCGTGCCGCTTTGCCTGCCAAATATCTTCATAGCTCATCTTGTCCAGCGAGCCGATCTGTAGGAGCCGGTTTTCCTCTTCGACGATTTGCGCCATGTGATCGAGGAACCAGCGGTCGATGTTGGTGAGCGCAAAGATTTCGTCCAGACTCATCCCCGCTTTCATTGCGTAACGCATGTAGAAAATGCGTTCTGCTCCCGGCGTGCTAAGTTTGGCGCGGATCGTATCGGCATCCGGCTGCGTCTCGGTCCCCCACTCATCGCGGGTGTCGCTGCCCAGGCCGAAGGCGCCCACCTCCAGCCCCCGCATGGCCTTTTGCAGTGACTCGCGGAAAGTTCGGCCGATCGCCATCGTCTCGCCGACGCTTTTCATTTGCGTGGTCAGCGTGGCATCTGCTTCCGGGAATTTCTCGAAAGCGAACCGCGGCATCTTGGTGACCACGTAATCAATCGTCGGTTCAAAACAGGCTTTTGTCTTCTGGGTGATATCGTTGGGCAATTCCCACAGACGATAGCCGACGGCAAGTTTGGCGGCGATTTTGGCGATTGGAAAACCGGTTGCCTTGCTGGCCAGCGCGCTGGAGCGACTGACGCGCGGATTCATTTCAATCACAATCATGCGACCGCTATTGGGCTCGATCGCAAATTGAATGTTGCTGCCCCCGGTCTCGACACCGATTTCGCGGATCACGGCCAACGAAGCGTCACGCATCCGCTGGTACTCTTTGTCGGTCAGCGTTTGCGCCGGGGCCACCGTGATCGAGTCGCCGGTATGGACACCCATGGCGTCAAAATTCTCGATGCTGCAGATGATCACGACGTTGTCATCCATGTCGCGCATCACCTCCATTTCGTACTCCTTCCAGCCGATAATCGATTCCTCGATCAAGACTTCGCCGATCGGCGACTGGTCCAGTCCGTTTTGCACCAAGGCATCGAAGTCATCTTTGTTGTAGGCAATGGCGGAGCCCGAACCACCGAGCGTAAAACTTGGTCGCACCACGGTGGGCAAGCCAACTTCTTTCATCGCCTCGCGAGCTTCGACCAGCGAGTTGACGGTACGTCCGCGACAGACATCCAAGCCGATCTTTTCCATCGCGGCTTTGAACTGGTCGCGCTCCTCCGCTTTGGCGATGACGGCGGCGTTGGCCCCGATCATTTCCACGCCATATTTGTCCAGCACACCATGGGCCTGCAGATCCATGGCTGTGTTCAGACCGGTTTGGCCGCCCAGCGTCGGCAGCAAGGCGTCGGGCCGTTCCTTCTCAATCACTTTCTCGACCATTTGCCATGTCAGCGGCTCGATGTAAGTCGCGTCGGCAGTCGCCGGGTCGGTCATGATTGTCGCTGGATTGCTGTTGACCAAAACGACCTGGTAACCCTCTTCTCGCAGGGCTTTGCAGGCTTGCGTGCCTGAGTAATCGAACTCACAAGCTTGACCGATCACAATCGGACCGCTGCCAATGAGAAGTATTTTCTTGATGTCGTCGCGACGTGGCACAGACTGATCCCGGGTAGTGAAGTCGGCAGAGAAAAAGGTTTGCAACTTGCCGGCCAACCGAGGATCGGATCCAACTCCGCAGGCCGAGCAAATTTCAGCGAGGATAGCAAAAAATCGATTCAGCGCAGAGGACGCCTGGAACCGTTTTTGCGATAGGGGTCAATGGAGCACCATTGGCCGCGGAAAGATGGTTGAAAACAACGGCCCCTAAAACACCTGGGCGAGAGTTTTACGTAGGCTCAGGACTTGTCCTGGCAGCGGAATACCCAGGACGTTCGGCGTAGCCGCCAAATCGCCGCGGGGGTTTATTCCGGTCTCATCTTCCTGGGGTTACACCAACTTCGCTGACGCTCGCTGGTTCACCCCAGGCTAGATGCTGCCACCACTCCGTGGTTCTTCTTTGTGATCGTTAAGCTGGCACTTTGTAAGCCGGACCCTCTCCACGTCCTGGCAGCAGAATAGTCAGGACTTGGACGGCGGTTCGTTCACCTGAATCCGACTCACGCCTGCAGGGACGATTGGTTTGACCCATCTGGGTAAGGAATGCCGACGCTGGGTTGCACGTCTGCGAGTTTAAGCCCGTGAAAAGGAGGCTCAGCAGCCGGATTGATTGGCGGGGGATCTGATCAGTTGCTAATATGGTGTGCTGATTTAACCCATTTCCTTTCCTTAAAAATATTGCTTCCCCCGGGGCAGATCGGACAGCGATCTTGGCGCATGTAGATGCTGCGCCGGGTCCGTTGAGAAAACAGATTTCGTGTGGTCGCAGAAACTGCCAGGGGTTCCCACCGTGCCATCCAGTCCCGAATCATCTAATTCCGTTGTCAAGAATCTAGACCGCCCAAACCGAGAACCACTGGCCGTCATAGGTATCGGCTGCCGACTGCCCGGCGGGATCGATTCGCCGTCAGCATTTTGGGAAGCCTTGCTGCAGGGCATCGATGCCATTTGCGATGTACCGGAAGACCGCTGGTTCCACTCCCGGTTCCACGATACCGATCCTGAGAAGTCGGGCGTTATTCGAAACGCGAAGGGCGGGTTCATGGACGGTGTTGACCAGTTCGACGGCGAGTTCTTCGGCTACTTTCCTGCTGCCGCCCAGCGGATTGACCCGCAGCAACGCTTGCTCTTGGAAGTCACGCACGAAGCGATGGAGGACGCCGGGCTGCGGCGCGACCAATTCGAAGGCACGCGGACGGCTGTCTTCATCGGGTCATTCATGTACGACTACCTGTGCATGCAATCGGCCAGCGATCAGCGCGATGAGATCAGTGCGCACGTCGCGATGGGGACCGCGATTTGTTCGTTGGCGAATCGAATCTCCTACGACTTCAATTTGACTGGGCCCAGCATCACTCTCGATACCGCCTGTTCGGCGTCATTAACAGCGCTGCATCTGGCCTGCCAAAGCGTTTGGAACGGGGAAGCGGAGATGGCGGTCGCCGGTGGCGTCAATTTGATGCTGCGACCGGAACCGTCGATCATGTTGTCCAAAGGCAGATTCCTGAACCCGGACCAGTACTGCAAAGCCTTTGACGAATCCGCCAACGGCTATGTCCGCGGTGAAGGCGTGGGCGTGGTGATCCTGAAACCACTGCGCAGAGCGCTCGCTGATGGTGATTCAATCTACGCCTGTGTGCGCGGTTCGGCTGCGAACCAGGATGGCTATACCCCTGAAGGCTATACCGTGCCCAACGTTGTTTCGCAAGTTGCGCTGCTGGAAAGCGTCTATGCGGAAGCGGGGATCGATCCATCGACGGTGAATTACGTCGAAGCACACGGGACCGGGACACCGGTAGGTGATCCTGTGGAAACTTCCGCACTCGGGTCCGTGCTGGGATTTGAGCGCAGCGAGCAGCAGCCGGATTTAATCATTGGTTCGGTGAAGACCAACCTGGGTCATTTGGAGGGCGCCTCGGGAATTGCCGGCTTCATCAAAGGCGTGCTCACGGCGCAACACGGTGTTGCTCCACCGAACTTGCATTTCCACCAGCCGAATCCCGCTATCCCCTGGGAGCATTATCGCTTGCAGGTGCCGACCGAGTCGTTGCCGCTAAAGCGAAGCGATCATCCGTTGACGGTGGGGGTCAATTCGTTCGGCGCCGGCGGTGCCAATGCCCATGTCGTCTTACAAGAAATCAATGCTGCCGAGCTCAAGACGCGCGCCCCTCATGAGCGGCAAGTCCAGACCAATGGCAAGGCTTCGTTTCCTGCGACGTTATACATATTAAGTGCTGTCCACCGCGAATCGCTGCGAACGCTGGCTCTCAGGCATGCCGACTTTTTGGCAAACACGGAACATGCTCTTGAGGACATAGCCTATTCGGCTTTTGCCCGTCGCAGTCATTACCCGCATCTGGTTGCGGTGGTGGGCGAGTCTGCGAAAGACATCGAGCACCGCCTGCGGAGATTCGCCGATGGCGAAGTCGATTCGGAAACGATGACGGCCACCATCGCCCACAAGAAGGAACCGAAGCTGGCGTTCGTCTTCTCCGGCCAGGGCGGCCAGTGGGCTCGCATGGGTCTGCAACTGATGCAGCGGGAAAAAATCTTTCGCCAGTCGATGGAAGAGATCGACGTGCTTTTTCAAGAGCTCGCCGGTTGGTCGCTGCTGGCGGAACTGCAGCAGCAAGAAGGCGACTCCAAGATCAACAGCACGGTGGTTGTGCAGCCGGCCGTGATGGCGATTCAAATTTCGCTGGTCAAGCTGTACGAGCACTACGGGATCCGTCCGGCGGGCGTTGTCGGTCACTCCATTGGCGAAGTGGCCGCGGGGTTCGCGGCTGGTGCTTTGACTTTGCAGCAAGCGGTGGAAGTGATCTACCGACGTTCGCAGGCCCAGAATCGGGCTGCCGGCAAAGGCGGCATGCTGGCCGTTGGGCTGTCGCTGGAAGATGCTCGCGACTTGATCGCTAGTTACGATGGTGTTTCGATCGGTGCCGTCAACGGTCCAGAAATGCTGACCTTGTCCGGCGACACAGAGCCGCTGGAGCGGATTGCCGAAAAGCTGGAGTCACGCGGCGTCTTCAATCGGCCAGTCAAGGTCGAAGTGGCCTATCACAGCCACCACATGGAGCCGATCAAGGACATGATGCTGGAGTCGTTGGCCCACGTGCAAGGCGTCCAGGCTGAATCGCGTTTGTACTCCACGGTTACGGGCGTCCGCGAAGACGGCCAGCACCTGAACGGGGATTACTGGTACCAAAATGTACGGAAACCAGTCCTGTTCACCGATGCTTTACGAGCCATGGTCAGGGACGGCTTCGATACCTTTGTGGAAATTGGTCCCCATCCCGTGCTGGTTCGCGGCGCCGAGGCGTTGATCGAAACGCTCAATGCCGATGCCATGATCGCGCCGTCCATGACCCGCAAGGAGCCGGAGGTGACCGTGTTCCTGCAAAGCCTGGCGCGACTTGTGTCCCGTGGATTCCAGCCGAATACAGAGTCGATGTTCGGCTCGGATCCGCAATACGTTCGACTGCCGAAGAACCCGTGGCGGCACAACCGCTACTGGTTCGAATCCCCGGCGGCGGCAGAATTGCGTCGGGGGCCGTTTGAGCATCCTTTCCTAAAACGACAAACGGAACTGGTCACTGAAGAGGGCCTGGCGGTGTGGGATGCTTCGCTGGATCTGAACAGGTTCCCATATCTTCGCGATCATCAGGTGGACGGCGAAATTGTCTTCCCAGCAACCGGGCACTTGGAACTGGCCTGGGCAGTGGCGACAAAGCAGGTTCGTCATGGGTCGTTCTTCCTGGAAAACTTGTATTTTGATTCGCCCTTGATCATTCCGGACAATAGCCGCCACCCGCTGGATGTGCGGCTGGAGATTGTCTCTGGTGATGGTGACTATCGAATCTGTAGCCGCGTTGCCAATGAGGACTCAATTGAAGCGAGTTGGTCGAGGCATTCCTCCGGTCGCATCAATGCGGCACACGATCGTTTTGAGCCATCAACGGAAAAACTGGACCACGTTAAGCTTCGATTTAAGGACGAACCAGAGGTTCCGATTGATCAGTTTTATGAGCATTTGTACACGGCTGGTCTGGCTTACGGAGAGAGATTCCGGCTGATCACGCACTTGCGGCATCATGAGCTTCAACGTCATTGCCATGAATGGCTTGCCCAGTTGCAGTTGCCTGATGAGCTGGGTAACGAAACCCGGCGGAACAACATTCATCCCGCCCTTCTGGATGCCTGTCTGCACGTGGTGTTTGCGGATGTCCATCGACTCGGCAACCCCGAGCGCATCTATTTGCCGCATCACATCGATCGGGTGCGTTTCTACCGTCGGCCAACGCAAAACGTGTGGGCCCGCGTTCTGATCACGCGCAATGACGAACAATACCTGTGTGGAGACACCGTCATCTTTGATGAGTCGGGCGAGCTTGTCGCCGAGGTGCTCGGCTTGGAAGGTAAGAGACTCTCTGGTGCCGGCTCGCAGCAGACAGACTCTGTGTATGAAGGTTGTTACGAATATCAGTGGACGCATACGCCGCGCGACGCCGAGATTCACGGACGCAACTTTGATTTCACCACCGCCGTCTTAATGGTTCCCGCCGATCAAGGGTCGGGCCAGCAGGAAGTCGTCGACAAGGTGGCTGCCAGGTTGACGGAAGAAGGACTTCGGCCGTCGATCATCTCTGCCAGTTCCGACGAGCCCATCGGTGAACGGATGTCGAACATTCCGCTGGACCGGCGGACGCTGCTGGTGTTCATGGCAGGGCTGTCTGGGAACAACAACACTGACTGGCAGGGACTGTCGAACTGCCCCCATGTTCCGGCACTTTTGCATCTTGCCCAGATGTTGCTTCGTCGCGAGGGAGTGCCGCGTTTGTGTGTTGTTACTAATGGCGCCTCGCACGTGGATGGTGACAGGCAGCTTGATCTGGGGCAGGCGATTCTGCACGGCATGTCACGGGTCATCAACAACGAGTGTCCCAACGTTCCACTGACGCTGATCGACCTGAGCGCTGAAATCACGCCCCCGGAAGTCAATTCACTCGTCGACGAACTGATCCATGTGCGGCGTGACCAAGACGAATCGGAAGTTGCCCTCCGCGGCTTGGATCGCTATGTGCGGCAATTGCTTCCCCTTGATCGGGATTCTGCGGAATCTGCGGCGGTTTCCGAAGAGCCTGGTTCTGGAGGTAGCTACCGTGCCGATCTGCGCGATCAAGGCATGCTCGATCACATCAACTTTCGCCGCCCGCCTTTACGAGAGCCGGGGCAAGAGGAAGTTGAAATTGCTGTTCAGGCGGCGGGATTGTCGTTTAAGGACATCATCAATGCCTTGGGTTCGCTCCCCGAAATCGCGGTAGCAGGTGGCCTTACCGGGCAACGTTTGGGGCACGAGGTTTCAGGCCGCGTGCTCCGCACTGGACCCGGTGTCAAGCATCTCCAGGCGGGCGACGACGTGATCGCTCGTGTGTCGGAGGGCTTTTGTGGACGAGCTATCACACGGGCACATCACGTGGTCCGCCGACCCGAAACACTTACGCCGACCGAGGCCGCCGCCGTTCCGCTTGCATTCGTAACGGCTTGGTACTCTTTGTGTCATCTGGCCCGCATCGAGCGCGGTGAGACGGTGCTCATTCATTCTGCCGCCGGCGGCGTCGGTGGTGCGGCGATTCAACTAGCTCACCGCGCCGGTGCGACCGTGATTGCCACGGCGGGGACAAAAGAGAAACGCGACTACTTGCGGCGAATGGGCATTCAGCATGTCTTCGATTCACGCGTGCTCGAATTCTCCAATCAAGTGATGGAAGCCACCGAAGGACGTGGCGTCGATGTCGTACTGAATTCTCTGACGGGCCGCTTTATCACCCAGAGCATAAAATGCCTCGCTCCTTTTGGCCGGTTTCTCGAGTTGGGAAAGTCGGACATTTATCGTAATAGCAAGCTGGATTTGGAGCGGCTCGGCGAGAACATCTCGTACTTCGTTGTTGATGTCGATCGGCTTGCTGCGCAAAAACCCGCTTTGCATCAGCGGATCCTGACGGACGTGGTCGAATTGTTCGAACGTGGAGAACTAGAACCGCTCCAGATGACGAAGTTTCCGATCTCCAAACTCTCAGAGGCGATGAAATTCATGACACGCTCCGCCCATACGGGCAAGATTGTCATGAATATGGAGAACGATCAAGTCCGCACGCGTCCGCCTCGAAAAGCGACGTTCCGCCACGATCGAAGCTATTTGATTGCCGGTGGCGCTGGTGGATTTGGATTGGAAGTCGCCCGCTGGATGGCCGACCACGGCGCCCGCCATCTGGTTTTGCTCAGCCGCAGCGGCCCCAAGATCGATGCCGATCGAGCGGCGATCGAGACGATGAAATCACTAGGTGTTGAAGTCTCGTTGCCCAAGGCGGACATCACCGATCGGGCAGCGATCGACGGTGTTCTGGAACAAATCAAGAACGGGGCGCCACCGTTGGCTGGAGTCTTTCATGCTGCGGCCGTGATGGATGACGCCACGATTCCAAATATTGATATGAGGCGGTTCGAGCGGGTGTTTGCGCCAAAGGCACAGGGCGCTTGGAACTTGCACGAAGCAACCTTGGCCGCCGGCGCCGACTTGGACTTTTTCGTGATGTGTTCGTCGATCTCGTCGGCGCTCGGTTTCATTGGCCAGGTGAACTATGCCGCCGCTAATTACTTCGAGGACGCATTAGCCCAATACCGGCGGCAACAAGGTTTGCCCGCTTCGTCCGTCAACCTCGGCGTTCTGGGCCAGTATGCCGGATTGTCACGAGAAGTGAATGAAAATCAGGACGTGATCGGATTGTTGGAAAGCTACGGCATGCTCGTGATGACACTGACCGATGTGCTGGCCAAACTGGAAACTGTATTTGTTCAGCAACCGGTCCAGCGGATGACTGCGCAGATTGACTGGCCGTGGTTCCGTTTGGCCTATCCACATCTAGCCCGGGATGCTCGCTTCATCGAGCTGATGGGGGACGCGGCATTGGCGCGTGCCTTCCGCTCCACGGGTACGGGTCTGCGCGCCGAGTTGGCCGAGATGGAACCCGAAGAGGCCGGTCAGCGGCTGCAGGAAGAGTTGAAGGGCAAGCTAGCGCAGATTCTTGACGCTGCGCCAGAAAGACTGGATGTGTCCGCGTCCATTGACAATCTCGGCCTTGATTCACTGATGCTGACGGACTTGCAGATTTGGATTGGACGATTGCTTGATATCACATTGCCTCTGATCAAATTGCTCAAAGGTCCCAGCATCGCGACACTGGCGACAGAATTACTTGCCGAGTTAGACGCGACCGGCAACGAAGGATCGGCAGATACTTCGGGTGATGAGACGACTGAGTTTACTCTGGCCGACATGGATGGTATTGAAGTGGTAAACCCGTGGCTGATTCGCGGATCCAGCGACCCCGACGCGCCCAGCCGGCTGATTTGTTTTCATTCGATGGGTGTCGGCGCGTCACTGTTCACCAAGTTTCTGCTCAATCCGCCCCAGAGATTCGACATCCTGGCCGTGCAGACACCTGGCCGCGAAAATCGCATCGCCGAGCCAGTCGTAGAACACGTTGAAGAGTTACTGGATCAGATCGCGCCGCTGTTGACACCGCTCTTCGATCGTCCTGTGGTGATTTGGGGACATAGTTTCGGGGGAATTGTCGCTTGGGAAGTGATTCGACGTCTGCGCGATGAATATGGATTGGAGCCTGATCATTTCCTGCTGACCGGAACTGCGGCACCGCATCTGATGAACCGCTGGCAGCATCGTGAAGTGTTGCTTAAGGCGCTCGTTTCAGACAACAGCCCGGAATATCTGATGTCGTTGTCTCGATTTGTGGACGACCCGGACTTCATCAAGGCAATCTTACCTGGAATGCGGCTTGATTGGCCGTTGTTGAACAATTATCGTTTTCAGCCAAGTCCACCACTCAATTCCCCAATCACGGCGTTCGCAGCCCTGCAAGACGATTTCGTATACACCGACGAAATCCGCGAATGGAACGAACATACCGCACGCCGATTTGAATTGATCGAAGTTGATGGCGACCACTGGTTCTTGGATCGTAACCGTGACCTGATCATTGCGACCCTTGGTGAGATCGCCGCCGATTGCGTAGCGAATAAGACTGAT
>JBFJVZ010000193.1:0-13614 GCA_041623895.1 Pirellulaceae bacterium | reverse complement strand
GTCGCCTGCAAAAAGGCCTCGGCTTTGTCGAGATCCCGATTGGAGATATGGCATTCACCAAGCAGTTGACCAATTCGCGTCGTCCAAGCTTCATCTTTCGCTGCAACCGCCTGGGCCTTTGTTTCGTCTAGAATCGCGATCGCCTCCGGCAACTTATTGAGCTGGTAGAGTGCATAGCCTTCTTGATATCCCGCGCGAATCGATTGTGCCGGGCTGGGATTCGCCTCGCGCAGTTGCTTGGCCCAAGAGATCGTGTTGGGCCAATCGCTTTTAGAAAAATAGAGATCGCTGATCGCCGCCAAAACGCCTGTGCGATAGACGCCTGGCTTGAACGTATCGGCCGACGCGAGGAGCCGCTTTAATGCTTCGTCTTTTTGATTGGTGAACAGCAAACACTGTGCGTGCAGTAACAACAGGCGTTCTCGGGATATTTTTGCATCGAGATTCTTCTCCTCCAGCAGGGCCTCAAACTGGGGAATTGCCTGGTCGTACTCCTTCAGCGCAAATTGGCACATGCCCAGTCCGTAGCGAGCAAGCTGCGATTTCTCATGCTTGCCGTGCTTGCTAAGGAACTCGTTGTAGATCGGAATCGCGAGCGGATACTGCTTGCGGTTGTAAACCGCATTGGCTGAATAATAAAGTTCTAGCGCGGGATCGACAGTCTCTTGCGCAAACAACGGTGTGGCGAGCAGGGATACACACAACGCCATCAGCAGGCGATGCCTGTTCGCTATACCCTTCAAAGTACTACTCGGCATAAAATGCTTTCCTCAATCGGAAGGTCGTTTCCAATCCAATGTTACACTAGAACCAACGTGAGCAT
Organism: Pirellulaceae bacterium; assembly: GCA_041623895.1. Taxonomy (GTDB): domain Bacteria; phylum Planctomycetota; class Planctomycetia; order Pirellulales; family Pirellulaceae; genus JBFJVZ01. Next base: position 12,791 of record JBFJVZ010000193.1, on the reverse strand, counting down.
CACAGATTCAGGATCCAGTGTCCGCCCGAGGACGTGGAGGTTCAAATCCTTTCGTCCGCACAGGGAAAACACGGGGTTTTTTTGCAAGCCAGGCGAAATCCCCTGTCCCCTAACTTCGCTGACTGAAGTCATCGCTTTGGCGTTGGTTTCGGCGCATGGATCAGCATTACTGATCGTCACTGGGGTTTAATCCTAACATTCGCGCGAGCACGACGGCGCTGCCTGCGGTGGAAATCCCGCTGCGCAGCTTGTAATCGAAGTGCAGTTCGTCAGATCCGTTAGCACCTGCGGCCTGATGCCCCATGTACAAACAACGAATGGACCGCGCATGCGATGATTCACGTGGCAAATCAAGATCATGCGTTGTCATCGCGCCAATGGCACGACAATTGAGTGTGAATCCAATCAGTTGCTCCACGATTACCCGGCGGTCCGCGGTGTTGGTCCCGTTCAAAATCTCATCCAGCAAGTACATGATCGGCGCCGTCTGCTGGTTGGCGAGGCCATGCTTCAGCCGATCCACGACATTCTTGATGCTCAACAATTGAGCCATGAACAGGGACATCGAGTGTGCGAGGGAGTCAGAAGCTTTAATACTGGTCAACAACTCCAGCGGCGACATCGTTAGCTTGCTGCAGCAGCAGGGCGATCCAGCTTGAGCCAGCACCACGGCCACACCGACCGCTCGCAAGATGGTGCTCTTGCCGCCCATGTTCGAACCTGTGATCAGCAGCAGCGTACCCGGGGGGCCAAAGGAAACGTCATTCAGAACCCGCTCTGATTCCGGAATCAGCGGATGACCAAGATTTTCGGAACTGAACTCAGGCGAACTTGCGGAAGTAATCAGGGGGAATTGCCATTGCGGATTTTCGTAGGCAACGCCCGCCAAGGAACTTAAGGCTTCGGTTTTCCCCAACATTCGGAACCACCCAAAGACCTCCGAGCCACACTCGGTTCTCCACTTGCGTGCCAACCGATACAGTTGCTGATCCCACAACAAGAATGCTTGTAGAGGCAGATAGATGTAAACCATCGTCAGCACGTTACTGGAGAGTGATCCCAATGCATGCAGCCGCTCGAGCCGTCGTAAGGCTGTAGCGGCTTGCCTGCCCGCATCAACTGCTTCAGGCATTAGGTCTTTCAACCCCTGCGCATCGCGAAGATGAGCAAACGCATTCGATATCGGCTGGAATGACGCCGAGAACGGCCCCACGGAAAGACGGCGAAAGTGCTGGTGGACGTCGCCAGAAGAAATGATCGTGACAATGAAATTAACCGCTAGCAACGAGATCGCTGCGGCGGCGAACAGATTGAGATCGACCAGCAGCAGTGCCACGACCGCGATGCCAAGCAGCGGCACGCACTTGCAGTAAGGATCCAGCACTGAGTGCAGCGCGCGAGACTCGGCAGATTCCGCCCAATCAATCAAGCGACTCGTCTGCCCCGTACAGCGTTCGACGGCAGCACATCGTAGCTGAAGTTGGAACCGCCAATCCGGTTGCCGTGCCAGCACCCCCACGACACCTTGACGCTCGAGAATTTCGTCGGGCCCGGCCGGCTCCAACAACCAACTTGCCAGGGTCTCTCTTCCCGTTGTGGATTCAGCCACACTGATTCGCTGCATCACCGAGGCTGACCCGAACAAGTCAAGGTCGATGGCCAGCGGTGACTTCTGAAAAGCTTTGCTGACTTCAGGTACCGGGAACTCGTGCCAGCGATGATCGATTCGCGCGACCGAGGCTTCACTCAGCGCGATCGCGATTTCCTCACTGCGTTGCCGCGACTCGGCTCGTTCCTCCAGTCCCGATGCCGCCGTGATCAGGGTGAATCCAACGAGCACGCACAGCAGAATCGAAAACAGAGCAAGCAAGGAAAAATGCAACGAAACGGCCACGAGTCCGAGCAGAATAATCATCAGGCCGATGCGCGTCGCGCGCCATCTTATGCGTGATGATTCGAATTCTTTTCGACGATGCTCGTGTGTTCGCTGTAACTGAAGATAATCTTCACGTGCATTGATCGTGCGGTCGAATTGAATCGGTAATTTGTCTTCCTCGCAGACAGTCATGGATGGCAGCTTTCAAGCGATCAATTCGCGAACAATCCGTGGCTCTGTGACGCCGGTGAGTCGTTCGTTGAGGCCGTTGCGCTCGATAAACAATTCCTGGTGGTGCAGTCCAAGCAAGTGCAGCATCGTGGCGTGCCAATCTTCAACGCTGACGCGGTCTGCGACGGCAGCAAAACCAAGTTCATCCGTCTGCCCAAGAGTGAACCCACTTTTGACACCCCCGCCGGCCATCCACGTGCAAATCGCATTCTTATTGTGATCGCGGCCCGCTTTGGCGGGATTCTTGTCGTCCGGTAGCTGTGCAATTGGCAGCCGTCCCATTTCTCCGCCCCACATCACAAGCGTTTCACTGAGCAAGCCGCGCTGGGCCAGATCTGCCAGCAAGCCGGCAATCGGTTTGTCCGTTCTGTCGCAGGCTTCTTTCAGGCTGGTGCCAATGTTGCTGTGGTTATCCCAAATCTGGCTATTGATGAAAAGCTGGACGAAGCGAACACCGCGTTCGACCAAGCGCCGCGCGATCAGGCAACGCCGGCCGTAGGATTCAGTGTTCTTTTCGTTGATGCCGTACATGTTTAAGGTGGCCTGCGTCTCTTGAGAAAGGTCGAGCGAATCGCTGGCTTCGATTTGCATTCGTGCAGCCAACTCATAAGTTGAAATTCGCGCGTCAAGCTGTGGCAGGTGTGGACGTTGACTTTGATGCAGCTTATCGAGCCTGGCAATCAATTGCCGCTCGAGCTGTGTAATCGACTCGGGCTCTTCGAATCCCGGTTTCAGGTTCAACACCGGCGAACCCGTGGCGCGGAATCGAGTGCCCTGATAAACGGGCGGCAAGTAGCCCGAAGCCCAATTGTCGATGCCGTTGACCGGCAGGCCGAGCGGATCATCGAGCACGACATAAGCCGGAAGATTTTGATTCTCCGTCCCCAATCCATACGCGACCCAGGCACCGAGTGTCGGCCGACCGATGAATTCGCTGCCCGAATGAATTTTATAAAGTGCCGGTTCGTGGGTCAGGTTGGTCGTGTACATCGAGCGAATCATTGAGACTTTATCGACGTGCCTGGCAAAGTGCGGCATCACATCCGAAACCCAAATCCCCGCATCGCCGTGACGTGCGAATTTGAAAGGGCACTTCATCAACGCGCCGGCCGCTTGCGGAAACTCAACTTCGCCGGCAATCTTCTCGAAGTAATCCTCGCCGTGCCGCTTGCTCAATTCCGGTTTTGGATCAAACAAATCCATCTGGCTCGGTCCGCCATTCATGAACAGATGAATGACGGCTTTTGCTTTCGCATGATGGTGAGGTACTCGCGGCCTGGTATCGAATGCCGTTCTGACGCCGCCGTAGACATCTTGCCCGAGCATCTGCGTGAGCGCCGCTGCATATAGCCCGCTACCCAGTTGCTGGAAAAGGCCTCGGCGCGTCAGTGAAGGTGTGCGATTCATTACTAATCAACATAAAGGAACGCAGCTGAATTCATGATGGCATGACAAAAATTCGTCAAAGCACGGTGAGCTGCCTGTGGTTCTAGGCCAGCCTGTCTTTCGCGGTCAGCCTGATCATTCAGTTTATCCAGCCAGCGGCGCTTTAGTTCGCGGAGCGTTTGGCTGGCTACCTTGGTTTCAGCCGACGTTGGCTTCCGCCCCAAAGCGATCGAGTAAACACGGTGAATCTGCGTTTGGACATCATCACCGGTTTCACGTTCGATTCGCTCGGCAAACCGACCGGCAAGCTGATAGATCATCGCATCGTTCAGCAAGTGCAATGCCTGCGGCGCGACAATCGATTCGTCTCGATCCAGGCAGTTTGGACCCATCTGCGGCGAATCAAAACTCTCCAGCAGCGTGGGCAGCTTCGTGCGACGATGCAACACGTAAATGCTGCGCCGCCACCCTCCCGCTTGTGGCTGCGACGTGACCAATCCATCCTCGCGAGAATTGACGTCGTCGGGCGGGCCGAACGCCGCGCCGCTCAACTGGTCCGCCACAAACAACAAAGAATCTCGCAGCGCCTCGGCTTCCAGTCGCCGCACAGGCATACGGGAATAGAAACGGTTGTCGGGATCAGAGGTCAGCGACTCGGGCGTGACTTGCGATGAGATCCGATAAGTGTGCGACGTGAGAATCAATCGATGCAAACGTTTGATGCTCCACCCTTGCCGCATGAATTCCACAGCCAACCAATCGAGTAACTGGGGATGAGTGGGCTTGGCGCCGGCAACGCCAAAGTTACCGGGCGTTGCGACCAGCGCCTGTCCAAAGTGATGTTTCCAGATGCGGTTGACGATGACTCTTGCCGTCAAGGGATGATGTGGCTGAGTCAACCAGCGGGCCAGCGCCAATCGCCGGCCCGTTTGTTTTGCATCGGGCCAAGGAGGCTTGACGTCAAACGGAGTTTGGCCGTCGGTCAGCATGCTTGGTACTCCCGGACCTACTTCGTGACCAGGTGTTCGATAGTTCCCGCGTTTCAAGATGTATGTGGGAGAAGGCTGCCCGCGAGACCACAGCGCCCGGATCCGCGGCTCCGGCTTTCGCTTTTCTTCGAGTTGCTGGATGCTCATCTCCAGCTTCTTTTTCGCGTCGCCATCCTGTTCAGAGTCAAGCTGCTGTTGGAGGGGAGCAATTTTGACATCAATGGCGGCTTCGTGCTGTTCCCAGGACTCGCGCTCGGCGGTGGTGACGAAGTTCAGCAAGCGGTCTTGAGGCCCCAGCCAGTCATGCTCGTCCAACGCGTCTTTCAAGGTCGCCGCCAATCGGTAGTAATCACGCTGGGGAATCGGATCAAACTTGTGCGAATGACAACGAGCGCAATGGATTGTCAGTCCCATTACGGCTGAACCGAGCACTTGAATCTCGTCGGCAATCAGTTCCAGACGATCCGGGACAAAGTTGGTGATGTCCGCAAATGTTCGGTCAGGCGTTGTCCGCAAGAATCCGGTAGCAACCAGGTTGTCATAGATTTCCTCCGAGATCACTTCGGCAGACTCGTAATCCGCAAGTTCGTCTCCCGCGATCTGCTCCAGCAGAAAGCGACTGTATGGCTTGTCGCTGTTGAAAGCGCGGATCACGTAATCCCGATAACGCCACATTCTCGGTCGGATGCGGTCCTCATTTTGCGAGCCTTCTGAATCCGCGTAGCCAGCCACATCCAGCCAATGCCTTGCCCACCGCTCGCCGTAGCGAGGCGACGCGAGCAAGCGATCAACAAGACTTTGGTAAGCGCGGGGGTCATCGCTAGTGATGAAGGCCTCGACTTGTTCTGGCGTGGGGGGCAAGCCAATCAAGTCAAAGTAAACACGCCGAATCAAAACGCGTTTGTCAGCCCTGCTCGGCGTCGCGATTCCATGTTCCCTGCGCTTGGACATGATGAAGTCGTCAACTGCGTTCTCCGCCAACGGTTGATCGGCAGGCCGCAATTGATGCGTGGGCGGTTTCGGTGCCCGCGGCGGCTGAAACGCCCAATGTTTGCGATCCTCGGGAGTGACCAACGGGTCAGGCTCGATCGTTGCCACGTCGGGGCCGATGCGTGCTTCGGGCAAGCCGGCCGCAATCCAGGCCTCGACCAACGCCAATTCAGATGTTGTCATCGGCTTGACGCTGGCCGAAACCAGTTGCCGGCGGGGCGGCATTTCCTGGTCGCGAACTTTTTTGATCAATAAGCTTTCCTCTGGTTTGCCGGGCTCAACCACCGGGCCCGATTTGCCACCGGCCAGCATCCCCGCCTTGGTACGCAAGTCCAGATCCGCTTCGCGACGACGACCACCGTGGCAAACGGTACAGCGCAGCAACATCAGGGGAATGATCTGATGCGTGGTGATCGTCTCTGCTCGCTCGAGCTCGCGTAGCTCCGAACCATTTGCGATCCAACGACGCAACGCGTCGATCTGTGCAGCCGAAAGTGGTTCGCCTTCCGGCGGCATATCGCCGTCCACGACCAGCTGGAGTAATCGGCTTTCGTCCGGCTTGCCCGCGACAACCGCAGCGCCCGATTCACCACCTGCAGCCAGAGACTCCAGCGATGTCAAACTGAGTCCACCTTTTTTCTTCGCTTCGCCATGACAGGCAAAGCATCTAGTACGCAAGATAGGTTCAAGATCAGACTCGAAGCGAATCGTCTCGGCTGCGCTAAGCGATGCGCAATACAGGAGACTGAGTGCCAGCAGGCTGGATCTTCGCACGGGCATACGGTAGCAAGCAAGCGACATACCGCTCAGTCTATCTGATCTTGGTGGCGGATATCCAGCCAAAGGCCAATGATGCAGTCGTTCGCTCTGTGAATTCTAAAAACTCGAATTCCTTCTTTGTTTTACTTCCACGGTGTCAGCGGAATCCTGGAAGGCCCTCGCTGTAAGAATCACGAATACCTTTGCATTCGCATGTTGTCAACAGGCAGACGGGTGACTGAAGCGCTGCGGCGTCGTCATTAATTACGAATACGAAAGCCCGATTATTCTTCCATGAACCTCGGTAAAACGACGGTAAACGTTGTTCCTGTTCCGCCCTTGGAATTGGCAGCTGCCCATATCCTCCCACCATGCGCCTGAATGATTGTGCGGCTGATGGCCAGCCCCATTCCCATCCCTGATTCTTTCGTTGTAAAGAAGGGTTCAAATAACTCGTGCGCGCTAGCTTCGGGAATTCCGACCCCGTTGTCACTGACGGAAACGCGCACTTCGTCCTCTGTGCATGACGTCTGAACCACAATCACACGATTGGCCGGATCGTTGTCCGAGAGCGAATCAAACCCATTTCGCAGCAGATTAACCAGAACCTGCTCAGTCTGCACCCGATCAGCGAAAACCAAGATCTCGGGCGCATGGCAGTGGGTTTTTTCAATGGAAACCTTTGATTTACGTGCCTCCGTATCCAACAATCGAAGTGCATCAGTGACCGCATCATTGATGTCGAATGCTGAGCGATGTCCGTCCGTCTTACTCACAAAACCTCGCAGGCGGCGAATAATTTCTCCGGCGCGGACGGCCTGTTCAGTGATCTGTTGATTGATTTCGCAGAGCTTGTCGTGCTGCTTATTCTCAATGGTTCCCAGCATTTGTTTACTGGTTGCGGCGAGATTCGAGATTGCGTACAGAGGCTGATTGATCTCGTGCGCGATTCCAGCGATCAATTCGCCCATTGTCGAGAGCCGGGAGACGTGAGCCAATTCTGCCTCCTTTAACCGCAGCTGTTCCTCCGCATGTATTCTTGCCGCCAGCTGTGATTCCCGCCGTTCAATGATTCGTTGACGTGTTAGGACGCCGGTCAACGTCAGCCCTGTTAATGTGTAGACTGTCATGAACAGTTGAAGTTCGAACAGTGATTGCGTGACGACTTCGGTCGCAAACGGACCAATTCCGGCTGACGTCGAAAGAACTGCGATCACCGCAATCAGGAGGTTTGCCAGGCAGACAACAATTGGGTCAAACGTCAACAACAGCCAAAAGACGACAATCAAGGGCATGTAAAGCAAGCTTTCGGCATGCCCTTCGGGAATCCAGTTACCAAAAACGACGTTGCTGACAACACCTAACACAAACAACGACACAAATGTACCGGTGTAGGTACTTGAACGTGCATGCCAGACCGAACGCCTTTGCAATAGCAGGAAGATCGGCGTGATCAGCATCACGCCTGAAATGTCTCCCAGCCACCACGTCAACCAATTGTCGCGAAACTGGCTTTGGTTGATCGCACCGGAATAGGCAAGACTTGATGCGCCCACCGTAGCGGCGACCGCACAGGCGACAGCCGCGATCAAGAATAGCCGGAATCCACAGCTTGCCATTTTGAATGGCGTTTCAATGTCCAGAAACCGGTGGCAAAGTGCGAAGGCGATCAGTGCTTCCAGGGTATTCCCCGCCCCAAACGTTACAGCCATCATCAGAGACAATCCGGTTCCGAGATTGGCGACAAGAGATCCAACAAAAATCCCCGGACACACCCGCACGCCGAAAATGAACAGGGCTCCTAGAGCAATGCCGGAAGGAGGCCAAACTGCGGTCGCATTTCCAGGAGGAATGGCGTAGGCGAGACCCAAACGGGCTGTCAGGAAATAGGTGATCGCGAGCACGCAATTCGCCGCCAGATTCCACGGCAGTGTCTCCATTTTCTCTTTCAAGAGATCGATAGAGATGCCCGCAAAATCCCCGTCAACACCGCTCGTGCCTGTCCCCCGGATCTGTGTCATTCGTTTTACGCCAAACTCCCTCTCTCTACACAACAACCGCACTCAACCGGCCGACGGCCGCAAGTGGCGTGACCGTCAACGATTCACCAGACGTTTGAGTATAACAGAGACCGTGATGATCAAATAAAGTGGACAAATCTATGTCACGTCATTCTTAAGCTCGCAAGTTAGAGGCCCAAAATGACCGCACGACGACTTCTTGTCCTGCTTGTTGTCTCGATGATTTCATCAGCGCAAGCTGAGGAAACCAAGGGTCACGAGTTTCGCGTTTGGGCGACAAGCTGTGCGCACGTGCCGGCCGACATTCGACGCGGGCGAGAGAGTTTGGCCGAGGTCATTCGGCAATCCGAAGGAGCTGTGGAAGGGGCACCCGGCTTTGAGTGGGACATCATGATCGATGCCGGTGATCTTTCGGCTCATCAACATCCGCCGGGCGACCGCGATGGGTTTGAGTTGATTCGACAGTATCACGCGATGCAAAAACATCGCCGCGAACAGGTCTACAACGTACCGGGCAACCATGACGCTCCTTACTACGACCACGGTGCCGGATCGTGGTTTCAGAAGTGGGGCGATCCACTGGGCAAACACACGGAGTTTTCCGGCGTCGATTCCCGACGGAGGCCGTTCCCGGTCGAAGGCGACTGGGAACGATATCGGTTTCAAGCCGGTAACATCTTGTTCCTGATGCTGGCCGATCGAAATGACGTACCCGAACCGGTTGGGCGGGGGCACAGCAGCGATGCTAAATCGGGCGGATATCCGGCCGGTGCCGTGACGCGTGAAACATTCGACTGGTGGAAGCAGCAAGTGTTGCACAACCAGGACAAGATCATCGTCACCATGCATCATCACGCGCTGCGCGACACGACGATTGCCTCGGGCCGCGGAGAAGGCAACCCGCGGTATCACGGCGCCAGCGGTGGTGCGGAAGGTTCATCGTACCTTTATTACTTGATCGAGAACGATGATCCCGAGGACTTCCAATTCATCGCGGACGCCCATGTCTTCGAAGAGTTTCTTAACGATTTCCACAAGCAGCACGGCCGCGGTGCGATCGACCTCTGGGTCGCAGGACACACTCACGTCAAAGGTCCCGCAGACAATTGGGGCGACAAAACCATCACGGAAACTCGCTGGGGCGTCAACTTTTTGCAGGTCGCGGCGCTGACTCGACATCACGCCGGATCGCATCCCATGAGCCGCCTGCTGACCTTTCGCGACGGAGGCTCGACCGTCAAGGCGGAAGTCTACCTGCACGACAAGTCTTACCAGGGGAACCCGATCGGATGGTACGACGCCGCGGCGAAAATCCTGCGGCTACGACATGCCTTTCAAGCTCCGCCGGCGATCGAGCCGCTGCCGCCCTTTCCAGCCGTTACCAAAATAACCGAAAAACCCTACGGAAAATCCGCTCCTGCCAAGCCCGTTGCCAAGACTGCCGGCAGGGGAGCGATCAAGGTCATCAGCGAGCGAAATGTTGCCGTGCCGATGCGCGACGGAGTGATCCTGAGCGCGAACGTGTTTCGTCCGGATCGCGGCGGCCCTTACCCGGCACTGGTGATGCGCACGCCCTATGGAAAAGCCGGCGGCGGCATGGATGCATTCGTCAAAGCGGGCTACATCGTGGTTACGCAAGATGCGCGCGGACGATACGACTCGGAAGGACAATGGGAATCGTTCCTGCGATTCCAAACGCACGATGCGGAAGATGGTTTCGATACGGTCCAGTGGGCTGCCCAACTACCGAACTGCGACGGCAACGTCGGCACCTTCGGCGCGTCGTACAACGCATTCTTGCAGTGGCGACTCGCTGCACTCCGCCCGCCTTCGCTAAAGGCCATGGCCGCCTTCAGCATCCCCGCACGATATATCGACCTGGAAGGCCCCGGCACGATCCGGCCTGGACGTCGCATGCACTGGTGGGTCACCAGCATGTCGCCCAACATGCGACTTCGCGCGGGAAAAGATGGTACGAATAACAAGGCTGATATGCGAAAACTGTGGAACGCCGGTGAATCAGAAAAGTGGTTGAACCATCTGCCCTGGCTGGACTTGCCTGGTGAAGCTTGCGAAGACGAATCGGCAGCTGTTCGCTACTGGCTAGAAAATCCGCACACCGATCCCTGGAAGTTGCATGAAAGTGTCAAAGACATCCAGGTTCCCAATTTGAATTTGATCGGCTGGCATGACCACTGCAACGGCAACATGCTGCTGGACATCACGATCAGAAAAGAAGCAGCGACCGAGGTGGCTCGCTCCGGCTCCCGAACGATCATCGGTCCGTGGGCTCATTCCAGACGCCGCAAGTACAGCAACATCGACTTTGGGCCGGCGGCACAGCTGGACGCAACCAGGCTTCAGATTCGCTGGTTCGATCACTGGCTGAAGGGAAAGAGCAACGGAATCGAGAAATCATCGCCGTGGCGGATCTTTGTGATGGGTGATAACCTCTGGCGTGATGAACCGCATTGGCCGCTGGAGCGCGGCGAATTAAAGACGCTGCTATTGACCAGTGATGGATCGGCCAACACAGCGGGCGGTGACGGGCGACTTGTTTGGCAGCCGCCGGCGACTTCCGGCATCGATCGATTCACATACGACCCGACCGATCCCGTCCCTTCCTTGCATGGTCCGGGGCTACAAGCGTGTACGACCGACCAAAGGCCGCTTGCTGATCGTGAGGACATCCTGGTTTATCAAAGCGAACCCTTGCCAGAAAGATTCGAGGTCACCGGTTACCCGATCGTCCATCTTTACGCCGCATCCACCGCCCCCGACACCGATTTTTTTGCACGGTTGATTGACGTTGCTCCCGATGGCATGGCACGAGATGTCTCACTGGGGATGGTGCGGGCACGGTATCGCGATAGTCTGCAGCAGCCGGAACTGATCGAACCAGGAAAAGTGATCCACTACACAATCAAACTCAGCCCGACGTCGAATGCATTCCTGCCCGGCCACCGCATTCGTCTGGACATCACCAGTTCTGATTTCCCCAACTATGATCGCAACCACAATACGGCTGCCGATCAAAACGCTGACGCCACGCTGCTGCCGGCAATCCAAACCATTCACCACGGCGGAGTGCACGCCACGCAAATCCAGTTACCCTGGATCAAATGATCGATGATTTTATTAAACTAAGATCAGAAAACTGATTGACAGCGAACAAGGAAAAATCGCACATGCATTCAACTCGCTCTTCGCGTCGCAGCTTCCTTGGTGTTGCCGCGGCCACAGCTTGCGCCGTCACGAAGCTGGGCAAGCAGAATTCTTTGTTGGCGGATGACGCCGCCGCCGCAAGCGATATCCCGATCATTGATTGCCATCTGCACATCAACCACTTCGATCGTACGATCGAGGACACCATCAAGCACATGGATGCGACGGGAACCAGCAAGGCATTCGTGTTGCCTTTGGAAACTGGTGAAGGAGGCGTGTTGCTGCGAAGCGAGACGGTGCTGCACGCCTTTCACGAATACACCGATCGTGTGATCCCGTTCTGCCAGACGAATATTCGCAGCGTGGATGTTTTGGAACGTGTGCGTGCTTATCACTTGCTGGGATGCCGCGGCGTGGGTGAGCAGAAAGAACACTTGCCGCTAAGCGATCGCCGCGTCGAAGGAATCATCGCCTTGTGCGACGAACTGAATTGGCCGATTACGATTCATTTCCAGGACGGGCCGGGCGGCTACAACCAAGGGCTTGCCGAACACCTGGAAACGTATCTGAAGCGGTACAAGAAAGTTCGCGTCATTGGACACGCACAGACCTGGTGGGCAAACATCAGCGCAGATGTGCCGGCGGCGACAGAGACACTTTATCCGACAGGCCCCGTGCGAGCCGGCGGGCTGCTGGACAAGCTGCTTTCGGACTATCCGAACCTGTATGCGGACATGTCGGCGGGCAGCGGCTTCAACGCACTTTCCCGCGACAAGGATTTCACGGCGGGCTTTATCGAGCGGCATCCGCGGCAACTGTTGTTCGGCAGCGATTGCCCCTGTTACGACGGCAAAGGCCAGAATTTCAAGGGCATGTGCTACAGCACGCGACTGCAAGAGTTTCTTCGCGAACTGGTAACGGACCAGCAAACGCTGAAGAATATTTTCCACGACAATGCGATGCGGGCGTTGGCCGGAACCAGTTAAGTTACATCGATGCCTCGATGACTCGCATCACATTGCCGCCGATGACTTTGCGAATCACGTCGTCGCTATGACCACGTTGAACCAAACCAATGGTATAGAGCGGCCAATTTGTCCAGGCGAGGCTTTCGTTCATCGCTTTGCTAGTCTTGAATTTGTCGTCCGGCCACAACATGCGAAACTCTTCACGCCGTTTTCCGCGTTTTGGGACCTTGGCTTGTTCGGCGGCCGATACTTGTGATGTGTAAGAAACATCCGTACCAATCGCAACCGCGTCGGGTCCGAACTTTTTGATGACATGATCGATGTGGTCCAGCAGCGCGCTGATATCTCCGGTCCCGCGGAGGTACCTGGGGATGCAGCAAATGCCGATGTAACCCCCCGAATCGAC
>JBFJVZ010000192.1:0-13629 GCA_041623895.1 Pirellulaceae bacterium | reverse complement strand
GCCGACGTCGCGGACCAGCGTGCTGACTGCCTCGCTGACTTCGCGAAGCAGCGCCGCGTGTGCGTCGGGCTGATTGGCGTGGGTGTCAAATCCGTCGATGCGGACGTAGTAAACCTTGGTCTGTAATCCCGATGCGATCAGCTTGGCAACCGTTTCCAGTTTCTTGCCAAGCCCCGATGACGGATAAGCTTCCGAAGGTTTGTACTTCACACCAGCCGCTTCCATCCGCTGGCTGGCGGCGATGGCGCTGCTGGTACTGGACTGCACAAAACCCAGCAGATCGTTATCCGCAGGCCGGCTTTGATTGGCCAGCTCGCGGACGGCTTCGCGAAAGTTCGGCATGTCGCCGCGCAATCGAAATTGCTCCAACGACTGAATCGACGGCACGCGCACTTCTCGTGACATCAGCGCGAATGGTTGTTTTTCAGCTCCCAAATGGAGCGCCGCTGGATCACCAGAGGCTTGCAACTTGGCCGCTTCCAGGTAACGGCCGACCCAGCCGTCGTGACGCGGCCCATCCTTCCGCTGACACGAGTGCCAGATGTCCATCGATTCAAAATGAGATCGATTCGGATTCTCGTAACCCACTCCCTGAACGACCGCAAAGCTACCCTGTTCCAACAGATCGGCAAAGCTGCGCATCGACGGATGCATGCCAATTTGATCGCTGATCGCCAGCGCATCCGCCTTCTTGATGCCGATTTTTTCCCGCGCCTTGATGTAACCGGGATCCGAATGCGGAATGATCGAGTTCAAACCATCGTTACCACCGGCGAGTTCGACAACGACCAGAATCCGTTCGTCCTGCGGTGAGGCGGCCGCGGCCTGGCAGAGCACATCCGGAGCAGTCGCAGCAAACGTTAACAAAGCCGTACCGCCGACCGCATTGCCGAGGAACTCGCGACGCGTCACCGCGCGTTTGCGACTAAAACGCGTGCCGATTATTCTTTTCCCGCTCATGCCAATTGAAACTCCGGAAGTGTACACAAAATGTGAACAGCATCTGCTACCCGCCGCTGGGCGTCACGGCCCGAACTGGCGTCCAAGTCAACGATGCGATCCTTGGCGGCGGCTGGAATGGGCACCGCAAACAACGATGTCTCCAAGTAGTCGATCAATTCTTTTGACGAATCGACACCGCCGGCTTTCAGGTATTCGTCAAGCGATTGCTTGTCAAAGCGAGTCTTGCCACCATCGACCAGGCGGCGAATCAGATTGGCTCGACTCAGTAGCGTGGACGAATTGATCCACGTGCGACCGCCGTCCCAACCCTTCACGCTGGGGGGATAGTACAAGCCTTGGCCAAGCTGCTCCAACGAATCGGCCAGCTGGTAGGCATCGGTCGAAGCGGCCAGCGAACGCAGAAAACCGACTCCAACTTCAACCGGTGAACGAACCTTGCGGGCTCGCGCATGCGTAGAAAAGAACAGGTTGCTGGCCAGAATCCGCTGCACGGTCGGCGCTACTTGCATGTTGTCCGCGCGCAACTGGATGGCCAGCGGCTCGACCAGTTCATCGGCAGCGACCGGTTCGTCCATGACAAAGAATTGAATCAGTTTACGGACGATGAAGCGAGGTGCAGCGTCCTGTGCCGCTACGATCGCCACACCGTCTTCGCCCGCAAGTTTGCCGCTCGTGCCCAAGACGGTCTTAATCCCGTCATCGTGCTGGTAGCGATTAAAACGAAACTTTTTGCGTTTGATCTCCCAGCCCGTAAAGCAACGCGCTAATTCACGGATATCTTGTTCGCTGTAATTGCCTTCGCCGAGCGCAAACAGTTCCATGATTTCGCGGGCATAATTCTCGTTGGGATGCGCTTTGCGATTGCTGACCGAATCCAAGTAAATCAACATCGCCGGATCGCGCGAGATCTCCAACAGCAACTGCGAGAAATCACCCAAGGCGTACTCGCGAAGCAAATCGTTTTGTTGCTGCATCAGCTCGGCGTCTGCGACCTTGTCCGCACTGGTGGCAAAGTGCCCATGCCAAAACAGCGTCATCTTTTCCTGCAGTTGCGCCGGTGTGGTCAGCATTCGGTAGACCCATTGCGCGGACAAACGCTTGACGTTGCCGGTGGCCAAGGCAGCTTTGATCAGGCTGTTGATTTGCGACTTGTAGGTCTCCGGCTCGGTGGCTGCCAACAGATCGGCAACCACATCGGTCGGCTGGCGGGCCACCGCGTTTTCAAGCTGTTGTCGGGTTGCGCCAAAGCCGGCACGACGATGCAGGTGCGCGGCGGTTGGCAAATCCCAGGGGACGTCTGGTGAGGGTTTGTACTGGGTCCACGCCCAAGCCGGGTCAATCATCAGCTGATTCATGGTCGCACCTGAAGCTTGAATTCCGCTTCCAGTTGATCGTCAGCAGCTCCCAGCCGCAGTGACGCGTCCTGAAAATACCCGACGACCTCCAGTAGCAAATTAATCACGGCTTCCGCTTCCTCGCGCGAATTGCCGTCTTCCAACATGTTCTGGGCAATCAATTGTTCGCGATTATCGGACAACACATCTCGCAGCACGCTGGCGTTTAACTTGGCACTGGTGTTGTCGTCGATGACTGCCGGGCTGGCCGTTTTGGCCAACGTCAATTGCCGGGCAAGATCGCGGGAACTGGAAACCACGAATCGTTTGCCGGCGAAGCCGACGCTGGGCGAAAAATTGTGAACGATGTGGGCGTCCGTTGATTCCTTATCATCCGCTTCGGGAACGTAGCTGGAGGTCACCAATTCCGCATGGTCGCCGATTTTTTGCATGTCCAGTTCCAGCTGGTTCTGCCCATTCATCGCGCCCACGATGTTCAGGAACCCAATCAAACTTTGAAAGATTCGCCGCAGCTCGCGAGTCATCGTCTCGGGCTGTTTCAAGTCAAACACAAAGGCGAAGGCCGGCAGTTTGATCGTCGGTCGCGGCAACACATCGCTGAAGTCTTGACGGGCGGCCACAAAGCCGACCTCCGGTTCCAGCGATCCCAGAATATCTTCGCCAAAATCGCGACCGGCAAACAAGGTGGTCAAATTTGCGTCGGCCATGGCAAAGCCGTCGTTGATGTCGGCACCAAATAAGTCACCGGCGCGGAGCCACATCTCGGAAACATTTCGATAGGTGCTTAAGGTAAACAATGTCTCGGGCACCGCCGGCAACACCGGTCCGCGGCCGTCGCCCGAGGGTCCAAAGTAATACTCGCGATGCTCGGGAATCCAAGCGGCCTGATACGGGATACCCAGTTTCAGACCGACGTTGCTGACATTGGCGGTCAAAGAAATCGTTGCGTATGTCGTCTTTTGCAAACTGCTTTGGATGCCGCCCAGCAGTAATTCCAAAACAGGGTTGTCAATCTTGTCGTTGTAAACCGCGCCAGCAACGCCGCTGTCGCGAATGGCTTGCACATCGACAAAGCCCCAACCGGCAAGTTTCTGATCGCGGGCCGCCAGCGCGGTTTGAAACCTCTGGTTCTCGGCCAGCGATTCGCCGCCATCGATCAACCGGTCCAGGATTTGTTTCCCCAACTCCGATTTGTTGGTGATCAACATGCGATCTTCGTAGGCGGCAAAGCGAGTTCCGTTGATCTGGTAGGCCTGGACGCCGCGATACTCGCCTTCCTTGATGCTGTCGCGATTCTCGCCAAGCCTGGCAAACTCCAGCAGCTTTTGGTGAAACAGCTTCATCGACTCGGCGTCTTTGCCGTGAGCGATCATCGCGGCCCCCTGGGTGGCCGCGTCAAAGGCAACCGAGACTCGATGAGCCGCAAATGTCTCGAGCGCTTCACGCCAGGTCATCTGCAGTTGGGTTTCGACCATCCCGCGGCCAAACAGAAATTGCTTGTACTGCTGCGACTGGATGGCCATTTGATAGGGCTGCAGCGATTCGATCTTCTCTCGCAGCGGATGATCAAGAATCGTCGCGAACAGATCGACCGGAGCGGACAACTCGAAGTAAGCGATCGAAGTGGCTGGATAAAGCTTCGCATCCGTAAGAGGTTTCTCGGCCGTCGCTACCTGAGCCTGCCCCCAAACAATCGACATCGTGACCAGCCAGGCAGCCACCAAGATTCGCATCATCTGTCTTCTCTCCCGCGCTGTCCGCTATGGTGAATGGAGTATGTTGAATTTCCCGTCGTTTTTTGCTTTCGGTCTTTCTGAATGATACCCGAACTGCCCAGCGCAGGTTTCAAATCGATTGGCAATTAGCCGTCTTTTCACACCCGGCGGCTTTCCGAGACTAAGCTCATCCGCGATCCCAGCTTAAGAAGTGGGGATCGCAACACCAGCCGCAGCGTGCTTGGTTGCCGTCCCGAGCACCGTGGGCAAAAAACACCGGCGGCTGGTCCCATGTTTCAATCTTGACGATTGCTTACAGCGGCGAAGTTGACCGGCAACAGCAGGCGGCTGATGTGATGGAAGCGGCGCTAGCGGATCTCGGTATCGACCTGGTACACGTGATCGGACCGGCGACCGGACATAAGATTCATGCCCAGTCGATGGTCGAAATTGAAACACGAATGGCGTCGCTGGCAGCCGCAGTAACCGCGGCGGTCCCACCCCGGATTCAGTTCACCACCGTCAGCCTGCGGTACCACCGTATGCATTGGGTTGACATTCGTGGACTCGGCGAGCACTGGTCGCCCGCATCGGTGGATGCCGTGCTGACCGCGGACGACAAAGTCCGTGTCCAAACGAACAATGTCACTTCGCTGCGATTGTCATTTCCCGCCGGACACTGGCCCGGTGCAAGACAAGGGCCCGTTCGGGACTCATGTAAGCCGGCGTACCCGCGTAACGCGGCCCTTTCCCGATATTTTCCTCCCGGAGCGCCAACCCAAAATCGACAATGAACGGTTTCCCCTCCTCGTCAATCAAAATGTTGCTCGGCTTGACGTCGCGGTGCACGAGTCCCCGCTTGCAGCAAGAACCAACGATTAGGCCCTCGGATGCGATGCAAGACTTCGCTACGGGCGGGACTGCTGGTACACGTGCTGTTTGATATCTGCCAGGTCTTGCTGGAGCAGACGAGCGAGCGTCTTTTTCATCAGCGGGCCCATCACCGCGCTCATGATCTTGGCAAAAAAATTGGTCCCGCTGGCTGCGAAAGTTACCGTTACGAGCGTGCCCTGGCCAACTGGGGCGAACTGGTGAGCGGTTCGGTAATGTGCGCCGTGGTTATAAGCTTCCAGCAGGAATGAGTGGGGCGGATCAAACTGCGTGATTTCCATCTCTTCGGAAGCTTCGCGGCCAAACATCACCCTGGTCTCGCGGATCTTGGTACCGATCCCGACGGGGCCGTCCGTCAGCACCTGAATCGACTTGATCCCCGAAACGATATCGGGCAAAGCTGCATGATTGGTCACGATTGCAAAGACGGCTTCCGGCGGAGCGTTGATTTGTTCCTTGACAGTGACGGTTGTCATGATGAAGTGCCAAAAAAGGTAGCAGCACACTCCGTGTGCTGTAGCTAACAAGAAAACAAGCTGACAAGACGCGCGGCGGCACACGGAGTGTGCCTGCTACGTTTCTCCGGCAGCTACTTTGTTTTCGCAAACCTGACTGTTCTGGTGTCTTGTTCAATCCCCGTCGGTTTGGTCAGTGGGCCGTACAGGTCCGGGCGGCGTGACTTCAACCAGCGGCGACCGGTACTGGAAGCCTGCATGGTCGGATCCAGATCGGCGATTACCAGCTCATCACCCGCTTTCCAGGTTTCGGCCAGTACCGCGCCGTAGGCGTCCAAAATCATCGAGTTCCCAGTGCGGACTTCGTTGTCGTCGACGCCGACTCCGTTGCTGAAAATCAAGAACAAGCCGTTGTCATGCGCACGCGCCGGCAGCCAACGCATCAGCCACTCGCGTCCTTTGGGACCGCGAAATTCACTTTCGATTCTTTCCGGATGCTCGCCGCGATCGTGCCATAGTTGCGGATCAATCGTGCCCATGCAACGAGGGCTCGGTGAATCACAACCGCCGGTTTGATGCGGCGCCAACAGGATCTCTGCTCCCATCAGCGCATTGATCCGCACGTTTTCGCCGATGTTGTTGTCATAACAAATCAACACGCCCACACGCGCCCCCTGGGGAATGTCAAACACCGTGTATTGGTCGCCGCAAGACATGTGCTGGCTGATGAAACAATGCAGCTTTCGATGAACGGCGATTTGGCCGTCCGGCATGGCCACGACGTAAGCATTGTAAAGCTCGCCATCGTCTCCCAACTCAATCAGACCGGCACCGAGGGTCAGTTGATGCTGATCAGCTAATTGCAATAACTCGCGGACCGAAGGAGCGTCACTGACCGGTTCAGCAAGCTGCTCAATCTGCTCTCGGGACAGATTGCGGACGTGCCAGTAACCCGTGATGCACATTTCGGGAAAGACAGCCAGGTTGACATTTTGTGCAGCGGCTTGGGCGGTCAGTTCACGCACCCGCTTCAGGTTGTAAGCCTTGTCGCCGGGTCGATGATTGAACTGAATGGCGGCAGCTTTGATTGGTTGCATCTGCGTAGCTGAGGATAGGGGACTTTCGAAGAGCGGGGATCGCCGGAATCCTGCGTAATTCCGCTACGCATCTTACGATCGGCCTCGCGGCCCCAGCCGTCCAAACATGCGATCCAGCTCGTCGCGGCTGAAAAACAGTGCGGTGGGGCGGCCGTGGGGACAGTGGTGGGTGTCTTGGTACAGGTCACGTTGTTCCAGCAGGCTGCTGATCTCCTCGGGTGTTAAGCGATCACCCGCTTTGACCGCGGCTTTGCAGGCGATCGTCGATAGCATGTGGTTGAGCAATTCCAATGGTTCCGGTTTTTTGCCTGAACCAAGGATCGATTCCAGCAACGTCCGCAGCATGTCGCCCGGTGAAGTGTTCCTGAGCATCGCGGGATAGGCTTGGATGACGATCGAATCTCCACCAAAGTCCTCAATTTCCAAACCGATTCGAGCCAGCGTTTCCTGCGCATCCAAGGCCGCCGTTCGTTCGGCCGGCGTCAGCGAAACCGGCTCGGGTACCAGCAGTTTCTGTGACTCAAGGTTGCTGTTTTCGCCCAGCACCTTGTCTTTGACGCGTTCGTACAAGACGCGTTCGTGCAGTGCATGCTGGTCGATCACGACCATGCCCGATTCGTCTTGCGTGACCAAGTAACGATTATGAACCTGGAAGCCGAGATAGCAAACAGCGGGAGTTTCGCTAATCGATTCGGGTTCCTCCCACGGCGCTACGTCGGCTGGTGCGGCGCTGGGACGTGCGGCCTGATCCATTGCCGGCGCAGTTGAACCGTGTGGGAAGGGTTTGAAATCCGGAGTCGCGATCGAGGGCATGGCGGCGGTGCTGGCTGCCGGAGTTTGACCGGTTCGCGCCCACTCGATCACGGATTGTCGATGCTCCTGTTCCACACGGACCGGCAGGCCCAGCGCACTTTCGAGCGGAGCGCGAAGTTCTGCTTGATCACTGACCGGCGGCGGGGGACCAACGCGCTGGGTCATGTCGGTCGTCAAGAACTGATGCCGCAAGGTCTGCAGCAATCGACTATAGACGCGACCGCCGTCGGTGAAGCGGACTTCCAATTTTGTGGGATGCACATTCACGTCGATCATCTCGGGCGGCATGTCCATCCGCAAGAAACAGACCGGATGACGTCCCACCATCAACAACCCGCGGTAAGCTTCGCCCAGGGCGTGTTGCAGCGAGCGGTCGCGGATGTGCCGCCCGTTCAGAAACAAGTATTGCATTCGCGTATTGCCGCGGCTGACCGATGGATCGCAGGCAAAGCCGCTGATTTTGATTTGCGCGTCATCGCTGTTGACCGGAATCAGTGCTTCGCCGATTTCGCCGCCAAAAAACGCGCTAATTCGATCCGCCCATTGCACCGTCGGCGGTAAATCGTACAGCTGCTTGTCGTTATTGGTCAGCACAAAATGGATGTTTGGGTTGGCCAAGGCCAAACGAGTAAACGCCTCGACAATATGACCGCGTTCGGTTTGTGCGGTTTTCAAGAATCGATGTCGCACCGGGGTATTGAAGAACAGATTGCGAACTTCGATCACGGTCCCGACCGGGCAGCCACAGGGAGCCGGCGGCTCGATCACGCCGCCTCGGGTGTTAAGCTCGGAGCCACAGTCGTCAGCTTCGGTGCGACTGCGGATCGTCAACTGCGAGACGCTGCCGATCGACGCCAAGGCCTCACCGCGAAACCCCAGCGTGCTGACGTGGAAAAGCGCTTCGTCATTGGGCAGTTTGCTGGTCGCGTGAGAGGAAACGGCCAGCGGCAATTGCTCCGCCGTCATCCCGCAACCGTTGTCGCTGATTCGAATCAGCTCGCTGCCGCCGCCGGTGATCGTGACTTCGATGCGAGATGATCCAGCATCGATACTGTTTTCCACCAATTCTTTGACCACCGAAGCGGGACGCTCGATGACTTCGCCTGCCGCGATTTGGTTCACCAAGTTGGGCGGTAGCTGTCGGATCGTCGGTAAAGGCTGGATGGTGGCGGTCATGAGTACCGAATGTAACGGTCTGGTGAAATGCGGCAACCGAGAAACGAAAAAGCTGGGCAGGAATCCTACCCAGCTTGACGTTTTGCCTGGAAAGACGGTGTCGCTAGCGAACCACCATCAACATTCGCGCGTTGCCGCGTCGGACCACGACACGCACGGCTTGGCCGCGTTTCTTTGCCTCCTCCAAAATCGCGGCGAAGTCGTCCGCCGACTCCAACACGACTCCCGCCGCCGACTCGATCACGTCGCCAACTTCCAATTCGGCGCGGTCGGCTTCGCTGTCGTCCTTGACCGCGGTGACAATCAAGCCGCCTCGAAGATTCTGATAGCCGTATTTGCGTGCCGTGGCAGGTGTCGCGGGCGTCAACTCGGCACCCATGATCTCGCCCGCTTTGAATCGCGCCATCGCCGCGTCAGTCCGTTCCTGCAGATTCACATTGACCGTCAATACCTTTCCGCGGCGGTTGACTTCCATTTTCACGGTCGCTCCCGGAGGCCGGCTGGCCACGTAGTTGCGCAGCTGAGTGCCACCGCTGCAGGGACGACCATCTAATTTGGTGACGACATCACCTAGTTGAAGACCGGCCTTGTCAGCCGGCTGGCCTTCTAAAACCCCGCCGACCAATGCGCCACTGTTGACGGCCAAGTCAAAGTCCTTGATGTGTTTTGGTGTCACGTCGACAACTTGAGCACCCAGGAATCCGCGGCGGACAACACCACTTTCGATAATCGAATTCAAGACCGGCCCTGCCAACGATACCGGAATCGCAAACCCAATTCCGGCACTCGCGCCGGTGCGCGAGAGTATCGCTGTGTTGATGCCGATCAACTCGCCGCGCAGATTAACAAGCGCACCACCTGAGTTGCCGGGGTTGATGGCGGCATCGGTTTGCAAGAAATCCTCGAAACCTTCCCCATTTTTGATGATGTTCTGATCGCGGTTCTTGGCGCTGATGATCCCGGCGGTAACGGTTTGGTCCAGTCCGAATGGGCTACCGATGGCCAGCACCCAATCGCCAACCCGAGTCGCCTCGGAATCGCCAAAGACGGCGGCCTTTAATCCATTCGCTTCGATCTTGACGACCGCCAAGTCGGTTTCCGGATCGGTGCCGACGATTGTTCCGCTGACCGTGCGGCCATCGCTTAGTTCGACTTCCAACTCATCGGCGTCTTTGACGACGTGGTTGTTCGTCAGGATGTAGCCGTCAGCGCGAACGATGACACCACTGCCCATCCCCGTTTCCAGTTGCCGCCTCTCCAACTCGCCGCCAAAGTCGTCAAAGAAATCTTCAAAGCCTCGCGGAAACCCGGGTGGGACGCCACGCCGGCGTATGACCGCCGTTTGTTTGATGCTGATGCTGACCACGCTGGGTCGAAGCAATTCAGCGACATTGCGAAAGGCTGCTGATAGATCTTGTGCGGCCCCCAGATCTTGCTGGGCGACCAGACCGCGGTCCTGCGCTTGCACGTCACCACGCAGCCCCTGCGGCAATGAGAGCACCACACCGGTCACCAAGGCGGCAAGTAACATCGCACCCAGGGCAAGACTGACATTTCTCCACGTATTTTCCATTTCTTGAACTCCCGAGTCTTCGACTCTTGAACGTTCTGGGCTGTATCATTTGTTAATTGGCATTCCGCCGGGACAAGCGACCCACCAAGCCGCATACCCGTATTACCAAGGCATCCTAGCGCCGGGTTCATCAGAGACTACGATTTTTGGCCGTTTTGTCCCCTTTCGCTGCCGAATCGACAGTCCGGCGGAAAGTCGATCGAGAATGCAAACTCCAGACCAATCACCAGTTTTCGCCCTTCCGGCCGCCATTCCCGGCAGGGCTCGGGATCCTGGCGTGCCCAGTTCGTGTCACGGCACCTAGGCTCGGCATCCTGCCGTGCCCAGTTCGCGCGCGGCCGGAATTCGTGATTTTCGGGCCGATGGTGTTGGCACTACGGATGGTCCGGGATTTGTTAGGTTATGTTGCTGGGAGAAAACAAGGACGACGGGCCGCGGCACCAACAACCATCAACGCAGGGAGCACCAACAATGCGAGACATTTTGACCGTCATCCTGGCTGGCGGGCGGGGTTCGCGGCTGGAACCGCTGACCCGCGACCGGGCCAAGCCCGCTGTCCCGTTTGGCGGTTTGTACCGGATCATCGATTTTGTGCTCAGTAATTGTCTCAACAGCGACATGCGGCGGCTGCTGCTGCTGACCCAGTACAAAGCGCAGTCTCTGGATCGCCACATCAACTTGGCCTGGCGCGGATACTTCTGCCGCGAGCTGGGTGAATTCGTCGACGTCGTGCCACCGCAACAGCGGATCGATGACAACTGGTACCGCGGCACCGCTGACGCTGTCTATCAAAACATCTACGCCATCGAACGCGAAGAACCCCGCGACATCGTGATCTTGGCTGGCGATCACATCTACAAGATGAACTACAAGCCGATGGTCCAGTTTCATCGAAAAATGGATGCGGACATCACCGTCGGCGCACTGCGGGTCAGCCGTGATGCGGCCCTACAATTCGGCGTGATGCAAATCGATCCCGATCAAAAGATCGTTGGATTTCAAGAGAAGCCGGACGATCCGATGGGCACACCTGAAGATCCGGATGTTTGTCTGGCGTCGATGGGGATTTATGTATTCAACGCGCGATTCTTGTATGAACAACTTTGCGATGACGCGACGCATCAGGAAAGTTCGCACGATTTTGGCAAGAACATCATTCCTAGTGCGATCGACGATTATCGCGTCTACGCGTTTCCGTTCCTGGATGAAAACCGTAAACGGGACGCCTACTGGCGTGATGTCGGTACGCTGGACGCCTATTACGAAGCGACGATGGATTTGATTCGCGTCGATCCCCAACTGAATCTTTACGATCAACATTGGCCGGTCCGCGCCTTTCAACCAATGTTACCACCGCCCAAATTCGTGTTCGGCAGCGAAGGGGATGCTTCGCGGCGTGGAATCGCCATGGATTCGTTGGTCTGCCAGGGCGCGATTGTCAGCGGCGGCAGCATCGCCCGCAGTGTGTTGGGACCCAACGTTCGTATCAACAGTTACGCTCAAGTCGAAGACAGCATTCTGTTCTCCGATGTCAACGTCGGCCGCCGCTGTCGTCTCAGACGCGTGATCGTGGACAAGGGAGTCAGGATACCGCCGGAAACGGTGATCGGCTTTGATCGCGCAGCCGATATGGCCCGAGGATTCACGGTGACCGACAGCGGGCTGGTGGTGATTCCGCGAGGCGAGGAAATTCAAAGCGCGGCCGAGTTCGTTGGCGGTGACCCTGTTGTCGGCCACGCGCCGGTTTGACCTTCGATCCCGTGGCCCGAATGAAACACGTGCGGCCCTGAATAAAGTATGCACGGCTACCAGGTCTTGATAATTGTTGTCGGTGCAATCGGCTTGCTCGCCGGGGGTACGGCGATGGGGTGGTGGCTGTGCCGGCGGCAAAGGACAGCGCCGGTCGATGCCAGGGATGATCGCGAGAGTGTCCTGCAATTACTGGATGATTTGGAATCGTGGACACAGCGATACTACGGTGATGTGTCGCAACATCAAGATCTGCTTGACGCGTTGAGCAAGGCGGTCGGTGGCGACGACGGACAGTCCCTTTCCAGCGACCGCGTGGTCGCTCTGCTGCAAAAAGTCATTGCCAGCAACAATGACCTGAAGCAAAAACTCTCGACCGCCGAAGACCAACTGGATCAAAAGTCACAACAGATCAAGTGGTACTTGAACGAAGCTCGGACCGACGCCTTGACCGGGTTGGCCAATCGCCGCGAGTTCGATCAGCGTTTGGAAGAGTTATTTGCCGCGCATCGCCACGGCGGCCAATCGTTCAGCGTCGCTTTGGTCGATATCGATCATTTCAAGTCGATTAATGATTTGCACGGCCACCCGGAAGGGGATCGCGTGTTAACCGAATTTGCTCATTCACTCCGCAGCGAACTTGCCGATGCCTTGCTGGTGGCGCGATTTGGGGGCGAGGAATTTGCAGTCATTCTTCAGGGATCTGTTCGCCAATCAGCGGGACGCATCGAACGCTTACGGCAACAAATCGCCAGGCAACGGCATCAGGTCGGCCAGGAGGAATTGCGGCTGACGGTTAGTGCCGGCCTGGCTGAGCCCGGTGATGACATGGGAGCTGCCTCGATCGTCCGCCGCGCGGACGAAGCCTTGTACGCGGCAAAAAATATCGGTCGCAACCGCGTTTACTTTCACGATGGGCGCCAGCCAACCGTGGTCGACGCACCCGAGGTGGTTTCCTGACCCCAATCACAAATTCTGCTTTGCCTTGCGGCCCAGACACGAATCAGGGATGTCACACACCGTCGGGATCTCTAGAATCGCGTCCATATTCGCTATTTACCATCAACGGAAGCAAAGCAGACGATGAGCGGTGATCCAAACAAACCAGACGATGCCCATCCCGAAACGAATCCCCTGCACGTCTCCAATGTGGAATTTGACAAGGAGCCCGAGCACGCGGTCCCATTGAGTGAATTCGAAACGCATCAGCCGCCCGGATTGTGGGTCTTGTTCATCACGGAGATGTGGGAGCGATTCAGTTATTACGGGATGCGGGCCCTGTTCGTCCTGTTTTTGATCGCCAGCGTCGATCAATTCTTACCGTCCGATCTCCGTCTGGAGTCTGATGTTGGTGGAGGTGCAGCCGTAATTCAGATAATTGCCGATCAGATGGGCGTCGCGGCCGATCAAATCACCGCCAGCTCGCCGCTGGAGGGTGAACTGGCGCTGGACGCGAGCAAGCGAACGGCGCTGATTTCAGCAATGAACTCGAAATTCGCGGTTTCCTTTCCCAGTGGCGGTTTGCAGGAGGCCAAGACCGTCGGCGATGTGGTCGAATTCGCCACCACCAAGGGCCAGGGCGCGAAAAACGAAAACCCCGGCTTTGGCTGGGAGAAAGACGATGCCTACACCTTGTACGGCGTCTACACCTTCATGGTCTATTTGACTTCGATCTTTGGCGGCATGATTGCTGACCGACTGTTGGGCACGCACCGATCGATGTTGCTGGGCGGCTGGATCATTGCGGCCGGGCACATCACGCTGGCCGGCACGGAGTTTTTTGGCATCACGGCCGGCGAGGCGGTCACATTGCAAACGAGCCCTGGAGCGCTGATCACGTTC
>JBFJVZ010000191.1:0-13654 GCA_041623895.1 Pirellulaceae bacterium | reverse complement strand
CATCACGATCTGTCCGACGCTGACCCACGGTGGCGTCAATGCCTTCAGTTCCTCTTTCCTGCCGGCCGATTTCCACGGCGTGCCGCTTGGCAACGCGAGCATTCCCGCCCAGCAAGCGAAGATTCCGTTTATTGAAAATGCTGATCGCACACCGCGCTCGTTGCAGCGAGCACAGCTCGATTTACTACGCCAGATGAATCTCGATCGTCTCGAGCAGACCGGCCCCGACACGGAGCTGGAGGCGCGGATCAATTCATTCGAGCTCGCCTTTCGGATGCAAGCCGCGGCGCCGGAATTGCAAAGTGTCGATGACGAAACCGAATCGACACGTCGGGCCTATGGGCTTGATCAGGACGTCACCGGTAATTTTGGACGTCAGTGCTTGATGGCGCGGCGATTCATCGAGCGCGGTGTGCGATTCGTGCAATGCACTCATAGTTATAAATGGGATCAGCACAGCGATTTGCGAGCCGGTCACGCCAAGAACGCCAAGGAAGTGGATCAACCGATTGCCGCGCTGCTTGGAGACCTGAAAGCCCGCGGACTGATGCAAGACACACTGGTGCTTTGGGGGGGTGAATTCGGTCGTACGCCCGTCGCTCAGGGCGACAACGGCCGCGACCACAACCCGCACGGCTACACCATGTGGTTAGCGGGCGGGGGTGTGAGAAGCGGGCTGACGTACGGAGCGACGGACGAGTACGGTTACTACGCGACCGAGAACAAAGTTCACATCCACGACTTGCACGCTACGATCTTGCACCTGTTGGGATTGGATCACACCAGGCTGACTTACCCCTACGCCGGCCGCAACTTTCGCTTGACAGATATTTATGGCGAAGTTGTCGACGACATCCTGGCGTGATTAGCGGTATCGAGAGCATCTTGATATCAAACATCATGCTAAAAATGCTGCCATGATCAATCCATACGAACCACCATCGCAGGGGTCGCAGGCCAAGACACGTGGGCTATTCTTCCTGGCAGTGCTACTGCTGGTCATTGCGGTTTTGACGCCGATTCTGGGATTGGCGGCCACCGTCTTCAGCATGATGGATTCGGTCGACAGCTTATCACAATCCGAATCACCTTCGCCTGACGTGGTAGCCGGAAGCATCTCCTCTTCGCTTATGTTCACCGTGATTGGGCTGGTGATTGGAATTGTGGCCGGGATCTGTGGCGTTATTGTGCTACGCAGGGCACGCCGCGGGGCCTCGTCAAGTCAAACATGATAAGGATCAGCTTGATTCAGCCTTAAAACTGGCCGAGCGGAGGTGCCTGCACGGCGGCTGGGGAACGGAAACCTGTGCTGGCGACATTTTCTACGCCGGTCCCTACAATGGGGTGATCGGTTCAACCAGTTCCCGTGTCTTTGAAGTCAAGGTGGATCAGACGTGTCTCGTCATTGTTGCCTGAATCGCCCAGCCGTTTGCCTGTCCTTGTTCTTACTAATGTGCTCCGGCCCGGCGGTTGCCCAGGTATTTGGAAACATGAGAACGATGGTATCGGGCCGTTTTATCGAGGCACCTCGATTCATCGAGCAGGAATTGCGTGATGCCGAAGATGCCATCGAGCAAAAGCAATACAGTGACGCAGTCGTGCGCTTGGGAGATCTGCTGCAACGTGAGCGAGCCGATGCGTACGACGACGATTCGTTGGCTGGGCAAGACTTCTTTTTACTTGAGGAGTCGCAAAAGCGCATCCAGCATCAGTCGATGAGTCTACTTCGTCGCGCGCGGGACATCATTGGCGGTCTGCCCCCGGCGGCGTTGGAGACGTATGAGTTGCAGTACGGCCCCTTGGCGCGGCGTTCGCTTGACGATGCAGCCGCCTCGCGCGACTGGAACAAGCTGCGTGACGTACGACGCAAGTTCTTCCATACCAAGGCCGGGTATGAAGCTTCGTTGATTTTGGCTCAACAGGAACTTGTCAGCGGACATCCACTGAGCGCGTCGTTGCTATTGGACGCCGTTGTCGAAACTCCGCAAGCCATCGCGCACTTGGGTGAATCACTGAAGTCGCTTCATGAAGCGGCCATGCACCTTTCTGGCCGGGAGCCGAGTGAGCGGAGCGCAGAACGATACTCGGTGAACCAGGAATCGGCGGGCGGCGAGTTAAAGGATTACGCGTTGTTTGGGGCCACGCCCAGTCGCAATGGTGCTTCGGCCGGACAGATGCCGCTGGGTAATTTGCGTTGGGACTTGCCGGTCACGGCCAGTCCGCGTGAGGCACAGGTCGTGGAGGAAAAGGCGAACGAATTGATTGTCAGCGGCAAGTTGCCGCCACCAAGCTGGATGCCGATTCGAGTCGGCGACCAACTGTTGATGCGTACAACGGATCGGTTGTTTGGTGTTGACTATCGGACGGGCAAGTGAGTCTGGCAATTCCCCTGGTATGCCACCAGCGAAGACATGGATGAAGAGCAGTTTCCGTTGGATTCGATCATCGGTGACGAAGGCCCCGGCGGCTTGTTGATGCAGCGGGTGTGGAATGATCTGCCCTACGGCCAGGTCAGCAGTGACGGCAAACGCGTATTCATGATTACGGATTTGTCGGAAGTCGAGATTGCACAATTCAGTCCCATCATGGGAATTCGCGGAACTCGGCCCGCCGATACTCGCACAAACACGTTGGTCGCGTTGGACTTGGAAACCGAAGGCAAATTGCAATGGCGGCTTGGCAAGGGAGCCGATCAGGCATCGATGCTGTCGGACGCATTTTTCCTGGGACCGCCTTTGCCGCTGGACGGCCGACTGTACGTCATGGCCGAAATGGCCGGCGACATCTTACTGGTCTGTCTTGATCCACGATCGGGAAACGAATTGTGGCGCCAACAATTGGTGGCCGTGGAAACAGGCAGTGTCGATTTTGATGCAGTCCGACGGATCGCCGGGGCGGCGCCAACCTATCACGAGGGTGTCCTGATCTGCCCCACCGGAGCCGGCGCGACGGTCGCTTTGGACCTGGCGGATCGTATGCTGCGGTGGGGAGTTACCTATCCACGTCGCACAGATGTCAATCAAGTCATTAATCGGCGAAACAATGTCGAACCGAACCAGCTGATGCAGCGGTGGCACAACGGGCTGGCGATCGCCGCCGGGTCAGTTGTGTTAGTGACGCCCATCGAATCGGAGCGTTTGTTTTGTTTCGACCTTGTCTCTGGTTTACCGAAATTCTCCGACAAGCCGCGCGAACAGATGCGATACTTAGCCGGTGTTCGAGACGGCAAGTTCATCTTGGTGGGAACCCGCGAATTACGCGCTTACGACAGCGAAACGGGCGCACAGCTTTGGCGGACGGGTGACGACCTATTGGCGTCCGGTCAGCAGATCGCCGGCTGCGGTGTCTTTGGCGGCAATGATTTCTTCCTGCCCACCACTTCGAATCAGTTAATCCAGATTTCGCTTGACGATGGCAAGGTAGTGTCCAGACGCACGACGCGTTACCCGCTTGGCAATTTGGTTGCTGTTGGCGGTGAAGTCATTTCCCAGGCCGCGACGCGTTTGTCGGTGGCTTTTGGTGAAGCGACATTGGAACCACTGGTGAATTCGATTCTGGAAAGGAATCCTGAAGACTATGAAGCGCTTGTTCGCAAAGCGGAATTGATGATTCAGCGTGACAAGCGGCGGGAAGCCTTGGATTTGCTGAACCGCGCTGCCAGGATCGATCCGGAAAGTGATGAGGTCCATATGCTTTCAGTCTCGGCAATGCTGGGGATCCTTCGTGATGACCCCAGTGGTGAGCCGGAATTGGTCGAGCAACTGGATTTAATGATTGATCAGCCAGACCAACGGGCCGAGTTTTTGGCGCTGCTGATTCGAGGTGCGATTGACGAACGTCGGCTTGATGACGCAGTGGGCCGATTGATTGATCTGTCGACGTTGCTAACCAACCAAAATCTGCTTGACGCAGCAGCGGACGAGATTCTCAATGACATCAGCCGGCATTGCTCACTGGATAGCTGGGTAGCCGCTCGGATGCGTGAAGTCGTTGATCTGTCCGATCAACAACAGCGGCAGCGAATCGCCGCACAGGTCGCGGATCACATGGCGGGGCTGCTGCAGGGATCGACCGGTTTACTGACCCGATCATCAAGACATTTTGCCGCCGTCGGGGGTACTGCGGCAATTGCTGAATTGGGCCGGCGGTTTCGCGAAGAGGGAGAACTGCTGAAACTGGAACGACTCGCGCTGGGATCTTCCAATGCCACCGCTCAAGACATCGCGCAGCTACCGATGGATGCCATGCGGCTTCTTGCTGATGCACTGATCGAGGGGCAGCGCGGCGAAGACGCACTGCAAGTCGTCGACGCTCTTGCTGAGCGGGAAGCGGATGATCTTGACGAGCTACGAAAGCTGGCATCGCAAGGCACACAAGCGATCGAGTGGGAATCGCCGGTGGAGCTGGACTGGCAATCGCAGCAGCTTCGTTCCAGGGGAATCATCACTCTGGGACAGCGACTTTCTCGGACATCCGTCTCCTGGGGTGAATCCTTCCGTGGCTGGCGATTGGTCAGTGAAGGTGCCAACAATATCGCGCTGCGGGATTCCTTTGGCCAGATTTATGGAATTCCCCTGGATGGTTTGAGTCCTCGCGACGACGGGGATAAGGAAGCGATTATCAATGGTGGGGTGATGATTGTGGTTCGCCCCGGTGAAATCGCAGCCATCGATCTGTTTCGGGTCAAGAGTAACGAAGTGTCGGATTCGATTTTGTGGCGGCGAAATTTCAGTGGTGATGGTGCGTCAATCGCGAAACTCCGCAATGAAATGAATTCATTCAATGCCCCTGTTTTTTGGTTCCCCATCAGTTCCTCAACGGCCCGTACATCGGCGGCTGAATTCCGAGTCGGTCCCGTCTTAGGCGATCGGGTCATCGTGCTGCAGGGCGGCGATTTGCTGGCGATTGATTTGGCAAACTCGGAAACGCTTTGGAGAAACTCCGACGCGCCGCAAGACGGCATGATCGTCGCCGAGGGCAACCAGATCGCTGTCGTTTCCCCCAATGAAAAAACCGTTAAGTTCTTTGACAAACTGGATGGCCGCCATCTGAAATCGGAACCGTGGGACTACGGAAAAATCTGGCATAGTGCAGGCAAGCATGTTCTGTGCGAACTACCTAGCGACGATGGGCGGTCTTGCGTCGTCACTCTCCTGGATCCTTTTTCCGGTGAGGTTTTGCAGGAATTGGAGACGTCGACCGCCAGTCGAAGTATCGTCGATGGTGATCGTACTTATGGGCAGATTGTTGGTAGCCGGTACATGGTGCTGTTGAGCTCAAATGGAAAACTAATCGTCTGGGACGTCCAAGCTGGCAGCGTGCTGAGCGATCTGGACACCGAGCCGCTGGAAGATTTGCAACGGCTTCATGCAATGGAATTAGGCGGCCAATTGATTCTGTTGCCGATGAACAGGCCGGATCAATCCAAACTGCCAAAAGATGCGACGCTGCAAACACGGCAAAGTTCAAATCACCACACAACAGACGTTGTTTACGCGATATCGCTTGATAGCGGTTCGCTTCGGTGGGAACTGCAATTTGACGATTTCCCGTATGGATGCACGTTGGATCAGCCATCCTCCACCCCGATCTTGCTGTTGACTCGCGCATGGTCAACCTATGCCACCAACCACGCGCGGACGGTCAAGCTTGACGTTCAGGCGATCGACGTTCGCAATGGGAAAGTGATCCACGAGCGGCTGGGGCAGACGGTCCCATCCAAAAGTAACGAGATTCAGACCCGGATCACGGTCAAGCCGATTCAAAAACGCGTGATCGGCCAGGTAAGTGGAGAAATCTTGACATATCGTTTCGGGGGTTCCGACGACGAAGACGATCCGACTCCGCAAACTCCGGCCGATCAGATTCCCAATGATTGAGGCAGCTGGGACCAGACTTGTCCACGCGATCGCGATGATCTGAGTATCAGCCAAACGGCTGGTTTTTGAGAATCTTCGTTTCCATCATGGAGGAGTCATCGGTGGCCAAATACTATCTTCAATGTGGTTCCAACCGGCAGATTCGTAGCGCCGCCAGCGCCCAGCAAGCTGCACTATCATTCATGGATCTCGTTTTGCAGGCGCATCTTTGGATTTATGATGATCCGGCGCTGACCGAGTCTGATTGTCGTGATCATTTGATGATGGAGGCCTTGCTGCATCTGGAGCCAACCATTCGGGTAAGCCAGCGAGGTTATGATCGTCAAGACGCACAATTGGTGGGCACGCCAGAAACGATCCAGCAATGGCACAGCTTGATGGTCGCGGTCACGAGACTGCTTGTTGATGCCGGCTTAGGATCCAGAAACGTGTCTTCGGTCGCCTCGCTGACCAGCCACCGCACGCCTTTACCCCGATTGCCCCGTTAATAGAGCATTTTCAGAAATCTCGTAGGCCAGGACTTGTCCTGGCGCCTCATTGCCAGGACAAGTCCTGGCCTACAGATGATCCCACGTCAATGATAAAAATGCTCTACAGCATTTTCTTTTCCTGGTGACACCGAAGCTATCCCTCTCGTTGTCTGAGAGAACGTTTTCCTGGGACGCCGGAACGATCAAGGCCGCCTGCTGATCAGATCTCGATCTGCGACCAATTCGCCAATCGCTTTTTGTAGGGCAGCATCTTCCCGGTCCATCGTCAGACGCCCTTGGTCATTCGGGCGGGCCGCAATGTAAGTACTTGTCACGGGGACATGCGGCTGGACCCCGTTGCGGCTGATCGCGCGACCGGTCGGGGAATAGAATTTGGCGGTGGTCAAACAGAGTCCAAACTTTGCACTTTGCATGCGAAAGATTCCCTGGACGCTACCTTTACCGTAACTCGTTTCACCGACAATCAGGCCACGGCCGCTGTCCGCAATGGCGCTGGCAAAAATCTCGCTCGCACTCGCGCTGTCCCGATCAATCAGCACGGCAAGAGGAACTTCCCAGGTGTTGGGACGATGCGCCACGTAGTCAAAGTTTTCACGAGCATTGCGGCCACGTGTGCTGACGATTCGTCCGTCAATCAGGAAGCGATCGGCAACTTCGACTGCCGCCGAAAGTAGACCGCCGGGATTGCCACGGACGTCCACAATCAGCGACCTCATCCCCCGACGGTGCAGATTCCATAAGGCCCGCTCGACATCCCTGGTCGTTGTTTTTTGAAAGTTCGTCAACCGCAGATAGCCGATTCCTTTATCTGTGTCGACCAAATGGATATTCTCGACACAGGGCACTTCGACTCGACGCCGTTGCACGCGCAAGTCGCGGGCCTTCCCTTCGACGTCGACAATCGCGAGTGAAACGTATGAGTTTTCCGGACCACGCAGCAAATCGGCGACGAAGTCGGGATTGGCGGCGGCGCAGTGGGTGTTTTCTACGCGTGTGATTCGCTCACCGGCACGAATCCCAGCTTGTTCTGCCGGTCCACCGCCAATCACCGACAAGATTTGCAGGCAATCCGTTTCCGCCTTGAGTTCAATTCCAAGTCCCACGAAGTTTCCCTCGATGCTGGAAAACATTTCGTCCAGCTGGCTTCCCGAAAGCAATCGCGTGTAGGGATCCAGCGTCGAAACGGCACCGCTCAGGTACTCCAGCACCGTGGCGGTGGGTGAAAGTCCGATTTCTGCCGCTGCCAGCTGGGCGACGTAGGCGACGTTGGCACGCAAATCAAACCGGCTGGCCTTGCTGCGATTGTTCACACGGCGGTGAACGGTCTGACGAAACTGCTCCACAGCATCGCGGTCAGCATTGGCCAACACGTGATTCATGAATTTTTCTTCCGTCAATGCTACTTCCAACGCGGCTGTGCCGTGCAGAAAGACCCGCGACCAGTCGACCGGATCAACGTAATGCGACTGCAGGTTCATCAATATTTCGGTGTACAGGTCCAGCGCCTGCCCGGTTCCCAACTGTGACAAAGATTGTGTGAAACTTCTGTCTTGATAGCGGCGATTGACGTCGTAATGCAATCTGCTGATGATCAGACGCTGATACAGCGACTTGTTGTCGGGAAACTCACGGACCGACTCGTCGTAATGCCTGACCGCATCGCTCCAGGAACGCTCTCGCTCTAATTCCAAACCTCGGTTGATTGCCGCGTTCAGTGCGTCAAGCGGAGCGGACTGTGCATCAAGCGAGATGGGAGCCGCTTCGCTGATCGTCTGCGCGAAAGCGGGCATCGAGATGACGCAGGCAAGAGTCATCATCAACACTTTGATTGACGGCGACGTGGCTGCCCGAAAGCGAGCCCAAGTGATCAGAAGCGTGCGCATACGTCCACCGTCGAGTGTCAGGGAGGGCTACGGTTGCCTGGGAGGTAGACATCCGCAGCGCGGCCGCTTCAAGACACTCACAACACGCGGCCACGGGAATATAGGTCACAAAGGGTGCTTGGTCAAAAAACCTGTGCGGTGGAAAACCGGAATTACGGTTGCAATCTGCTCAGCCAGTAAGGTGGCGAGTTGATCGCTAGGGTTGTTCCGATGATTCCGATTCGCAGTTGTTGATTTGCGATGCGTGAATGAGTTTCACGCCGGAATCCCGCTGCGCGTCCGGGCGCAAGAAACGAAGCATTCGTTTTGGCGTCGCTGTTACGATAGGCATTGTCCAGCCCGTGGGCAATGTTCTGGGGCAAAATCCATTGACATCCATTCGTTCGGCTTCTTAACGTCCCCAATTACCGACAGAGTCCACGTGATCCCACCGTGCCGTCGCCGGCGACATCATCGATCGTCTCACCGACAGCGCGGAGAAGCAATTGCATATTTGGCAGGTGTTCAGAGTTCCTCAACCGCACTTTCCTGGAAAGCTTTCATCGCAAAGCTCGAATGCGTATGGCCGTGCGATCGTTTTGTGCTGCGCTTTGCTTTGTTTTCTGATTTCCCAGAGCGGCTGTGCAACTCCTCGATACCTGGCGGATCGAAAGTTACCGGCGAACCCCTTGGCGGGAACGTTGAAACTGTTCCATCGGCCAGAGGTCAGCGAGCGAACGTGGAACACCTTGCGGCGTTACGGCCTGGCAGAGAGGTACAAGCGCAACTGCCATCAGTGCATGGAAAAAATGAGGGAAACGGTCAGTGACAATCCGGACGCGGAATTGATTTACGCGCTCAGCGAGCTTGCCTATGTCGAGGCAAAGAAGGCCCAAAAAAAAGGCCAAACCAGCCGTGCCCTGAATCATTTTGGAATAGCGCTGACCAATGGTTATGACTACCTGTTCAGTGATGATTTAAAAAACACGCGGAACCCCTACGACCCGCTATTTCGTAGTGCCTGTGATTTGTACAACGAATCACTTGAGGACACACTGCGGCTGCTGTGTGAGGACAATCGGCTTGAGCCCGGTCAGACGTACCGCATCAAAACCGACGATCGCGAGTTTGTGGTACGGACAGAAATGCGCGGGCAATGGGATCCCGACGAGTTTGAGAGATACGAATTTGTTAGCGATTATGAGATTGAAACGCTTCGTAACCGGCACACGACCTACGGACTTGGCGTACCACTGATTGCCGTTCGCCGTCCCTCTGACTCGTCCGACTCGCGCGAACGTTATTACCCAACAGGTCTGAGTTATTCGGTGACGGCACTCATGCGGTGCGTCAAGCCCAACGAAAACGCTCGTGCCGGCGAAGCGACCAAGTGTGTGCTTGAATTCTTTGATCCCCTGACTGCCAACCAAATACAGCTTGCCAATCATTGGGTGCCATTGGAGACCGACCTGACAACGCCACTCGCATTCTTTTTGGATAGCCCCGACTTTCGCAAACGAAACCAGGCCACCGAAGGCCTGCTTGACCCGGAAGCCACGCTCAAGAATCGCGGGCTCTACATGCTGGAGCCCTATGATCCAAAGCGGATTCCCGTGCTGATGGTCCATGGCCTTTGGTCCAGCCCTTTGACCTGGATGGATATGTTCAACGACCTGCGGAGCTTTCCGGAGATTCGCGAGCGTTATCAGTTTTGGTTTTACCTGTTCCCCTCGGGTCAGCCATTTTGGCTAAGTGCGACCCAGTTGCGCAGTGATTTGAATAAGATGCGAGAGACGTTTGATCCCAATCACCAGCACAAGCCGATCGATCAAACGGTACTGGTGGGACACAGCATGGGAGGCCTGATCAGCCGCATGCAAACGATCGACAGCCGCGACGATTTTTGGAAGATCGTGAGCCGAGAACCCGTTCGCGACGAATCTGAAGCGATTGAAACGATCAAGGGTCCAGCAGAGGCCAAGACAAAACTGGTCAGCGCGTTGTTCTTCAAGCCGAATCAATCGATCAAACGAGTCGTCACGATTGGAACGCCGCACAAGGGTAGCGATTTTGCAAACGATTACACCCGCTGGCTGGCCAGAAAGTTTATCAAATTGCCTCAAATGACGGTCGCCACGGGAAACGCCTTGGTGCGGCAGAACCCACGATTATTCAAAGACACACAGCTGTTGACCGTGGCCAATGCAATCGATTCCCTGGCGCCCGAGTCACCGATATTTCCCGTCATGATGCGGGCTCAGCGATCACCGGACGTCAAGTATCACAACATCATTGGCGTTCTTGAGGATCCATCATTTCTGCAGCGTAAAGTTGGCGTCGGTGACGGCGTTGTGACCGTGGAAAGCGCGCGAGTGGATGACGCGGTCAGCGAATCGATCGTCGACGCCGAACACACGGTCATCCACATGACTGGGGAAGCCATCTTCGAGGTCCGAAGAATATTGCTTGAACATCTCCGAGAAATCGATTCGCGAGATCGTGTCGCCCGGCTGGACGGCGAAGGCGAAGAAACCGAATCAGACGCGCACTTCGCGCCCGTCGTTGTGGAGCGTTAGCTTGCGGCGACAAACTCGGCCAGTGGTGCCCGCCTCAATCGAGGATTTTCGCCGCTTCTTTTGACCGTGCCAACGAATAGCTGTGGCCCGGTCGCTTGGCTGATGCGATTGACTACCGCCGGTGCAGCTGCGTCTTTGGCTTGATGGGCGAAGGCTTGTTCGCGACGGGATATCTGAGGCCCGCCGCCCGGCAATTCCTCGGCGTTCGATTCCGACTTGGGCCCCAATTCGCCACGAATGATACGAACTTCGGGAGGAGCTTCGATTCCAATCCGAACCGTATTGCCCCGCACGCGAAGCAGTGTGACTTTGATGTCGTCACCGATCAGAATCTGTTCACCAATTTTCCGTGTCAGTACCAGCATGGCAGTTTCCTTTGCTCTAAAGAAGAAGTCGAGAAGCGTGCGACCGGCTGGCCGCGTTGTGCGATGGAAGCTTAAAGCACGAGGCGTGCCAAACAACTGCCAGCGAATTCGCCGTGGTGGCATAAACCATTTATGGAGCACGGTTTGCGGCTTCTTGATCATTCGGAACTCTCAGCCGGGACAGTCTGCGGGCTGAATAAATTACAAAGCTTTGCAACGGGTTTGTGGAACATTTGCGTGAAACTCAATAACACGTGTCGACCATTTGACGATTAACCTTGAGTCAAAGATCTACATTTTCTACCGTTCCATTCGGCCCGCGTTTTTTCGCGCTTTGCTAACGCAACGTGAATGGGCTATTTCGATCCAAGCCCGGTTCAAAGGAGTGACCGTGATGCCTTTAAAGCCCGCCCGCATGCGTCCCTGGATGATTGCTCTGCTGCGGTTTTCGCTGCTGTCAGTGATCTCCGTCGTGTTATGTCCTGCGGCGCCGGCGCAGCAAAAAGCCAGCAGCGTCGTGGCAGTGGTGAATGCCGACCCAATCACCCACAAAACGCTCTCGGATGCGTGCCTGGCAAGGTATGGGGCCGATGTGCTGGACAACATGGTTAATCGCTACCTGATACTTCAAGAATGTCAGAAGCAGGGGATCGAGGTAACCGAGGCACAGGTTCGCGAGGAAATCCACCGTTTGGCCAACAAGTTCGGACTGACCGTCGAAAGCTACTTGACCTTATTGCAAGACGAACGTGACATCGCACCGGATCAGTACAGCCGCGAGATCGTGTGGCCGATGCTGGCGCTGCGAAAACTGGTCGCTGATCAAGTCGAACCCACACAACAAGAATTCGATCGGGCTTTCATCTCGCAGTTTGGCGAAGCCGTCAAATGCCGCATGATCATGGTCAGCAAGCGCGAGAAGGCCGATACGTTGCAGCAGCAGGTGAGTGCCAACCCCGGTGATTTCGCCAAACTTGCCAAGCAATCCAGCGAGGATGAGGCGAGCGCGAGTGTGGGCGGCTTGATCCCGCCGATTCGACGTTACAGCGGCGATTCTCGATTGGAGGAAGCTGCATTTGCTCTCAAGGACAACCAGGTCTCGCCGGTTTTGCAACTGGGAGATCAGTGGATCATTCTGCAAGCTGTTCGTCGTATTCCAGCATCGTCACCGCTGCCCCAGGCTCTGCCCAGCATCAAAGAACAAATTCTCGATCGTATTCGAGATGAAAAAATGCGCGGCGCCGCAGGCCAGTTGTTCGCTCAGCTGCAGCGGCAATCGAAGGTCCAGACTGTGCTGGGTGACGCTGAACTGATCCAGCAGTTCCCGGGCGTCGCCGCCACTGTCAACGGACAGCAACTAACCGTCGCTACCGTGGCAGCTGAATGTGTCAAACGGCATGGCAACGACGTCTTGCAGGGTGAGATTAATCGCAAGCTGTTGACTCAGGCGCTTGCCAAAGCAAAGTTGCAGGTGACAGAGGCGGATATCAATGCGGAAGTCGCGCGTGCGGCAGTCAGCTACGGATACGTTCGCGGCGATGGCTCACCGGATTTGGACGCCTGGATGGAATACGTAAAACTTGATGGCAACACGACACAAGAAATTTATGTCAGTGATTCTGTATGGCCCAGCGTGGCGCTGAAGAAATTGGCCGAGAACAGCGTGACCGTAACGGAGGAAGACTTACAGCAGGGATTTGAGTCCGCCTTTGGTCCACGCGTTGAAGTCTTGGCGATTGTGTTGTCGGATCAGAAAGCTGCCCAAAAGATTTGGAAGATGGCGCGAGATAATCCGACCGAGAGATTCTTTAGTCAGCTTGCCCAAGACTACAGCATCGAACCGGTTTCGGCCAGCAACATGGGTAAGGTGCCGCCGATTCGAAAGTTTGGCGGGCAACCTGCCATCGAACGGGAAGCCTTTGCACTACAACCGGGCGAAATGAGTGGCATCATTGCAGCCGGTGACAAGTACATCATTCTCCGCTGTCAGGGATTCACCGAACCCGTGGTTAAAGAGTTGGCGGCTGTCAAGGATGAGTTGATTCGCGATTTGAAGGAAAAGAAACTCGCCTTGGCCATGGCAAGCGAATTCGATCGCTTGAAAGAAACGGCGGAGATCGACAACTTTCTCGAGGCTGCGAAACAAATTCCACGCGTGGCAAGCCCGCCATCGAAACCCAGCCTGCCTCGCTAAGCGGTCTGTTGATTGACTGAGCCGCGACACGTGAGGGCCAAGCGCACCGCCCGTGGCCTTACGAGAGTGTCCGCCTTAGTTTAGGAACTGCTGCTCAACATTCATGAAATAAAATAGCGGTGGCTGCGTAAAGCCTGGGCCGCAGCCCAAAGAACAGGTTCGCATCCAATAAGCTGCGGAGCAGCGAAAGCATCTAGCCTGGGGTGAATCAACGAGCGACAGCGAAGTTGGTGTAACCCCAGGAAAACGACCCGCAGAAGTACGTTCCCCGCGGCGATTTGGCGGCT
>JBFJVZ010000190.1:0-13659 GCA_041623895.1 Pirellulaceae bacterium | reverse complement strand
CGGCGTGGTGACGATGGCGGCATCCACTGCAAACGGCAAACGGTCGAAGTCCGTGCAATGGTTTTCGATGCCAAATTCTGTCGCCACCGATGCAGCCTGAGAGGCGACTTTGTCAACGACAACAATTGAGCGGCGGAAGTCAGAGAATTTCGTCAACACCGGTAGACAGAATTCTCGAGCCGCGGCGCCGCAGCCAATCACCGCCACACGCGGCAAAGATGTTCGCTGGTCGACTTTCATTTCCAACTCCGCTGTCGAGTCAGGAGTGCTGTCACGTTCATGCAAATCCTTCACGGTTAATGCGTTGGTGGTCGGGGAGACTGGCGTCCGGTCGATACAGGTCGATACCAAACTGTTCAAGGATACGAAAACAGCAGCGCAGATCGTCCTCGCTGATCTTGATACGCCACCAATCCACCAACCGCTCCTGATTTCGCTCTTGAATCGCCTGTTCGCGTTTCGAACCGCTGGTACCTTTGACGGATCGTGAGGGTCGGGTGACCTGAGCGGCCATCGCTAGTCGATCCTCAAGCTGCAATCCGCCAGCCAAATAATCGATTACGGCTGGCGTATGAGCGATCAAATCTTCGTAGCTGACGAATAGCCACTGGGGCCGATCAGGAAGTAATCTCAGCGGCACGAAGTTTTCCAACGCCCAATCGACGATTCGCCCCTCTAATTCGGTGCCGCTGCGATACAGGTCCCAGCATTTAGCCTCCAACTCTTCCGTCAGCCATTGCTCGACAAACGCGGAATTCTTGAGCAGTCCTTTGCCGCTCGTTAGCCAACGCTTGTCCGCCACCGAGAGAGCCTGGGCAATCGGATGACGAGTCAGCACAACGGTGTTGACGTCGAATTGTTGGTCGATCCAATCGATCATCGCCTTGGCATCGGTGATTTTAAGGCAGATGCGATCATTGAAAAAATGAAAGTCGCGACTCCAAAACTTCCATGGTGCGTTGGCCCGAATCCGGCCGTTGATCAAACGCTGAAAATAGTTGCGAAGAATCGCTGTTTCGTCCTCGTCAGGGCAAGCAATTTGACTGTAAGCAAACACCGGTAGCCGATTGATGTTGGCGGAACTGATCGAATACAACCCCAGCGGCTGATCGCTGAACATCACGCCACGATTGGCGCCGATCATTTGCATCAATAACGTGCTGCCGCTGCGGCGTGAGGCATACAGGCAAATCGGTATCTTCGTCGGCCGAAAGCGAACGACAGACCACACCAACTCTTTGATCAATTGAGCGGAGGCGGATCGCAGTGGATGCCGTTCCTGTCCAGTGTCGCCCACTGGACTTCGTTGCCCGCCTGGATCTTGACTAGGAGAACTAGATGACAAGATAACACTCAACTGCCGGGTTGGCCGGGGATTTTCAACAAGCGACCGCCGGCCGGCGTAGCGGTTGCTTCCGGTAAAGTTGGGTCACTCGCGGCCTCCTGCGACAAGCGTTCAAATTCGGAAGCGAGTAGCCAAAAATTGGCAAGCCCCAGGAATACTGCGACTAACAACGAAGTCGATCTCACGCCCCCGATATTATAGTCGCGAAAGATTGAAGCCGTGAGGGTCACCAGGACGACGCTGCGAACCAACTGCTGTTCATGGAAATCTTGTCTCACCATGCAAATTCGAAACAGCGGGACAATGTACAACAGCGCATAAACGGCGGCTCCGATAATACCCAGCTCGACAGC
This sequence comes from Pirellulaceae bacterium, assembly GCA_041623895.1. GTDB lineage: Bacteria > Planctomycetota > Planctomycetia > Pirellulales > Pirellulaceae > JBFJVZ01. The sequence goes on along the minus strand of JBFJVZ010000190.1, from coordinate 11,961 downwards.
CTTGGTGATAAACGTATTGTGAAACGTCGTGCCAGCCCCGCTATAGCCGCTCTTCCGCAACAGTTTTCTGCCTTCTTCGGACAATTCGCCGGACGTTCCAAAACCGTGTCCCACCCATGGCTTTTCTTCGACCAGCGAAAAGGCATACAACCATGCGACATCTCGCCCGGAAAGCCCACGCTCCATTCTCAAGTAATCCGCGACGCCAGGGACTTTGGCTAGCTGGGGCCAAATCAGAAACGGAAAGGCGACACACAATGCAAGGCTGCCGAGAAACACCGGACGGGATCGGCGAAATATCTCCGGCAACAGACAAAAAGCCGCAGCAATCGAAACACCAAAGATCGCTCCGCGGCCCTGAGAAACAACCAGCCCCGCAAAGACCATCAACAAACACGCCGCATAAAACAAGTTGCCCGATTTGCGCCATGCGTAAAGGCAGCAAAACAGGCCAACGGCCATCTGCAACGCGTGTCCCTCGGCATGCTCGAACACCCCGCCACTGGCGATGATCCCCGAAAAAGCCGAGTAGGAGTATTTGTTACTGAGCGGAATCCCCGCAATCGAATCGATTCCCATCGCGCCGACGAATGAAGGGATCGCCAACAGAGCGCTGCCAACTGCCACCATCTTCACGAAACCATCCAACAGGCGACGATCCATCAGCAGGCACAGCGGCACCAGTAACCACGTGGCGTAGGCGACAATCGTGTAAGCAATGATCGCACCCTTTTGAGCACCGTCGTGAAAACACCAGGCCAGCCCCAAAAGACAGATTGTGAACAGGTGCAGCGGCCAGACAGCCAAGACTGCTGGTTGAATCACCTGCCGCGGGTACCTCGTTAACAGGAAGATCGCGGCGAAACAAGCAACCACAGACGCGGCCACGACAGCCCGCAATTGCTCATGCAAGATTATGTACCGTGTGTCGTAAACCACGCTGGCGGCAAAGGCCAACAGCAGGCACAGGAACACAAGTTCTTTCCGATATCTAAGATGCGTCGGTTCCATATCAGCGCGGTTGCCCGACTCCATCTTGTTGCAATTCCAGAGCAGGCTGCGAAAACTGCTGGTGATCATCTTGTCCAGACACGGTCCGAATCAGCCGAGCCACGTCCCCGTGATCAACAAAGTTCTCCTCCGGCTGGCTTTCAATGCTTCGACGCATTCGCTGGTAGTCTTCCTGTGTCATATTTAACAGTACGTCACCAAGGTGCTTCGCATCCGGAGTCTCCAACGAAATTCCCAATTGGCGCTGGCGTACAACGCGGCCGGTTTCGTGGCCGGCAATGGCCAGCGCCGGGATGCCGAAATAGCCACCTTCGTACAGCCGATTGGGCAGCAACCAGAGAGAGTTTTTGCCGCCACAAAGGTCGACGCACCAATTGAAATGTACTTTCGAGTAAATCTCGGGTAACTCTTGGGGAGCGCAGTATTCCCCTTCGAAGACCATGTTCTCGCGATCACCAATCGCATCCAGCAGTTTCTGCTCTCCCAGCAGCGACGCACAGCCACGAATGTAGATCCGCACCCGCGACGGCATTGCGTCCGCCAGTTCAGTCAAGATCTGCAGGCTCTGCGGACAACGGATGTTGCCGAACCAACCGATGGTCCACCTTGGTTCTCGGCCGCTCAGTTGATAGGGAATGCTCCTCGTCAAGGACGACATTTCAGCTTTGGGCCACTTGTTCTCCAGCAGAAACGTTTCGCCCTGGAAATGTTGCATCGGCTGAAAGTAATTCCGCTGGAACGCCGGCGAGCTGATGACCAGAATTTGCGTGCGGGCCAGAACCCGTCTTTCCAGCCATCGCAGCAGGACGCCGCGGATACCTCGTTTGGTCATGGCCGGGTGGACATCCAGAACTTCGTACACCAGTGGAGCGGAGCAGCGCGTTGCCGCCTTTCCCAACAGTGCCAATAACGCCAAATCTAGATTTCGCGCGTACAACACGGATGCTGCCCGCCAGGTTCGTTTGTGTTTCAGGAATATCCGCAAAGCTCGCAAGAACACAAAGATTCTTGTGGACAGTTTTTGCTCGGTTGTCTTACCAAGCTCGATATTCGTCCAGTCCGGTACGAAGTCCACGTTGTATCGACTGCGTCGAAAGCTAAAGCTGACAAGATCAATGCCCGCACTCAGGAAGCCATGCGCTCGTTTGCGGACGGCACTGTCAGTACAGTCCGGTGTCACATAGACGACGCACGTCCCTGCTGCCCTCGGGTGCTGGGCCGACGCCTCTGGAACTTTAGCTGTGTTGCTCATGGAAATCAGGCCCGTCACGTTGTCGGCACCTGGTCTTTGGACCGCCTTGCTAACCATGAACGCTCCGAGCTAGCTTTGGATCGAGCACACTGGTCAAGCAGCAAGGCTTCGAAGTGGTCGATGGCGAAATCGCGGCTGTAAACTCGAGCACGACGAACACAGTTTTCCTGCAGCTCTGCGAATCTTTCCGGGGCCCGGCAGACCGCGTCCAGCTCCCCGGGCAGTCGATCCAGTTGCGACCAGGGAATGATCATACCGAGTCCGTTTTCGGAAACTTCGCGGCCGAGCGGCCCCGTTGTTTCCGAGACGGCCAGGATCGGAGTGCCGAGGCAAATGGAGGGAATCAGCTTGCTGGGAAAGAATGAGGAACCGACGCTCGATTTCTGTGGAATCACGAACCAGTCCGTCGCATGGATGGCATCAACGAATTCTGATTGCGGCAGCAACGCGCCGAACTCAAACCTGCGGTCACCGCTTGATTCGACCCACTGCCGCACGGACTCAGCATCGCTTCCAGCACCTCGAATTTGAAAATGAAAATCCGCGTCGGAGTTGCTTAAAGTCTTGCAAAACTGCAGCAGTCCCTGCTTCTTGCCGATCGTTCCACAATACAGCAATTTGGTTGGCGATTGAGGTGCGCGTCCCACCTTACCCGGGACCTGGTTTATCTGATCACGTAACGGTCCGGTCAGCCAATTGGGGCAGAGATGTAAGGGAGTCCCGCTTGTTTTGATTGTTTCCAGCTGTTGGACCATGTCCGGTGAGATGCTGCTCCAGACATCGGCACGATTCAGTAGAAACTTCTGCACCATCGCTGCCGAGCGGGCCAACACCCTGGATCGAATGATGCCGCTGGCCGACGCCGCTTCGACCGGGATGTCCTGGATGTTCACCCACAGCGGGTCGCGTAACAACAGTTTTCGCAGCGCCGCAAAGACAACCCCACCCATCAGCGGGCAAAAAACCATGACGACGTCATAGCGTTTGCCGTAAAAAAGGCTTCTCAGCAAACTGACTGGAAAGGACAACTCGTGAATCAAACGCGGAAGCAACCGCGAGGGCTTGGCAGGAACAAATATCCGATGTCTTCTGACTCGGACGTCCTTGATTGATTCTTCCTGGATCCGCCAGCCGGCTTTGGATTTTAGCTTCCATTCGGGGTAATAGGGGTACGTCGTATGGACGGTCACGTCGTGTCCGCGTTCTGCGAGCGCAGCACACATATCCGATGCGATCGCGGCAATCCCGACACAATCCGGCTCATACATCATGGTGATGACGAGCAACTTTAGTTTCTTTTTGTCAGGCATTTGGTCGTCACGATCGCCCCTGGCAAACCCCTGGGGCGCGACAGGCTCTGTAAATCAAACCAGATTGACTCGGAATCGTAGTTGCGAACGAAATAGGTGCCCCACTCAGGGAATATGCTGGCAGCGTTACCACAGTGGCGCCATCCGATTCAATCAACTTCATCGACAATCCCCCGACGGTCAATCATGGACATGTACTCGTTAGGTGACGGTTTGTTCCGCCAGCAAACGTGGTTCAGCATCGGCAGAACTTGCCTGAGTACCGAATTCCACTGGATGCCCGGTCGAGATGGAACTGCTTAAGCGGCTAGCCACAATGCCCAAGATGCTGACACCAAGGCGGTCCATCATCTGTGTCGCCTGCCTCGCCCTCTGGCGGTTGCCACGAGCGAGCTGGAGTGTGAGAAGGACACCGTCTGTATGCGATGCGATGACGAGCGGATCGGACGCTGACAACAATGGTTCCGTATCGATCAGAATATGGTCGTACGAGTCTCGCAACAAGTTGATCAGCTCGCCAAATTGAGGTGAGGTAAATAGCTCACACGGTCCATCCGGCAGCGTCCCCGAGGGCAGTAGCCAAAGATTGTCCACGCCGCTCTGGCAGATGGCGTCCACCGGTTCGACATCTGACGTAATGATGGCCGCCAAACCGTTCTTGGGGGGCGAGATGCCGAACATCTGCTGTTGCCGCTGTTGCTGCAGATCGGCATCGATTAGTAACACACGTTTTCCGGTTTGCGCCAGGCTGATCGCCAGGTTGGCTGCCACCGTGCTGGCCCCATCCTCGGCACTCGCACCCGAGACCTGCAGCACGCGAACGGACTCACTCGGGCTGTGGAAATACAGTGCAGTTCGCAATCTTCGAAACGATTCGGCGGGCAACGTCCGAGGGCTATGATACGAACAGAGCATTGGGTCTAGAACGGCGCCGCTGCTGCCGGCAACGGCAGGCAGGCGGGACGAAGATCCACGGCTGAATGAAGGGATCTGCCCAACCACTGGTAAGCCCAATTGTTGCTGAATTTGTTCGCAAGAACGAAAACTATCGTCTTTAAGCTCAACCACCATCGCCAACATGCAGCCCAAAAACATCCCGGCCAGCGCTGCCACCGGCAAGATAATTCGGCGTCTGGGACCGACTTTCTCGCCCAACCTTGGCGGAGCGATCACGGTGGTCTCGAAACCGCCAAAGTCCTTCACCAGGCTGGCCTCCTGCAAGCGGGTGATGACCACGTCATAGAGGGCTTCGGTTCTTTCAATACTGCGGCGGTAACTTCCGTCTTTCAATTGGAAAATGCTGTGCTCTTTGGCAGCGTCATGTTCCTTGTTGTAAAGACCGGTCAACAGGTTTTCTGCAATCTGCAGACCATTCAGCTCTTGCTGTAGATACTGTGTGTACACGGCGACGGGATCCCGGCTGGCCGACGCCGACGACGACTCGTCACCGGATTCTCGTTCCGGCATGTGCGCGGCACTGGGCAACGCAAACAGCTGACGCGTGTCCGCGATCCGCTGCCGCATCGTCAGCACATGCGGGTGATTGGGTCCGTAGTGCTCCAACAATCCTTGTTCGTCGTCAACCAACTGAATCAGTTGGGTTTCCAGCGCCGCCGAAATGCTGGGAAGACCGGTCTGGGTGGTTGCCTGCTGCCGCAATTCGGTAACCAGCGCCATCAATTGTTCCCGGTCGCTGCCGGCCCGTTTGGCCTGATCGATCGCCAACAGTTGTGATTCGACTTCCGCGCGTCGCAGCAGCAATTCGGATCGTCGCAATTCGATTTGTGCCAAACGGTCCTGCAGCGGATTGACCTCTTCGGTTCCACTGGCGACAAGCGGCGATGACTGACGAAACTTGCTGTACGTCGCCTCCTGTTGCGACAGATCATTTTTCAGCAAGTCGCGTGCCTGGCCGATCAAACCGACCGTGCTGTCGGACATTCCGCGATAGACTTCACTGTGGAAATCCTCATAGCTGTCCAACAAAGCCTGGACGACAATCGGAGCGTCTTCCGGAACGCTGCTATAGTAAGACAGCGTCATGATACTGTCGGCATTTTCGCCAAGATCTCGGGATCCACCTTCGACTTCCAAGTCGCCGATAATCGTGTCAACTAAATCTTCTTCGGGATCCTCGACGTCGGCAAAGCTTTCCAACGAAGCAAGATTGGCAGCCTTGATGGCGCGCTCGACGATCAGCGGACTAGCCACGACTGCCAGGTGAGTTGCCAGGTAATCCTCGAAGCCAGACTCGTACTGATTGTCACCAGTAACCACCTGCGGGTGTTTTTGAACTACAAGCACATCGGCAGTCGATTCGTACATCGGCGTCGCGAGCAATGAATAAATCACGCCCAGAACGATCGCAATCGATGTGCACACAATGAGGTATGATCGGCGTCGCCAAAAGAGTTCCAATAAGTCGACTGTAGAATCGGGAACTCGGCGACGGTTTTCGCTAATAGTCGAAGTCGGCATGTGATGTATCGAAGTGTGTTTCGCATCCAGGACCTCGATTCTGTCAACACCAATCGCTTTGCCCAATGGCACATGAAAAGAAGCTTGGCCGCAGAAAAGAGAGGTGACAACGGTTGACTATAGTTGATCTTTAGCATGCTGCCAACATTCGCCGCCGGCCTGATCCGGACAGCGACAGCGACCCTTGCGGGTTATACCGTTTGCAGGGCTGTCAGGACTTGAGTTTGCTGTTGCAAGCTGCCGAAAACTCAGATCCCGCAATCGAACAGCTCCCTTAACAATTCGCCTTTTGGAAGCTGGGCGGCAAGCTCGGTGAAGTTGGCAATCGTATCCCGCAGATCCTTGGGATTCTGCTTGACGCTAGCAGCGACCGGCTGAATTTGAGGAGAGGAAACGGCTAAGAATTGAAACAGACGAATTTGAACTTCACGCTCAAATAGCGTCTCATATTCGACCTCCACATGCGGTTGGTCTGACTGGGATAACGCGGCTGACAATTCGGCGTAGAAACGTTGATTGCTTTCCATGTGCTGAAGCAACTCTGCAAGTTCCACTTGGATCTGCGGTCGAGGCAGCATCAGCTCCTGCGGTGAATAGACTTCCCATTGTTGCGTCTGCTGGGCGATCTTTTCCGAAACAAACGTTTTGATTCGATTCCTGCGGTGAAGCACTATTTTCTTCACGCCGCAGTCCTCCAGGACACTTTTCAAGACGTCCTGATTTTGGCCGCGCGTCCATTTGAATCCCACGCACATGCTGTCTGTTCCCGACTGCCAAACGCGATCTAGAAAGCCGAGCGGGTTTGCATCGCGTTGTTGCAGCGATTCGACACTCAGCCCCTTGCCTTGATAATCTCGGGCCGTGAATACGCCATTGGGATTGAAGACTTCATGGTGACAGAGAACCTGCGGGTGAGAATTCAGCAACGTGCACAACAGATTGCTGCCCGTTCGGGGCGCGGCCAAAATGACAAATCGTGTCATTGAGGATTACCTTGAGAACACAAATGCGGCCTTGATTTAATAAAGGCGCTGCGAAGCGGCAGCTTCCTTGTCAATCCGAAGGCTAATGCGGCCCGGCGGCCGCACTCTCAACCGGACGGATTAGATTGCTGGGATGCAATCGTTGCGTCATGCTGCGCAACGTGTTGACGACACTCAAATCGTCGGGCTGCACTCGATATGCCACGCCGTCGTAGGAGACGGCTACCAGTTGGTCGCCACTACGTGCCACGGCGCTAATGCCATTCTCTGCAATCTGGCGCGTCAAGACATCGCCGCTGTCCAAGTCCACTCGCAACAAGGCACCCCAATAGTTGGTCACAATCACGGTTTGGGGATCCAGAAAACAGACTCCCTTGGGGGAACGATGCCCCAGCGAGAAGGAATGCAGCAACTTGCCGTCGTCGATGCGATAGACTTTCATGGTGAAATCGCGGGAGACACTGGTGATGAAATCTCCGCCTGGATCGATGTCCACATCATCCACGATCGCCATGTGACCGGGGAATCGTTGCAGCAGGTTGCCCTCAAAATCCCAAGCCAACAGCGCTCCATCAGCACTACAGCTGACGCCAAGTGTCTTTGTCGGATGAAGCCGCAAGGCCTTCACGGCGCCGTCATGCACGCGAATCGTGCTTTGCGGCTGGCCGTCACGGTTGACCCTGACGATGGCCCCGCTGTAGCACGCCACGAACGCCTGACCTTCGTAGCCTGGATGATGGGCGACACGCACGCAGTTGATTGGCCCCTCGCCGAGCGTGACCTCGATCTCCCGGCCGAGGGACTGATCTTGTTTTTCAAAGATGTGCAGTTTTTGATCGTGCGCCCCGCAGATCACCACACCATAATCGTCGTCCATGGTCACGGCGTTTGCGAGCATCCGGCCTGAGCCAGGTTCGATCTGTGTTGCCCACTCGGAACAAGTGTTGTCGAGTTTACCGAGCCTGACGAACCCGTCATCGCTGACCGTTGCGATTTCCCCGTGTGGGTTTGCTGCAACATCGTTCAGGCAGATGTTACCGGTTCCTCGTTCGCCGATTTCGTCCAGGCATTCGCCGCTTTCCGCATCCCAAACCAGGACCGTGCCGTCAAAAGTACCGGCCAGAATACGCCTGCCATCGGGGGTCCAATTGAAAGAGCGTTCCCAAGTCGTTGCTTTTCGCTGCAAGGCGACTTTCTGGCTGAAATCGTTGGCATCCCAAACGAGAATCTTCTGATCGTAGGCTGCCGAAAGGATGTCGCCGCTGACTGGAGACGTGGCCACTTTCTTGATCCCGGACGCATGCGCCGGGATCTCCGCCAAGGTTTCCGAGCTGTCAATATCGAAGATGCGAATCACGCCGTCATCGCACCCCAAGACCGCCCGCCCATGCATCGCATCGATGGCGCAACTATCGGTTTCATTCTCGAATGGGCCCCACATTTTGATCAGTTCGCCGCTCTCCAGGTCCCACACGCGGAGCGTCATATCATCGCCGGATGTGTAGATTCGGCCATTGCTGTAGACGACGGACAAAACGTCTTTCTCGTGACCCTCGATCACTCGTGCAACGGCGCCGGTCTTGAGATTCCAAACCAGAATCCGCCAGTCACGTGACACCGAGACACCGGTGTCGTCATCGACGAAGACAAAATCTTCGACGTCGTCACTGTGCCCCAGCAGCACCTGCTGCCGCTGCCGTTTGATCAAATCCCAAATGTAGATCGTGTAGTCCGACGAGGACGACGCCGCCAGCGTGCCTTGGTCGTTGACGGTAATCTTGTTAGCGAGGTGATCGTGATAACCGAGCAACTCCATGGTCCGGGTCTGGAGATCAACGTAGGCCACCGCCCCGTCATACGCCGAACTGACGGCAGCCTGCGATCCAGGAATCCCGGCTACGCATGTGACGGGTCCTCGATGCCGAACAAATCTGCCGTTACCACTTGTACCCACCAAGATTCATCTCCTCGTACTGATGTGATGGTTGTGGGGCCTTGACCAACTCACGGCGCTGTGCGCAACCCCGCTACATTCTGATTTCTGTTTTCGACAGCCGGCATGGAACCAGGCTAGTACTGCCGGAACGCCGGTATGCATCCCAGTATTCGCCCGCTCGAATCGAGTTCACGTTGACGTTATTGTAATCGGATCCAAACAAATAGAGATCCGGGTTCCGGTTGGCGAGTTGTTGGCCCCAGTTGTCGTACATCTGCCTCCGCTGGTCCAGTGTGTAATACCAATTCCCATAGACGGTGAAGAAAGCGTTGCTCCACCAGATAATCGCGCTGGACTCCTGGCGGACCCGGTCTAGCAGCGGCGAGGGATCGGTCAAGATATTGCAAATAACGTACTCATGCTCGATTTCACGGAAAGCCTGCCAATGATCACGGAAGGTTGGGGCATCTCCCCAACGTTCCAGTTCACGCCGCCACATCCGCTGGATGTCCGATGAATCGACTTCGTCGGGCGTCAAATTGTCCCATAGCTGGTAGAACGTGTCGGGATGCGGAAAGGCAGCGAACAGGTCGACGACGAAATCGGGAAAGTCTTCACCGTCCCACTGATCGACCATGTATTTCTTGATCTCCAGAGCTCTCGGGCTGTAATCGAAATAGACCATTCGCGTCGACTTGTCCCATCCATGGGTGTGCAGGATTCGATTTGGCTTGAACCCGGCAGCCACGCAGTAAAGTGAGCTGACGGGTGGTTCAAAATCATCTCTGGGAGTTTCAATGTCTGCGTAAGCTTCGATATTCCAAAGGAATACGCCGTTGCGAGCGCCCGTCGTCTGAGCTTGGACCATGTTCAGAAAGGCGACTTGGTCCTCGCCCAAGTCATCGTTCGCCGCTTCCGGGTCGTAGCTGACAACGCCATCGCCCAAGTGATTTGCTAGCGCCCGCGTACGCGCCGGACATTTCGCGGACAGATCCAGAATGCCGCCGCGCAGCGCGTCTTCAAACCCCAGCACGGGAACTCCGCTGCGGAGGCTGGCGGCAATGAAGTGCCAGCCGGTAAGGGCAGGTTGCTGCTGTTCGCTTTCTCCCGTCGGCAGTAGCGATGAAATGCGCTGCTGCTCCATCCGCCGCTCGAGCTTGGGGACTGCGGTCGGCTGCGGGCAAGCCAGGTCGAATTCGGGCGTCGACAGCCGTTGGTACATCTGCAGATTCACCAACAGACACCGGTGCTCGAATCCATACCAGCTGTTCTCGTCTACAATGATCTCGCCGGCCACCAGAAAGTCATCTTGATCAACGCGATCGCTGAGCGCGGAAAAGAAGTCTTGCCCCTGCCAATGCTCTGGCCTCCAGCGTTCGGCGATGATGTGACCGTAAGGCAAAATCAAGCACCAGTGGTAACCGAGATCCGACGCACGATCAAGAATCTCGTTCACGGCAGCCGCTTCGATGATTTCGCCCCGATAGTCGTAACGCGACCAGGAAATGGTGAAGTCACGGTACTTCTGGGCAACGACTGGGTCACTCATTTCCGTTGAGATGTCCAGCACACCAAGTACCATGCGCTCAATCTTCATCTGGATTCTTTGCCTTCGTTTGCACCGCCAGCGATCAATCCCGTAACGGATGCGAGACACTGGCTCGAGGAGTTGCAGCGCGGGTTGAGCCGTTGGCGGGCTTGAGATCTCCCCAAACGACGATGTCTCCTGCCATCAGTTGATAATGAACATCATGCAACTGCGGCATCTGCTGCCGCTCGTGCGTCGGTTGAACGGCACGCAGGCCACCGACGAATCTGGGAGCAATCGCCAGCAGCAATTGGTCCGCAATCTGCGAGGCCAGCATACTGGTAATCACCCGTGCTCCGCCTTCTACCATCACTGAGTGCAGCCCCATTTGCTTGATTTGCGGCAGCAGTTGCCATAAATCAATCAAGCCATCTTCTTGTAACGGAACGCGAATCACGTGGGCTCCGGCGGCGGTCAACTGATCCGCCTTGGTCTCGCAAGCGCTGGGACCCGCGGCAATGATGGGCCGCAGGACTGGATCCCGCAACAAGTTGGCATCGAGTGGAAATCGCAGCCGGCTATCCAACACGATCGGCTGCGGGCTCTTTCCTGATGACAACCGAACCGTTAGTCGGGGATCGTCGCAGAGTACGGTGTTGATGCCGACAAGAATCGCGTCGTGCAACGCACGAATCCGGTGCGTCATCCGCATCGTTTGCGGATTGCTCAATTGCAACGTCCCACCTCCGAGCGGGGCAATGCAGCCGTCGATGCTCTGTGCATAAGTCAAAGTGATCGCCGGATTCGGGTGATCACCGTTGCGCTGCCGAAGCTGCCCCAGGCGATCGCGCAACTTCTCGCACACGTCGACCTGGCTGATCAGAGAATCATCATTGGTATTCATGATGTCGCTTATACAGATCAATCTCGAGCAGCAGCAAGAATGTCCGTGCTGAAGATGATCGGAGTCGATTCACGAGGGGTTCATAGGGGGCACTGATATTCCAAGCAAATGTCCAAGTTTGTCTGCCTTGGTTCTTAAGTATTCTTGGTTTTCCGGCCGCGGCACAATTTCATGGGGAATACGCTCGACGACGTCGATACCGCCGGCCTCGAGACCGTGCACCTTGCCTGGATTGTTGGTCAGCAATCGAACTTGCTTCACGCCCTGATCGAGAAGGATCGCAGCTGCCACGTTATAGTCACGACCGTCGACCGGCAGCCCCAAGTGTAAATTTGCATCCACCGTGTCAAGACCTCCGTCCTGCAGTATGTAGGCTTGCACCTTGTTGGTCAGCCCAATGCCGCGACCTTCCTGTCGCAAATACACCAAGATGCCTCGCCCCTCTTCGGCAATGGCCGCCAGCGCGTGTTGCAACTGATCTCGACAATCGCACCTGACCGAACCAAACACATCGCCGGTAAGACATTCGGAGTGAACGCGAACCATCAACGGCTCATCG
>JBFJVZ010000189.1:0-13789 GCA_041623895.1 Pirellulaceae bacterium | reverse complement strand
TACCTTGTAGGCCAGGACTTGTCCTGGCAGTACGGCGCCAGGACGGGGAGAGCGTCCAACTAGGAAGTAATTTTAAGCCTCGGTTTTCTAATGAGTCACAGGTGGTGGTCGCGGGCGTCAGAGCAATCTCATCATTGATGTGGGGTCATCGGTAGGCCAGGACTTGTCCTGGCGCCTTATTGCCAGGACAAGTCCTGGCCTACAAGGTATCTGAGCATGCGCTAAATTCTGGAAACGTATTGGCCGCTTAATCTTCGCACCAGCCGTCTCATCTCGAGCACACTGATGGTGGCGATCACGCGATGCGCAGGGAGCCCGCTGCCGGCGATGACTTGATCGATTGGGGTGCTGGCTTCGCCGATCGCTTCCAAGACTTTGCGTTCCAGATCGTTCAGTTGTAATTCCGACGCATTGCGAATCTGATGCCCGTCCTCCGTTGTCACCGGCTGCCGCATTGGCCCGAGTTGTTCCAAGACATCGTCGACGGTTTGCACCAAAGTCGCGCCGTCACGAATCAACTGATTGCATCCCCGCGAAGCGCGACTGGTGACTGGTCCCGGCAGGGCAAACACGTCCCGATTTTGTTCGCCGGCCAGCCGCGCCGTGATCAATGCGCCGCTACGGTCTGGGGCTTCGATCACCAGGGTCCCCAAGGCCAACCCCGAGATCAGACGGTTTCTTTGCGGAAACATGCCGCCACGTGGTTTGGCATCCGGCGCATACTCGCTGATCAGTGCCCCATCGGCGGCCACCGCGTCAGCAAGCCCCTTGTGCTCACTGGGATAGATTTGTCCCAGTCCGCTTCCCAGCACCGCGATCGTTCGTCCGCCGCCATTGAGCGCTCCTTCGTGTGCAGCCGAATCGATACCGCGCGCCAATCCACTGACAACGGTGATCCCCGCGCGTGCCAGCGAATAAGCAAATCTCTCCGCTTGTTTCAATCCGTAGGTCGTCGCGTGGCGTGTGCCGACGATCGCGACCGCCAACTCATCTTCCGTCGTGAATTCGCCACGAACAAACAGCAGCGGCGGTGCGTCCGGCAAATCCTCCAGTCGCCGCGGATAGCCGGTTGAACCGCGACAAACAAGATTCGCGTCATGCTGTCTGCACCAGCGAAGCATCGATTCGACGTCAACGTGATGGGCAGCGGTGCGAATCGCATGGATCAGCTTCGGTCCGACACCGACAACGGTCGCTAATTCCGACCCGGCCGCCGCCAGAACACCGGCTGGGGTTTGAAATCGATCCAGAAGCGCTGTCAGAGTACGCGGGCCGATGCCCGGCAGCATGGAAAGTTGCAAAGTCGAGCGAAGGATTGGATCGATCGCCACAACATCGCCCGCATGTTGCGCGGAAGTAGATGGTTGGTCCATACTGCCAGCTGTGCCCCGACTCTGGAGAAAGAGTTACCAACGAAGATTATGTCGGCAGAGCTGGTCATGCGTCAAACGGGCGAAGGCGATATTTTGCTTCGCCGCGGGACTTTTCGCCGTCAAGGTCAATTCATGACGGCGAAAACCAGCATCGATCAAGCGACGATGTCTTTCACCACCTGACCTTCGACGTCAGTCAATCGATACTGACGGCCTTGGTAGCGGAACGTCAGACGCTCGTGGTTGATTCCCATCAGGTGCAACAGCGTGGCGTTAAAGTCATGCACGTGCACCGGGTTTTCAGCGATCTTGTAACCCAAATCATCCGTTTCGCCGAAACTCATCCCACCTTTGGTTCCGCCGCCCGCGATCCACACGGCGAAGGCGTCCTTGTGATGATCACGCCCCGCTTTGGTGTTTTGCCCGACATCGTTGGTGCCTTGCGCAAAAGGCGTCCTTCCAAACTCAGCCGACCACACGACCAGAGTTGAATCCAACAAACCGCGGACACGAAGATCTTTGATCAATGCGGCAATTGGCTGATCCACTTGTTTTGTTTTTCCGGCCAGCCGCGAAAAAACGCTACCGTGTGTGTCCCAACCCTGGTCGAATAACTGAACAAAGCGAACGCCGCGCTCCACCAAACGGCGTGCCAGCAGGCAGTTGTTGGCAAAGCTCGTTTGGCCGGGCTTGGTGCCATACATCTCGTGGATGTTTTTTGGTTCGGCGGAGATGTCCATCAATTCCGGAACGCTTGTTTGCATCCGATACGCGAGCTCGTATTGACTGATCCGCGTGGCAATTTCCGGGTCACCGATATCAGCCAATTGCACTTGATTCAGTCTGTTTACCGTATCGATGATCCGCTTTCGCGATTGCACGCCGACACCCGCGGGATTGCTGAGGAAGAGCACGGGATCACCTTTACTGCGGAATTCAACGCCTTGATACACCGACGGCAAGAATCCGCTGCCCCAAGCCGGACTGCCGGCGCCAAGCACGTTGCCAGTGATCAAGACCACGAATCCGGGCAGATCCTGATTCTCGGTTCCCAGTCCGTAGTTCAACCAGGAGCCGATGCTGGGACGGCCAAAGCGACCGAAACCGCTGAGCATGAACATCTGCGCGGGGCCGTGGTTGAATTCATTGGTGTGCAGCGACTTGATCAGCGTCAATTCGTCGGCAACGGATTGCAAATTCGGCAGCAGATTGGAGATTGGCAAACCCGATTGCCCACATCGCTTGAATTCGTATTTCTTATCGTTCGGCGTCCCCAGTAGTTTTGGCAAGTTGCGGACGAATGCAAACTTGCTGGACTCAAACAAGTCGGTTGGGCAATCTTCGCCGTTGCGTTGTTGCAGCACCGGCTTAAAGTCAAACAAGTCTAAATGGGACGGGGCACCGACCATATGGATATAGATGACACTCTTTGCTTTGCCCTGAAAGTGAGCCGGCTTCGGTGCCAGCGGATCGTTGCTCAGCGGCGACGCCCCGCTCTCATTCTGCAGCAGTTGAGAAAGCGCGAATGCGCCGAGTCCAAACCCGCTGCGCTGCAACAGCGTGCGACGGCCAAGTGCTGTGGGTGTGATGTTCATAGGGTTACTGGTTCATCGTTTCGTCCATGTTCAATAATGTATTGGCGACGGCAAACCACGCCGCCAATTCTGCTCTATCGGCTGTTCGCAACTTGAGCGCTGCCGTCAGCGTCTTGGTTCTTGCTTGGATTATGTTTTCGTCCGCCAAGACAACTTTTCGCTCTTCGTCCAACAACTGCTGAAGCAGGTCTAGCTCAATATCGGTCGCGTCTCGTGCCACGGACAACTTCACCGCATACCGTAACCGTTCTCGATCGCCACTGCTGGGGGCTTCTGAGAGCACACGATCGGCAAACGCCAAGGACATCTCTGCATAAGCCGGGTCGTTCAACAAAGTAAGCGCCTGCAGGGGCGTATTCGATCGGCTGCGATTGACAGTGCAGCTGCCGCGAAGCGGCGCATCAAAATTGATAAAACTCGGATAAGGTGCTGCACGCTTCCAAATCACGTATAGTCCACGGCGGAACCGATTCTCGTTATCCGCAGCAACCCATTTCGGTTGATTGCGACCGACGCTACGCCAAATATCACTCGGTTGAAAAGGCATGATCGGCGGACCATGCAATTTATTGGACAGTAAGCCGCTAATCGCCAAAGCGTTGTCACGAATCAATTCAGCGGGCAAGCGAAATCTCGGGCCGCAAGCGAGCAAGCGGTTCTCTGGGTCGGCTTCCAACAATTCCGGCGTGATCCGCGAGGTCTGCTGAAACGTTTCCGACATCACCATCTGCTTGTGTAGATGCTTCATCGACCAACCGGATGAAATCAGTTCGTTGGCCAGCCAATCCAGCAGCGCTGGATGGCTGGGGTCTTCGCCTTGGGTGCCAAAATCCTCGGGTGTGCTGACGATGCCGGCGCCAAATATTTCGGCCCACCAGCGATTGACCGTCACACGCGGTAGCAGCGGATTCTTTGGCGAAGTCAGCCAAAGGGCGAATTCCATGCGGTCGCCGCTGTTTTGAATCGAGTCATCTTTTGGCAACACCGCGGGTGTACCCGGCGAGACTTTATCGCCCAGGCTTTCATAATCGCCGCGGATCATCACAAACGTCTCGCGAGGCTGCTCCAGCTCGACCATCACCAGAGTCGTATCTGGCTTATTGGCTTCGATCTCTTTTTTTGTCTTCGCGATCTCGCGCTGAATCTGTCGCAATTGCGGATTGCTGTTGTCAAATTCAGCTCGCAATTTCTTACGATCGGCCTTGGACAGCTTTTCCTTGGCGGCAAGCTTGATTACATCCTCAGCGATATTCAGCAGCGAAGGGTCGCCGTTGAAAATCGAGATTCTTGGTTTGCCGATCACGCGGCCGCGTCCAAAGAATTGCCCCAGTGTGATTCGCAGCCGCTCGCTGTCTGGCTTCAGCGTCAGGGGAGATGCCAGCGTAAAAGCAGCCCAATGCGGTTTGCCAAACTGCGGTGCGATCGCCCAACCCGTTTTTCGATTGCCGTCAATCGCATTGGCGACAGGCCAACCTGTCTGCGAAAAATCCGCGACCGGATCTTGCAGTTCCAATTGTATCGCTTCCTTGTCGGTGATCAATTCGCACGTCAATTCGCTAAGAATGATATTTGAACGTTGAGCATCACCACGGCCGGGGCCTTTGCCGGGAATCGCGTCGTCGGTCAAGACATCGATCTTGATCGCCGTAATCGGCTGCTCAGCTGCGGGCAACGTAAAGACATGCTCGACCGTATCGGGCACGGTTCCAGTGAGTAGAACTGCCCCGTCCTCCAAAATCTGGAAATCTTCACCGCCGCTGGTTTCAAAGACCTCCGGCTTGACGGTTCGCCACTGTGTTGGCTGGTCTTTAACTTCTTGAAGTCTTGCCAGCCACTGTGCGAAGCCTTCCTCGGATTGCTGCACGACTTGCTCACGCGACGCCTCTAGTTCAGCCAATTGGCGTTGCAAAGAATCGAGTCGATTTTTTTGTGACTCACCCATCGGCAAGTCCATCGTGGGACCGAAAAAGTCCCAGGTCACACCCGACGTGTTCTTGACTTCCAGCGGCGTATTGTTGAAGTACGAAAAAATCTGGTAGTAATCTTGCTGGGTGAACGGGTCATATTTGTGATCGTGGCACTGTGCACATTCCAGCGTCGTGCCCAGAAACACAGTCGCCGTCGTATTGACGCGGTCGACAATCTGATTGACGCGATTTGCCTCAGGGTGCACGCCCGCTTCCACGTTGCACGTGGTCATGCGATGAAAACCGGTCGCTATTTTTTGCTCGACTGTTGCATCGGGTCGTAGATCACCGGCGATCTGATCGATCACAAACTGATCGAATGGCATGTCGCTATTGAATGCGCGAATCACCCAATCGCGATATGCCCAGTTGTCGCGAATCTGGTCGGCCTGAAAGCCGTTGCTATCCGCGTAGCGGGCCAAATCCAGCCAGCCAATGGCCCATCGCTCCCCGTACCTCTCCGACTTCAACAAACGATCAACCACCTTTTCGTAAGCATTTGGCGATTGGTCGTGTATGAATTCATCGATCTCCTCGATCGTGGGCGGAATTCCCGTCAGGGCAAGTGAGACACGCCGAATCAATCGTGCACGATCCAGCGGCGGCGAAGAATCCAGACCGCGTTGTTCTCGGCGGCGCTGAATGAAATGGTCGATCGGTGAATTCGATGTCGCAAGATTCGAAGTCTCCGGTCGTCTGATCGGTTGGTAGGCCCAATGCTTCGCCTCGGCGAGCTCGTCAGGCCAGTCGGCACCGTCATCAATCCAGCGCCGCAGCACAGCGACTTCTTTCGCTGACAGTGGTTGGCCGTCCAAGGGCATCAGGTCGCCTTGATCTTCATCCACGAGGCGCTGGATCAGCAAACTCGCATCGGCATCCGCTTTGACAATCACCGGTTCCCCTGAGTCTGCCGTGCCCATCGCTGCAGAGCGTTGGTTCAGTTGCAAGCCTGCTTCTTGATTCTTGGAACCGTGACAGCGGTAGCAGTGACGCCTGAGAATCGGCTGAACGTCGTTAGCAAAGGAGATGTGATGCGAAAAGCTGCTCGTTTCCGCAATAACGTCACTAGACCACGACAAGCCAAACGCAAGCACGATGGCAAAGAGAGAGAATCGATTCATTTTGGTGAGCAGACAGACTCGGGTGGGATTGGCAGTAGCCGAGAAAATATTGTAACCGATCGGCCGCAAATTCCCAAAGTAGCGGGCGGACGGCTTTCCATCGCAAAATGGAAGCGTGCCTGACAGGCTGGTGTATCATTGGGCAAATTCTCACAGGAGCGCCTGCATGTCTCGATCCGATTCTTCCTTGTCTGTTTCTCGCCGACGTTGCCTGAAATCAACATTGACAGCCGGTGGTTTGATTGTTCCGGCAACGTTAACAGCTCGCGCCTTCGCCGCGGGTTCCGATCAAGTCAAGATTGGCTTGATCGGTTGTGGCGGCCGGGGTTCGGGCGCTGCGGCACAAGCCCTGAACACGGGACACAATGTCAAACTTTGGGCCATGGCAGATGCCTTCAATGATCGACTGCAATTGAGTCTGAGTTCCTTGATGCGGGGGAAGGCAGGAAAGTCGAAGCTGGAAAAGGGACCGGGATTTGGCGAGGCAATTGATGTTCCGCCGGAGCGCCAATTCGTTGGCTTGGATGCTTATCGCAAGATCATTGACTCCGATGTTGACCTGGTCGTCCTCACCGGGCCGCCCGGCTATCGCCCACTGCACTTTGAGTATGCGGTCGCCGCGGGCAAGCACGTCTTCATGGAGAAACCGGTTGCGACCGATGCGCCGGGCGTGCGACGTGTCCTTGCAGCCAACGAACAAGCGAAAGCAAAAAACCTGAAAGTTGGTGTCGGTCTACAACGCCATCATCAAGAATCCTACCTGGAAGCGATCCGCCGAATCCAATCGAAACAGATCGGGCGGATCGTGTCGATGCGTGCTTTTTGGAACACGGGGAATCCAGCCAAGACACCGGTGCCTCGCGAAAAGATGCCGGAATTGGAGTACCAGGTTCGCAACTGGTATTTCTTTGACTGGCTAAGTGGTGACCATATCTGTGAACAGCACATTCATAATTTGGATATCTGTAACTGGGTAAAGGGCGAATTGCCCGTGTCAGCCGAAGGCATGGGTGGACGCCAAGTACGAACCGATAAACGATTTGGAAACATCTTTGATCATCATGCCGTAATCTACACTTACCCCGATGGGACAAAGCTGCACAGTTACTGTCGTCAAATTCCCGGCTGTAAGAATCTGGTGGCAGAGCATATTGAATGTGCCGACGGAATTGCCGAATTGGGGACGGGATCTTGCAAGCTGACCAGCGGCGAGAAACAAATCTGGGCAACACCGCGACGACAAAGTAAGGACTACATCAGCCCGTACCAGGTCGAGTGGAACGTGATCATTGACAGGGTGCTGCGTGACCAGCCTCACAACGAAGTCGAGTATGGAGCGACCAGTACGATGACCGCCATTCTGGGCCGATTGGCAACTTACTCCGGAAAAGTCATCGAGTGGGACGAGGCGATGCAAAGTGAAATCTCAATCACAACCGACGCTGAATCGTGGGACGCCCCCGCGCCCGTCAAGGCTTTGTCCGACGGCTCCTATCGAATCCCGATCCCCGGTGTGACCAAGGTGCTGTGATGGACCGACGGCAATTCCTTTCCGCCGCGACGGCATGCAGTTTTGCCGCCTGCGGTCCTTGTGTGCCGGCCGCAGACGCCGCGTCGAACCGCTTCACATTGGAGCACGGCAATTCGATGCAAGGCGTCGCAGGCGAACAAGCCGTGATCGAAGCCTATCGCGCGGTTGATCCTGCGTAGAGCATTTTTGCTTTTGCTGTCGCGGCACCCGGGACTCGGGCCTGCTACTTTGCGACCAGGAAGCTGCGGTCGCCCCGGGTGACGTAGATCGCGTTTTCGTTCAATCTTCCGCATAACTCGACCAGGAATTCAATCAGCCGGTCGAATTCATCTTCGCTGCCAAAGGAGACCTCAAAGCGTTCCATCACGTCATGCACCAACTCTTCTTGCTCATCGACCCAATATCCTTTAGCCGGTGTCGGCGTTTGCGTGTACGCCTGGTAACGCTTCATCAAGAATTCATGAATCGCAGACCTGGCCGTCTGTGTGCCTTGAAAGAATCGCGGGTCATCTAACTTCGTCGACGGGATGTAAAACACCGTCATCTTGCCGAGCGGATGTAAGTGCGGTGAGTCGTGCATGGGTTTCGTCCAAGTCGTCAGCCTCTCCGTGAGCGAAAGTTCGCCCACTCGCGCCCCGCCCTTTACGAAGAATTAACTATTTCGCCTTTCCGAGCGGCCTTCTTGCCGTTCCCGCGCTCTGATTTCCGTCGCCGAGTTCGCTGCGCATCTGGTCAGCGAGTTTCTTCAGCCGCTGGACCACATCGGGGTTCTCGTCCGCCACGTTGGTAGTTTCGCCGATGTCGGAGTGAAGATCAAACAGCGACAGCGGAATCGATCGTGGCTCCGCTTTACCCGGAATTCCTTCGCGGCCGGGTTCCGTGATCGTGCGGTAATTCTGCGGGAACATCAGTTTCCATTTTCCGCTCCGTACCGCCACCAGCCGATTGCCACCGTCGTAGTGGTAGAAAGCTTCATGCGGTGACTTCGCTCCCGCGCCGCCTTTCATCAAATCGACGATGCTTTTTCCGTCGATCTTGTTTGGCGGCAACGACGCACCCGACAAAGCGGCAAAAGTCGGCAACAGGTCCATCGCGCCGACGACTTCGTTGCAAACCTGGCCTGCGGGAACGTGGCCGGGCCAACGGATCAGACAAGGGACGCGAAAACCGCCTTCAAAGTTGGTGCCTTTGCCCTCCCGCAGCGGTTCGGCACTGCCGGCATGATCGCCGTAACTGAGCCACGGTCCATTGTCGGAAGTAAAAACGATGCAAGTGTTGTTGTCGATCTCGTGTTCTTTTAGTGTTGCGATGATCTGCCCGACCGCCCAATCGATCTCGCTGATCACGTCGCCAAACAATCCACGCTGGGTGGTGCCCTTGAAATGCTGCGAAGCAAACAACGGCACGTGTGGCTGCGGACTGGGGAAGTAGATAAAGAACGGCTCATCCTTGTGCTGACCGATGAACCTGGTCACACGGCCGGCAAGTTTTCGCGTCAAGTCAACCTGATCCTCAGGCATCACTTGGGGGTTGACGATCTTGGTGCCTTCGTACATCGGCAAGTGCGGCCACTTTTTCAGACGCTTCTCCATGGGCAGATGGCGAACGCCAGGGTGAAACGGCCACATGTCGTTGGAGTACGGGATACCAAAGTATTCGTCAAAACCTTGATTGGGCGGCAAAAACTCTGTGCGGTGGCCGAGATGCCATTTGCCAAAACACCCCGTCGCATAGCCTTCGGGCTTCAACACTTCGGCGATCGTCGTCTCGTCCGGATTCAAACCCCTATTACTGTGCGGTCCAAAATTGCCGCCAATCCCAACTCGCGTGGGAATGCACCCAGTCATCAAAGCCGCCCGCGACGGCGTACAAAATGATCGACCCGCGTAGAAATCGGTGAACTTCATCCCTTCGCGAGCCATCTGGTCCAGACTTGGCGTTTGGTAACCGGCGGCGCCAAACGGGCCGATGTCGGCGTAACCCATGTCATCGCAAAAAATGACGATGAAGTTCGGCTTGGTTGCGGCAGACATGCCTGAGCATGCAGTCGCAACGAATGCGGCAAACAAGAACAATCGATGCATGACGCGTTTCTCCGCGAATATAGGCAAGGTCGCCGCCGGGTTGATCCTGAGTCTACCGACACCGGAGTGTTCGGCAACTAATAAGTCTTAGTCGTTCTGTTTCGTCTTCTTTGGCCGGGGATTCAATCGCGATGCGTATTCCCAGCGATTCTTCCACTCGGGAAAGTACGGTTGGTACGCTTCGACTTCGGTCCAGAATCGTGGCGACGGATGGGACGGATCGACACGGCCCGCGGGATATTCTTTTCCGGCAAAGCTACGGTCGACTGATTGATTCCACTCCAGCAATTCACCCACCAACCGGTTTGAAAGTTCCGGTTTCTCCGCGAAGACATTATTTGTTTCCGCCGGATCGTCGATTAGATCATACAGCTCGAACTTGCCGGAACCGAGTTTCGTCGTAAGAAGTTTGTAGCGGTTATCAATGATCGCCGCTTTGCCGGTGTGCCGAAAGGGAATTGGCTTTTCGCGCTGGGTTAGGTTTTCGGTAAACAGTGGTAGCAAACTGATTCCGTCCAGCGGTCGTGCGGGGGTTGGATGCTTGATGCCAACGACGTCAAGCAACGTCGGCACGATGTCTAACACGCTTGCCGGATAGTTTGTGATTCGGGGTTTGATTCCAGCTGGCCACTCAATGATGCCTGGCACTCGCAAGCCGCCTTCATAGATCGTACCTTTATTCCCTCGCAGGCCTCCCACGGTTTCCGGCTGGATTTTTGGCAAGCCCCCGTTGTCGCTGCAAAACCATACCAGCGTGTTGTCGGCAAGTTTTAATTTTCTAAGCCCGGTCCGCAACGCCCCGATACTGCGGTCCATGGCAACCAATTCGCCGTAATGATGTTTGGATTGTTGATCCAGATCTTTGAACGGTTCGCTATCCGCTTCGCTGGCTTTGAACGGGCTGTGTGGCGTGCCGTACCAGATCACGGCAAAGAAACGTTCCTCTGCGCGGACTTGGCGAGTCATGAAATCAAGCGCCTCAGCAACCACGATTTCGGAAGAGTCACCCTGGAATTCTTCAAACTTGCCTCGGCGGCTAAGGACCGGATCGCGATCAAAAAAATTCGTCACCGAAAGCCAATCATCGAAACCGAAATGACCGGGGTGATGCGTGTCAGTATTCAGAATCGGAACGCCCGGTCCGCGCATCGCGTTCAAGTGCCACTTGCCGAAATGGCCGGTCACGTAACCGGCATCCTTCAAGATGGATGCAATCGTAATTTCCTGACGTCGCAGCGCATAACCGTGGCTCTCAACCCCGATCCGGTCATTGGATCGACCTGTCAGCACTGATCCGCGCGTCGGCGAGCAGACCGGGGCCCCCGCATAGAAGCGATCAAATCTGAGACCCGCTGACGCCATCGCATCTAGGTTCGGGGTCTTCAAAATGGGATGGTTGTAATAGCTCGTTTGTCCCCAGCCCTGATCGTCAGCCATCACCAAGATGATATTCGGCAGCGACTCCGCGTCCGCCATCGCCGCCGTAAGCATTGCAAAGGCAACAATGACGAGAACTGACCGGCAGTGCCTGGAAAGTCCCCGTCCTCGATCCGCCGCCCGGCCGCCGATCACGTTTCGAAGAATTCGGGAGCGGGGCGAAAAGACGTAGAAAGGCTCGATCTCGGTCTTGGGGGAATGCTTCACGTCATTGCCTGAGGGGGCGGGAATCTTGCAGTACACGTGTGGATCCTGTGTAGACCCGCGATTGGCCCGCGGGGAAAGGGATAACAACGGCTGCGTTGGTTGCGTCGTGAGCCGACGGCAGTAATCTTGGGTGATCATGAATCTCGGGTGATCATTGAGTACCCAAGACGCGTTTTTGCCGTTAATCTAGGGATAAATCTGGTAACATATCTTACCGCTAATCTAGTCAAGTCGTCTTCTTCTTTCTGTGCTCGCCGCCTGTTCATGACAAATTCTAAACAGCACCCTGCTATCGGGATCGATCTTGGGACAACTTTTTCGACGCTTGCGTATCTGGACAGCAGCGGACGTCCGGAAACGATTCGAAATGCGGAGGGAGACCTGACGACGCCGAGCGTTGTTTTTTTTGATCGCAAACAGCCGATCGTGGGAATCGAGGCGGTCGAGGCAGGTCTGCTGGAGCCGGAACGACTTGCCCAGTATGCCAAACGTGACGTTGGCGAGGACCGTTATGGAAAACTAATTCGTGGTCAGCAAATGCCGCCGGAAGTTTTGGAAGCGCTGGTTCTGAAGAAGCTGAAAGACGATGCTGAACTCGTGCTCGGTCCGATCGAGAAAGCAGTCATCACGGTGCCAGCCTTTTTTAACGAGCCGTGCCGCAAGGCGACTCAGGACGCAGGACGACTCGCCGGTTTGGAGGTGATGGACATCATCAACGAGCCGACTGCGGCAGCAATCACTTACGGAGTCCAGCGAGGATTCTTGTCTCTCGATGGCAAGAGCGAGAAGTTGGAACGGGTTTTGGTCTATGACCTTGGCGGGGGAACCTTTGACGTCACCTTGATGGAAATCTACGAGGGCAAGTATCGGACCATTGCGACGGCCGGTGATGTCTATTTGGGTGGCGTCGATTGGGACCGGCGGATCGTTGACTTCATCGCTGAAGCTTTCATCGCCGAACACGGATACGATCCGCGCGAAGACCCGTGTGCCGAGCAGGAGTTAATGCGCAAGGCAAACTCGGCCAAACATGCTTTGACACAACGGGAGTCCTTTTCGGTTGCCTTTGCGCACGAAGGCAATCGCCTCCGCACCGAACTCAGTCAGTCAACGTTTAACGAGCTGTGCGAGGATCTGGTCGAACGGACGTTGATGACCGTGGGCATGGTGATGGATGACGCCAGAATGAATTGGTCGGATCTGACGCGTTTGATTCTGGTCGGCGGATCGACGCGAATGCCGATGATTCGCGATGAACTGGAAAAACATTCTGGTTTGGGCCTCGATCGCAGTTTGTCGCCGGACGAGGCCATATCACACGGGGCCGCGCTGTACGCCGGCATGTTGCTGGGCAACCGGGAAGGTGCCTGCGCGAACGTCTCCGTCCGAAACGTTAACTCGCACGATTTGGGCGTGTTGGCAGTGCAGCCCGAGACGGGAGAACCGGCGCGACAGATCATGATTCCCCGGAACTCGCCGTTACCTGCACGCAAGCTGATTCGCTTTCGCACTCACAAAGACAACCAGGGCAACGTCAAGATCGAAGTCGTCGAAGGCGGAGACGACCGCGGCGTCGGCGCCACTCATATCGGCAAATGTTATGTCCAAAATCTGCCCCCCGGGACGCCCAAAGGCACCGAAGTTCAAGTGCAGTTTGACTATGCACAAGATGGACGACTGACCGTCAGTGCCAAGATGCCCTCGGTGGATCTAAAGATGAAAATGACACTCGATCGCGCCGCCGGCCTGTCGGAAGAAGAAATCGAGAAGTGGCGTCAGCTAATGGAACAGGGCTTGAGCGATGATACGACGATTGCCGAGACTCAGCCGCCGCCTACATCGCCGCCCACATCGCTGCCGGGCATGGCTCCCTTGCTGCCCGATACGGATGTTTCACCAATGGCCATGGTCTCGGACGTGCCGCAAGTCGACCCGCCCACCGCTCCGGTTGCTCCAGCACCGGCGAAAGCCAGCGATTCGTCGGCGATTGACTTCATGGCCGTGGGAAAGAAAGGCGACGCGAAGCCCAAACCCAAACTTAAGCCGGTAAAGGCGAAAACGAAATCAAAAGCGAGCCCGGTCGCGGGCTTGGAGTTCGCAGCTGCGGCTGAGAAACCAAAACAGGATTCCTTTGCCGGACTGGCGGCTGCCATCGACGTCGGAAAACCGAAACCAGCGGCCAAGAAAGACGCGGATTCCGGGGTCCCCGTCGCACCGATCATTGTGACCGGTGATGCGCCCACGGCGAAGCCAAAAGCGGTTGTCAAACCTGTCGCCAAGCCAGCTGATCCGCCCGCCAAGATCCAGGCCGCTGGACAGCCACCGGCTGGACCAACAACGAAGCCAATTCCGGTTGCGAAAACAGTGCCCGAGGCCAAGCCGATCGTGAAAGCGAAACCGGTTGCCAAAGCCAAGCCGATCGCCACAGCAAAACCGGTCGCCAAAGCGACGCCGGTCGCCAAAGCGACGCCGGT
>JBFJVZ010000188.1:0-13841 GCA_041623895.1 Pirellulaceae bacterium | reverse complement strand
CCCTTTTCGCTCGTTACCCAGAAGTTCAACGTGGAAGCACTACTATCGGCAACCGCCTATTCGTCCTTGGCTCCGCCCAGCGTTACCGACAATTTGTACTTGTTCTGAAGATGCGCATGCGCCTGGCTGGCCTGACTGTCTTTTGGAAACAATTTACAAACTTGTTTGAAGGCCGCGATCGCCTTGTCTTTACTGCCCGCTTCTTCATGTGTGTAGCCGACCTGCAGCAGCGCCCACGGCGCCGACGCTTTGTGGCCGCCGGCGATTTGGTTGTACAGGATCACAGCTTCGTTTTGTTGCTTTAGTCGCCTGTGGCAGGCTGCCATTTCGCGATAGTTATCTGGAAAGCGATCCGTTTGCCGATAGAATCCGATTGCTTCTTTCCACTTGCCGGCATCCCGATAGGTTGTCGCTGTTTCCCACAACCAGCGACTGCTGTTTGCTGCGTCTTCTTTCAATAGTTGCTGGTAGACGGCGATTGCTTCGGGGTACTTGCTGAACTGTCGATACGTCATCGCAGTTTCCGCCTTCCAACGCACCGGGTCCTCGCTGTCAAGCGAGGCGAGTTTGGCGTACGTAGAGATGGCAGACGCCAGATTCTTTTCCTCGCGATAACTCTGTGCGATTCGTGACAAGCCTTCGATTTTGTTCTCGAATTTCTCGTATGCCGCTCGCGCCTGGTCGTAGTCTTTTTGAGATTTGTACCAATCGGCTGTCTTGGCCAGCAAAATATCGTCAGCTCCAAATCGCTTTGCCATGTCGCTGTAGACTGCCAGCACCTGATCGTTGCGGTTAGCGTATCGGTTCACGTCGGCAATCAAATACGAAAGCGCCCTAGCATCCGCCTTGGCTTGTGCGGAGGAAAGATCCTCGGGTTCTTGACTGCGCAGATAGGAAATCAATTGATCGGCCAACCGTTTTCCTTTTGACTCCGTTTCCTGGCTGGAAACGAGCGTCCGCAGGGGACCACTGGCGCGAGAGACAACCTGGCTAGCGAGTTGTTTTTCGTCGTAGGTGGTTTCCAGGGCTTTGACAGCATCGCTTAAATTGGCCTCGGAAAACAAGTGCGACGCCAGGCGGACCGAAGCATCAATGCAGGAATTCTGTGTCCGCCTGTTTCGCGGTGCGTCAAAGGTCAGTTTCGTCCAGGCTTTGACCTGGGCATCTTGGTCTTTCTCGATTCCCGCGATGTCGGCCAGAGCAACCATGGCGTACACGCCGGCCAAATGCTTTGGATGCCGCTGGACCAATTCACTAAGTGCCGGCTTGGCCTTTTTGATCTGGCCAATATTTTTCAGCGTTTGGCCGATGTAATACGCCGATGCAATTGCTTCATCGGAGTCAGGCCAATAATCGATGACCGATCGAAACCCATCGTCGATTGCGGTGTTCTGCTTGCGCAGATTAACGTGGCACAGACTCCACTTTAGAAGTGCGTACGAGGCGGCATCACTGACCTCATACAGATTCAGATACTTGTCGTATTCCGCAGCAGCAACCTTCCAGTTCTTTTCGCGGTAATATTTTTCCGCGATCTGCATCTGATGCCGCTCGACTTCGCGAAGTTTGGCCCAACGATCCAGCGACATCTCGTCGAGGTTTTGATTTTGGGCGTGTGCCGGCGATGTGAAAAGGACGACAAGCAGCACCAGCAGCGATGCAACTAGCTTTGCGGTACTAAAGATACTTCCCCACAAAAATCTAATTCCGTTACCAGAACAATTGCACCTGAAATCGTTAGCATATCCGGAAGTCTCCTGACTTCCGCTCCGAATGAACAGGTGATCCACAAAACTCATTCTCTGTTGCGGGCGTCCAGCCATTTTGCATACTCCGCGTGACCGTAGAACAATACGTTAGTTCCGAGTTGATAACACGATTCCCAAATGTCTGCTTTGACACCGGCGTGGCCATCGGCCCAAGCATCACCAATGTCTCCGGGATGATAATAGACTACCCAGCGGCCGTCTTGATACCAGCCCAATGCTTCTTTGCCGCCATGCGGGGCGACATAAGGCAAGAATGGAATCTGATAGGGGATGCGGTGAATGACATCGTCCAGCGGAATTGGGACTGGACGTACGTCGGGCAACAATCGATTCATCATTGCAATGAACTGATTATGAAAATGCCTGCTTCCCCCGTTGTCGCCAAACAGCATTCCGTGTTTGTCGATCAAGTATTCCTGCAGCGTTTTGATCTCCGAATTCGACAAAGAAATATTCTGCTGGCCGGTCATGTAAACCACCGGCGGACTCTTGCCAACGGGAAAGTTACGTAGTTGGGCAATCGTCCGAGACTCAGTTCTCTCGGCGACTTGATGCTGGGTGCGAATGCCGTATTCCAGCAGCATGTTCAGGTCGCCACCGATCCCATAATCCTGATCCCAATCGCCACCGGAATACTCGAGACGAATGAAGCGTACTTTTCCGCGGGAGGTTCCCGCGCTGAATCCGGCTCCCTTGCCTTCCCCATAGCCGACCGTGTAAGCGTGCTCGGTTTTTTCCAGCAATTTGAGTTGCACTTCGTCAATCGGCGGGACTTGAAAGCTGATCGCGCTGAGTGGATTGATCACATACTTTTTGCGAATCACCTTCTTGATCTTGACGACCTGGGCAAGCGGTTTCGGCTCGCCGCCGCCGGCCGGCAATTCGTAAATCTCGCGGCAACCATTCAGCTGCGAAAACAGCAGAGCCAGGATCAGGAATGAAAAACTGTACGACAACAACGCCAGAAAACTTTGGTCAAGTTTGTGGCTGCGGGTGCCGTGAGGCCAATCGCCAACATCACGGGGTCTGCGTAAAAATCGAACCAGGCGATGCCATTCCGTTCGCCACCAGTCAACGCCGTAGTACCAGGCGCGCAAGTCAAACGGATCCCAAACTTCGCGGTTGTGCGGATCTTTAATCGCCAGATAGGCACGTCGTTTGGATTCGCGTTCGATGTACCACACCACCCACAACAGGCCAATTGTGAACAGGAAGACGGTTCCCCAACGTGCGACGGAGGCACGAATCGCATCCAGGAGCAGCCAATCGAGTGCGAATATCGTGAATTGCCAAAGCAGTACATAGCCGATCGTGCCAACGATCCAAGTTTGTTTCTCGATCCGATCGGTGCCTACGCCGGAGTGACGCCACCAGTAGATCACCAGGGGAATTGCTGCCGCAAAAATCAGCAGCTGCAAGGGCGGAGGCAGCAACTGTGATGTGCGCAGATCCAACAGGCAAACCAGCCACAAGCCCAGATAGCCTGCGGTGATTTGCAGCGGGCGATCGAGTTGGCGAAATCGATCGACGAAACTCACTCTAGGCCATCCAACAATTGGTCAAGTCGGTTTTCCAGCGTTTCCGGTTTGGATTCGGCATCTTTCGCATCGCCGATGCCCATTGCTTCGATCGCCGCATCCGTATCGGTTTTGGCGGGCTGGTCAGCGGAATCTTGCTGTGTGATCGCTGCCGCCGGCGTTTGTAGAGCCTTCGGTTCCGGCGATGATGGTGCTTGTGTTGCCGCCGCCTCCGTTTTCTTTTCGGGGCCGCCGCCAATGACAAAGACGATGACGGTGAAAGCAAGCAACAGCACAACCGTTGATAGGGCAGCGGTCATGGTGCTGCCCAGCAGACTGCTGCTGGCTGCTTCGCCCATCACATCCTTGGGGCTGCGAAGATGCAAATTGTCAACCATATCGCGAAGTTCTTGCCCTGATTTCATCTTTTCATTCTCGCTGTTCTTCCAAAACATGCAGTATCGTTCCGCCGGCTTCGCTGATCGCTTCGATTACCGGTTCGAAATGATTCGCACTTGCATTGCGATGTACCTTCAAGAGCACGGTGCGGTCGTCTACCGCGGCGTCACCCAGGATGTCGTCGATTCTGGGTGCAATTTCCGCAATCCCAACTTGTTGACCGTTAATGTAATACTTGTTTTCCGCATCGATCACGATGCTGACTTTGGAGGCGCCCGCCTGAGTCACATCAACCGCTTCGGCAGGATCCCATTGCAGGTGGCTATCGTCGGTGGCGCGAGCCAAAATCACAAAGAAAATCAGCAAATTAAAGGCAATGTCCCCCATCGCCATGCTCGGCACATTGGCTCGCAGCGTTTTGCGTTTGATCTTCATTGGTTACAGCAACGCTTTCACTGTACGGTCACCGTTTGTTCTTCTTCGCGTTGAATCGTGACGATACCTCCGGCTTTTTCGATCTCGGCGGTAACGAGAATCCAATGATGATACGGAGTGTCCAGCTTACTTTTCAAAATCACGATTTTGTCTTGCGGTTTCGATTTGCCTTTTAACAATCCGGTAAGTCGAGGCAGTAACTCTGGCGTTCGCATCGTATCACCATTGATTGATATGGCGGCAAGATTTCCGGTGATCGCAACTTCGATATTTTGTTGTTCTTCCTTTTGTTCCTGCTTCTCTTCGCTGCGGGGGATTTCTTGGGTTCGACCGCTATCGGGCTGTATCGACGCGCAAACCAGAAAAAACACAATCAAGTTGAAGGCGATGTCACCCGTGGCACTTGCGGGAGGTTCGACGAGCAATTTGGTTGTTCTGCGAGGTCGAATGCTCACGATTCTCCCTCCGCTCGGTCAACGGCGGTCTGCAGCGTCACCGATTCGATCAACTCCGTTGCCGACTCTTCAACATCCAGAACAAAGCGATTGATCACGCTGGTAAAGTAATTGAAGGCGACAAAGGCCGGGATCCCAATGATCAATCCGAAGCAGGTTGTCATCAGTGAAACTTTGATCCCAGATGCGGCGGCCTCGATAATATTCACTTCACCCATCTTTCGAACGATGTCATCGAAGGCGACGATCATCCCTTGGACGGTGCCCAAGAAACCGAGCATGGGAGCGGCGCTGGAAATCGTGGCCAGAATCGGCAAATGACGCTCCAGGGCGGCGACGATGTGCACGCTATAGTCATCCATCGACTTGACCACCTGCTCTTCCGTTTTGGCGGCATCGTAGTCAAGAGCCTGAAGCATGATGTACTTCCGCAATCCGGTTGCCAGAATCGCAGGGACAGGTCCCTGTTGGCCGTTGCAATAATCAAAGGCCTCCCGCAGGCGGCGCTCGTTCAACATCGTTTGCACTGTCGTCCGAACTTCGCTGGAATCAGTTTCCAGCATCTTCAGGCTGCGGTAGCGTTCGATGATCACGCCGGCGGCAATCACGCCCATCAGCAGAATCGGCCACATGAATAGCCCGCCGGTGAACATGTAACCAAGCGGCGGCGTGCCCAGAAAGTCGCCGATCAGGCCAAATGACGGTTGGTCGGCGGTGGCAGACTGGCCATCAGATTCCGCCGAATCTGGTTGCGGCGAAGAGTCTGCATCGCCTTCTTCGGCAGTTCCTTGTTCAGCGGCAGCACCTTCGGCGGCAGCATCGCCGGGCTGGGCCGCAGGCGGAGTCGCGGTGTCGTCTTGAGCGGCGGCCGTCGCGGTCAAGGCAAACACGCAAACAACAAGACAAATGATTTTCAGCAGCTGCCCGTGAGAGCCGACAGATGTCAAGTAACCGTTATTCATTATCCACACTGTTTGCTTCCGCCTCGAATTGCTGCAACATCTCCGGCAATGCCAGGCGGCCGCGCGCGTACTTCGCCGCTTCGCTTTCAGGATAATCCCAGCGACAGCGATTGTACCTGCGGAAGGCTTCGCGATTATTGTTTGCCAGCCGATAAGCCTCGCCAGACCAGAATAAGGAATCGGAGGCGAGTTCATCATCCGGAAAGACTTTGGCGAAATCATCGAACGACAGTCCGGCCTTGCGGTAGTCTTCCATTTTGTAAAAACATTGCCCAACGCGAAACGCCATCTCTGCGGCGTGTTCATGCCCTTCGAATCGCTCGCCGAATTTTTCACCGACTTGCGATGCGACTTCAAATTCTTCGCGTTTATAAAAATAGTCGGAAATGCGAATCATGACGCTGGCAATCAGCGGGCTTTTCGGATGCGTGGCCGCGAGCGTCACATAGGCTTCCAATGCCTCATCGAAATCACCGGCTTCTTCGTAAGATTGTGCCAGCTTATACCTTGCGTCAGCAGCCAACGTGTGATCGGGATATCGTTGGATAATCAACTCATAGGATCGGATCGCTTCATCCCATTGCTCCAATTCTTGCGCGAACTGGCCAAGCAAATAAGCAACTCGTGGAGCGTATTTCGGATCAGGATAATCCTCCATCACTTCACGCAGGACGCGGCGGCCGGACTCCAAGTCCAGATTCTTTTCGTCGTCGCGTTCCAATTCCTTGTGGCTCTTGAAAAGCTCGAAGTAGCTTTCAGCGATTCTGAATTTGGTTTCAACCGCGAGCGTTTCATCGTTGAACGTTTTGGTGAACGCCGATACCAAGCCGTCGGTACCAATCACGACGGGCACCTCCGCAATCACCTGCAAAGTTTCGAGTTGGCTTTCCGATGCCGGGTCGATGTATTTTGCGGTAATCTTATCCCCAAAGTAACATTCGATCTGCGGACGGGCTTCGTCGACGTTATCGGGAGTCGGGGCTTCGCTGGCAGCGAGCAAAAACGATCCGGTGAAGACGCCGCTGTGCGCCATCGTTTCGCCCAGCGTAAGCGTTTCGCGTTCGCCAAATTCAGTGGTGACTTGGATGCTGACAAGATCACGTTCGTCCGTGGTGTCTTGATCCGGATCGCTCAGTGAGAAATAGATCTTTTCACCCACGTGCAACGACTCGACCGGCTCTTTATATTCACGGTCGCTGATCATCAATGCACCGTCAGCAACCAAGCGGCCGTTGGCTTTCAGCTTTTCCGCTTTGCCAGTCGGCCGCGCCGCATCGTTGTAGGCCGCCGTCAAAACGTCCTTGCCGGTTAGATTCAGAACGCGAGCGACCAGGTTCGACTGGATTTCTTCGTCGGCACCCTTTTCAGCGGAGAGGACGCGGCCGATCAGTCCGGTAGGCATCGATGGCGACTTGGGAACCAATTCAGGACTATTCTTGCCGCCCAGTTGCAAAATGACTTGCCCGATGAAGCGACCTTGCTCGAGCGCCCAGTTGGGGTCGTTGTTGCCTCGCCGGTCCGCGAAAGCGCCGGAAATCTCGCATTCAACGATCAGGGCTGAACCATTGCTGGCGATCACGGCGACTTTGACTGTGCTGCCGCTGTTCTTGGCCCGGTCCGGGTCGATGACTTCGATGGTCAGGGGAGCATTCAAGGCGACCAAACTCTCCGTTTGCTCCTCCGGTGCTCGCGTCACATCGATGATGGGTGCACGAATGACGTCGCCATCGCGTGGACGGGCACGACTCTGCAGGATTCGCATTTCGCCATTGCTAGGTTCGTTGACATAGACCACCGACTCGCGGGGCACCGAATGACCTGGGAAAGTATTTTGGGTGTCCAGGTATCGAATGTAGACACGGTCACCTGGCCGAATCGTCAGTTTGCCTGATTCGGTCTTATTGGTCGTGTCAACTTCCTTGGTAAAGATGCCGGAGTATTCTTCCGTTTCGGTCGCGGTCAATTTCATCGGATCACCATCGTTGACGAAAACTTCAAAGTCGATGGTGTCGCGGTCTTTGCTGCGGTCTTCGTCGTAGTCCCGTATTTCCACGATCAAGCGTTCGCCGGCGTCGATCCGTTTGAGGTCCAACCGCCGCTCCGCGACCTGGCCGTTCCCGGATCTCGTGAATTCATAGACAATCGGCATCACTTCGGCATTGTTGTAGGTCGCCGTCAGCCTGGCGGTCAGCAATTGGCTGCTGCCCGTCTCGTTCTGAGTGAACTCGTCGGTATAGGTCGCCGTTACCGTGTCGCCGGCGGCGATTTCCAACACGTCATTGTTGGACAAAGACAGCACATCTTTCTCGGTGGGAATGTAAGTTTGTTCGGCAGTTTTGCCGCCGATTTCAACGTTGCTGATCGCCACGCTCTCGCCCAGGTATTCGTTGACGACAATCCGGACGTAACGAAGCTCCTGTGGCGGGAAGCGAAAATCCCAGTTCTGTTGGCTGACAATCACTGCGGCACCTGTCGCAGGCCGCAAAGTGATGCCCTTCAAATCCATCAACCCGCCGGCGGAGATCTCCGTGGGAACGATCTTGAGCGTACGCTCGCCCGGCTGCTGAAACAGCAACGTCGCCACGCGAGACTCCTGGAATCGGTTCCAGTCACGCGTATCCGGTACTTCCGCAGCGACCTTACTGTCGTCCACCTCGATGACAAAGCGGCTGCCATCGCCCGGATGCGAACAATTCATCCAGACTTCGTAAGCACCAGGCTTATCAACGTTGATCTTCCATTGAGCCGAATCTTCGACAGTAGCCCAATGGTTCAGCAGCGGAGTTTCGGCGTTTTGTTGTGCACCAAATTGTTCGGACTTTTTATTCAGCTGGGCGTCACCAACTTTCAACTCGACTCCGGCTTCATCGCTCTGCGGGACAACTGGGTCTTTGGCGAGCGGACTGCTCAGATCAAAGTCATTTGCCGTGAACGGAACCAAGGCAACACGATCCGATTCCAAATCAGCGCGAGCGATTGTCGCTTCCATTCCTCGCGTCGCACGATCTGTAGCGGCAAACATGGTCAGATCATGCGTGCCCTGTGAGAGCCAAAGATCGACCGATTGCGAGCCACGTTTAACGGGCAATTCGAGCAGGCCGTCCAACGCCAGCGCGGTAACGATTCCGTTGACAGTAATTCTGGCAGCCCCGGCACGCGGCTGGACCAGTTTTCCCGACCAGATCACTGCGCAAGGACGTTTCGCGTTATCCGATTCGTCATCCTCGACGACGTACGAAAGTTCGTTTGGTTCCGAAGTCAGGTCGGGATTGCGATTGGTGCCAAGGTCGGCGACTTGATACCACTTCGTGAACGTGTCATACCTGCCGTTGTAGATGCGCTGCGTCATGCGGGCAAATTCTTTCGCGGCTGGCGGCGCCTTTTCACGTTCGGGGGAACCAGCCAGGCGGAACCAGAACTCGCCGTCATTACTGCCCAACAAATCAACACGAAGCGGAGTATTGACCGCCGGGTCAGGCGTGGTCAGCCGCACACGGGAAGCTTCGCGCAAGTCCTTCATGTCGATGGTCAGCGTCTTGGGGGTCGCACCATCGGGTTCGGCCAGCCAATAGGTCTTTTGATCCAAGTCAATCGCCATCAACGGGTTGTGATCGATGGCCGTATCACTGGCCAGCGCGCCGGCGGGCAGTTCGGCCGTCTGAGTGCTGCCTTCAAAGATTCCTGTATGCGGCCCCGATTCCTGCAACATGATTTGCACCGTGTCACCGCTGTCGGCGACCAACTTGATCGGCACCGTGTCGCGCTCGCTTGACAGATCGCGATCGGGATCGACCACGCGCATGTAAACGTCGTTGCCCGGTTTGATTTGATTTTCGGGACGCTGCTGCGAGACTCGCAGATCTGCGCCTGCTTGTTCCTCGCGTGCTTCGCGGGCCATTCGCTCGCTAAAGGTTTCTTCTTCCTTGTCCTCGATCTTGCTGCTGGCGGCTTGAAAATCAGCACTGGCGGCGATCGTGATTTCGACATCCGAGAGTGGAACCTTTTTGAATTCTGTTTTGAACTGATCGGGATAATCACACTGGATCGTATCCCCGCCAAGTAACTGCAAGACGTTATCGTTTGGCTGCGGATCACCAAGTTTTGTATTCAGGTCGAAACGAAACAGGCCCCGTCCCGCGCCCGTGCTGGTGAGCATGATTTTCTCGCTGTCGCCGCCGGGTTTGGTGGTAACGATCACGGGGATCTTGTTGTGGCCGCGACTGATGCCCAGGTCGCTGTCGTGGACGACGATGGAAAGCGGCGTACCGGGCGCGTGCAACCGCTTGCTGCGGCGTCCGAGCCGGCCAACGGTTCGGAGCAGATTCAATTGGTCGATATAACGTTCTTCGCTGCCGTAGACTTCGGAAAGATTAAACAGCGCTTGATTGGCCAGCGAGACATCGGGCACACGTTCCAGCACGCTGCGAAAAATTTCTCGGGCGTCATCGCGGTCACCACGACGAAAGGCCAGCACACCGCGCAAGAATTCGGCGCGAACAACGATGTCCATTTCGGTGCTCCGCGCGAGTTCCTCAAAGACCAGTTCGGCCTGATCGAAAACCTTTTGGGACATAAACGATTCACCGATGCCAAAGCGGGCTTCGATGGCCTGCTTCGATTCAGGGTAGCGGTTGATCGTTGTCGTGAATTCGCCCCGCGCGACGTCAAATCGGCGTGCTTTGAAGTAATTCTTGGCAATCAGCAGTTGAATCTCCGCCTTCGATTCTTCGTCGATCTGTGCGGATTCGCTGTTGGCAACCATCCAACTGCGCAAGACGTCTTCGACATAATCGTGGTTGCTGTCACCGCCGGCGGCGATTCGTTGGCGGCAAACGAAGCTAATCAAATCGACCGGCAGCGAGTTGCGATGCTGATCAAACAGCGCCCGGTTCTCGTCGTAACTGGCGAGAGCGAGTTTCTCGTCGCCAAGTCTCAGATACAGAGCGGCTTGCAAAAGCGGCGCGATCGGGCTGTCTTCATCGATCGTCAAACCCACGCTGCCCAATCGAGCGTAGCATTGGGTGACAATATCACGGGCAGATTTTTGCCGTCGATCGTCGATATTACGATTGTTGGCCAGCAAGCCCGCGGCGATCGTGGCTGCTTCGATGTATTCGCGCCGCGTGATCGCAGCTTGGGCGAAGGGAAAAATCCCGTCCCAGCTGTTCCAATTGGTGTCGACCATCACGGTAGCTCGCTGATGAGTCAGGATCCGCTCGATCTTTGATGATGCTTCGTCGCCGCCGAGTTCCATCAGTGCGAGGCTGGCCGCGGCCGACGGCGCGCCGTAATCCATCGATTTGATGGCGGCAAAGACCTTGCGTTTCTGTTCTTCGCTGGCCTCCGTATTACGCCGATACTCATTGACCCAATTCCAAACGCGATAGATATCCAAGTCCCAGCTTTCCAGCGGACGTTCCAGGTACCGGCGATGACTTTCGGCGATGACTTTGGCAAATTCATCCGATTGATTTGCCTTCAAGTGAACATCGGCAAGCCAGGTTGCGTAGCGGCCCTGATAAGGAGTGTCGTTCTTGAAAAGCTGGCCCAGGAAGCGAAGCTGTTCGGCTTCCGGCATGTCGCGGATCAGGCGGCTGGCGCATTCACGCGACTCGTAATGATTCGGGTCGGTGGTCAAGTACTGCTGCCAGAGAGAATTTGCGTCCTGGACTAATTCCAGCTTATGAAGCACGTCGCCTCGGAAAGACGCATGATCGGCTTTGGCACCGAACTGCTTTTCGGCAGCTTGAATCCAAGCATGAGCTTTCTTTGCGAATCCGGCATCTTTGTTCTTGTCGGCTGCGACCATCAGGCGTCGCCAGATGTCGGGGTGCGAATCCGTGGGCTTGAGCCGTAGCAAATGTTCGGCCGCTTCTTTGGCGATTTCCGGGCTGGCGTAGTCGGTGGCGGCTTCCAGCCAGCGCTGAGCCGCCGCGTAATCGTCGGCCTTGCGTTTGGCGAGTTTTCCGTAAAAAGTCGCGGACTGGTGCCGCTGATTACCGCTAACGTAGTGACGATAGTAATAGCCCTGCGCTTCCAGCAAGCGATCGACGTATTGATTACTCAGCTTGCCGACAATGTTGTCAGACAGCAGCTTGTCGCGTATTTGAGCTTCTTGTTTGGAGTACCCGAAAGATTGCTTGGCCGCGAGCGACATCACTGGATCGTTTCCCGCGCGGGTCAGTTCCGCGTCAACCAGCTTGACGTTTGTCTTCAGCTTGGGGTTGCGTCTGGCTGATTGCCGCCAGTCAGACAAGAAACGGGCAAACTGAGTCAACTCGGGATGTTTGCTACGCGCGTCGACGATCCGTTTTAATTCTGCTTTGAATGCGTTCTCGTCTGCGGCTGTATTGAGCAGCCAATCGATGGCACCGCGGCTGTAGCCGTCGTCCGTGGGCGATTGCTCAATCAATTTCCGCAGCGTGCTTCGCGTTTTTTCTTCGTCCTTGATGCGGTCACGGTAAAGATTGAAGGCCAACGTGTATCTGAGATAGGCGGCGTGTTTTTCGTTCGCCTTGATGGCATCCAACAGCACTTTCTCGGTTTCGGAATATCCGGATTCGTCTTTTGCGTTCTGTTCGACGAAAACGCGAGCGGCGTCCCCGCCCCGAGCATCAAAGGCAAGCACCTTGCCCAGCAGGGACGTGGCGGCACCGGGATTGTCTTCACGCAGATACGCTTGAGCCAGTGCACTGAGGCCGCGGA
Source organism: Pirellulaceae bacterium (assembly GCA_041623895.1). Lineage (GTDB taxonomy): Bacteria > Planctomycetota > Planctomycetia > Pirellulales > Pirellulaceae > JBFJVZ01. The sequence continues at coordinate 1,599 of JBFJVZ010000188.1, read as the reverse complement.
AACGATCGTCACGATCGGGGTGGTTCTGTGCATACGATTTGGCGATGGTGGCGATGTCGCGCGATTTTGCTTTGCTGTAATCTAATTGCTCAATAAGTTTTAAATGAGCGGCTTGATCATCACGAATCTTGCGGGCCTCGTTGTAACTGCGCGCACTGTTGGTGTGCTGTGCCAGCCGGCTGTAGTTATCGCCCATCTGCATGTGGATCGCGCGGACCCGTTCGGGGTCCTTGATCAGCTTTTTCTGCAACAGCGTCGCGGCAACACGATTCGATTCAGCCCATTTATTGATCCGTGACCAGGAATCCATGCTGCGAATGCCGATGTTCCTGGCAAAGCTGCCGGCGGTGGCGTTCAGAACTTGTTCGGCCAACTCGGCTCCGATTGCGATCTGATCATTGCCAGACGATGTGTAGCGCTCGATAGCGCGGACGGCCGCTCTGCGACCGGTGGGCGAGTTCTTGTGACGGTTCCAGATCGCGTGAAAGGCTTCGGCGGCAGCTTCCTTGTCGGCCTCCATCGCCAGCGTGTCAGCCAAACGGATCTCGACATCGCTGCATTGCGGCGACTTAGGGTACCGCGTCAAGAATTGTCGGCAGGCAACAATCATGTCCTTGTTGCGGCTCATCGCCTGCAGGCCGTCGATCATCTTCAGCATCACGTCTTGGTGACGCCGGTCGGTGGGATGCGTGGACACGAATCGATTGCCGATGCGAACCAACCCAAAGACTCGCCCATCACCGTGATAAAGGTCAACAAGTTTGACCATCACGTCGGCCGCGTCCGGCGTGTTGTCGTTGTATTTGCCGAGTTCGGCTTCCAACTGGGTTGCTTGACGCGAAATTGCGTCGAGCGCGTCTTGGGCCGGGAGGTTGATTGAGCAGCAGTTCAGCAACAACATCATTGCGATCGGCAGCGGCCAAAGTGGACCTGTTGTTGCCACCCCTGCCTGCATGAAACGATTCTGACTTTCCATCATTCGATCCTAAAATCCAGATTGTCTGAGGGTGTCGGAGATTTGTTTGGCGTCCGGAGCCAGCGGGCTTTCCGGAAAATCGCCGATCAACTGGTCAAACCGTCGACGAGCTTCTTGTTTTCGCTCCATCCGATACAGGCAACGGCCATAGTTGAACAGAATGACGTCCAGGAATTTTGCATCCGGATGGTTGTCCAGGACGTTGTCAAAGGTATCGATCGCCCGATCGAAATCTTCGCGCTCGTAATAGTATTCGGCCATCTTGGCGACGGCCTCGCCAACGCGTCCACTGTCAGGGAAATGGTCAAAGACTTTCTTGTATTCCTGAAAGGCACGGTCAGCCAATTCCGTGCCTCCGCTTTCGCCTGCTTTATCCGCCATCGTTTCATAAGCCTCCGCGATTCCGTACTGGGCTTCTCCGCGCAACAAGCTGTCTTCCATGTTGACCAGCCGCGTGTAGATTCCGATGGCGCGGCGAAAGTCTTCTTGTTTCCTCGCCACCTCGCCCAGCTGCAAAAGCGCGTCGTCAACGAATCCGCTGTTGGGGAACTCCCGCTGCAGACGTTGACACATCGAAGCGGCAAGTTCCAGACGATCCATTTCAAAGTAAATGTGCCAGAACT
>JBFJVZ010000187.1:0-13855 GCA_041623895.1 Pirellulaceae bacterium | reverse complement strand
GCTTGCGACGGCTTTTGGCGGGCGATCTGAGATTGCGCTTCCTTGATTGCTTCGCGGATTCTGTCAAACGGTTCAACGGCGTCCGGCAAGTCGGCAAAGCTGGCGGCTAACTCGTTCACCTTGGCCACGTTTTCCATGGCCACAAAGAAAGTTGCCTGGGCAACAGTGACGGCAGAAAACCCGCCGAGCATATCACTGGACACCGGGCCTTCATCGGGCTCGGCCGCTTCGCTGACCAAAGCGATTGGTGCATCGACAACGGTCTCCAGCGAAAGCGACTCGGGCTGGTCGCAGCACAAGAGCGAAATCGGTGTGCGGCAGTGTCTAACCAACAGCGGCCCCATCACTTCGCCAATCAAATGTGACCGCAAGGTTGGACCGTACAGGATCTCATGAGCTCGTGAGGGCCGGACGGGCAAGGTGCACTGGAACTCCAGCGGCCGACCGGCGCCATTGAGGATCAATAACCCGCCTGTCCACCCGGTTCGTTCGTCTTCACAAACCGTGTAGTAACCAATGGTTTTCGACTTTTTGGATTCTGCCATTGGCCGTTGTCAGTTAGGTAGATCACGTTGCTGAATTCAGCCGCCGGGCCGCTGGTCGGTTGTCTCGAAAGACTGCCGATGAATGCCCCGCCGCTCAATAAGTCATCGGCAAGAACCGACTGGGAATGAATTCGGCTCTCTGGTCGTGAGGTCTGTAACGGTCGCGCGGTCACCTTTGCCGGGTGGGAAAGCTTGGGAAAAGAGGTGGAAAATCCCAAACATTATTAACGTCCGAGTTGAAAAATGCCGATCCGGGGCCGATTGCTCGACAAGGCAAAAATCTCGTGGTTATACTCGGGGGATCTGGTTTGATGAAAATAATCTCATTGCTGCAGGATCACGCGCATGTCTTCATACGAACAGGAACAACCGATCTCACCTGTCTTCCGAATCGATGTTTCGGCGGAGGCGGAATCGCAGCAATCACTGCCCCCCGAACGCGCAACTCAGGAATTGCTTCGTCAGCTTGTTGTCGCCCAACAGCAGCAAAATAAATTGCTGGAGCAATTGGTACAGCAGAACGCTGCCGTGCAACAGCAGCGTGCCAATGAGTTGCAGCAGTGGAAAAATGCTAATCCTCAACTGGCGCAGGCCTGCCGCCAGGCTGCGGAGACGTTAAGCCGAGTGCAAACGCAGTTCTTGGACAACTTGACCGAAGAGATTGCCTTTAACGAAGAAAACCTGGTCGAAGGCGAATTCATGATGAACGAATTCGTCGATCGATTTGGTCCCAGACTGGCACATCTAAACGGCGTGCTTCAAGTATTGGCCCAGTTGGGCACGGGCGAGCCCGCCTCGGCCTGAAGCTACCCCACCTGTTCGTGAATGCGGTACATTTCCCGCCACGGCAGTTGAATCCCACCATCAACCGTCAGCGTGCTGCCAGTGATGTAGTGGCTGTCGGGATCGCACAGGAAAACGGCCGCACGGCCCAGCTCTTCTGGTTTTCCCAGCCTTCCCATGGGGATTTTTGCGCCCTCGGTCGCCAGCGTTTCTTCAGAAAAGAATTTTCGTTCCCCCGGGGTGTCCGTCCAACCAGGATGAATGATGTTCACGCGGATGTTGTGATGAGCAAGTTCGCAGGCAGCCGTCCGCGCCATCTGGTCATTGGCCGCCTTGGCCATGTTGTAAGCCATCGCACCGGGAATCGCCATGTGCGCGTGGGGGCTGCTGACCACAATGATATTGCCGCCATTGCCGGCTTCGACCATCTTTTCCGCGCCGCGACGGACCAGGTAAAAAGCTCCCCACATGCTGATGTCGATCGTTTTGCGGAATTCATCCAAGTCTGAGTCCAGCATCAGGTGACGATCGCTGTAGGCCGCATTGCTGACAACAATGTCCAAACCGCCCATCAGCTGAGCGGACTCGTCAATCAAGCGTTCGACTTGTGATTGATCGGCCAGATTCGCCTGTATTTTGTGGGCTTTGGTTCCCTGTTGCTCACAGATCGCCACGACCTCTTCTGCCTCGTCAGGGTGACTGTTGTAGTTAACCACCACATCAGCGCCCGCTTGGGCCAACTGGACGGCGATCCCTCGTCCAATCCCGCGAGATGATCCGCTGATGACTGCTCGTTTTCCCTTCAAAACACTCATTTTCCACTCGCTGCTTTCGTAGGTGCGGCTTCCCTAAGCCCGTACAAAACTCGATTCGGCCACGGCTTCGCAGCCCAGCTCAGAAGTGCCGGAATTTAACGGACGCGGACGCCCCGGTCACTGACCCGAGCCGTGGGAACGTCTGCCAGGTCGTCTCGGCTGGGCCGACAGATTTTGAGACAAATCTGAAAATTTTTTGTCATAGATGATTGCTTTCTTTCACAAAAGATAGAAAACTATCATCCTGTGAACTTGTTCAAACTGGGGGATTCCCGTGGTGGCAGGCCCGATCACGACTGAAACGCGCCGAAGTCGGCTTCGCAACCTGGTGCAATCACGAGGTTTTGCCTCGCTGGGCGAGTTGGCTGAATCGCTTGAGGTCAGCGAATCGACGATTCGACGAGATTTGGAGCAGCTCGAGCAGGCGGGTGATGCCCGGCGGACCCATGGCGGAGTTTTTTGGACGGGTAAATCGGACACGATGCGGGTCTTCGAGACTCGGCGCGACAGCCAGTGGCCGGCCAAAGCTGCGATCGGACGGGTGGCGGCCGGGATGGTTGAAGATCACGACACGATTCTCTTGGACGGCGGCAGCACAACTTACGAGATCGCTCGGCATCTGGTCGGTCGGCCTTTGCAGATTGTCACCAATAGCTTGCCGGTCGCACACTTGCTGAGCAGCAGTGAATCGATCGACTTGGTGATGGTCGGTGGCTGTGTGCGGGGCCGCCGCGCGGTAGCGATCGGGCCGATGACGGATGCCATGTTGCAGACGATCAACGTCGGCAAGGCGTTCTTGTCGGTGGCCGGTGTGACCGAACGTGGTTACTTCAACAGCGACATGATGCTGGTCGAAAGCGAGAAAGCGATGCTGGCCGCCGCTGACCAGGCAATTGTCGTCACAGACAGCAGCAAGTTCGGGAAAGTCAGTCTGTCACGTTTATGCGGGTTGGACGAAGTGCACGCGGTGGTCACCGACTCTAGTTTGGAATCGAGTTGGAAAGCGCGACTGGAATCGCAGGGAGTCGAACTAGTCTTGGCTTTAGGTTCCGATCGCCGCGGAGATGAAAGTAGCGAACAACCAAACGACCATTCATACGAAGTCAGAAGATAACCTTGATGAATTCAGCGACTATCGATCGCAGTCACATCGAACAACTTGTCCGGGCTGCTGTGCAGCGTTCCCTCGGCAGCTTGTCGATGCCGGTCCGCAGCGGTGATCCGCCTGGATGGATCGATGGCAAACCAAATTTGCGTGTCAGCATTTCGGCCCGGCATTGTCATTTGACGGACGAGCACGTGGAGATCTTGTTTGGGCCGGGCGCGAAATTGGAACCGGAAAAAGATTTATATCAGGACGGATTCTACGCCGCCAAACAAACCGTGATGGTGGTCGGGCCGCGGCGGCGAATGTTGTCGAGCGTCCGCGTGCTGGGACCAACGCGTCCGGCAAGTCAAGTGGAACTTGCCCTGACGGACTCAATTTCACTTGGCATTGATGCCCCGGTTCGTCACAGCGGCGACATCGACGGCACTCCGGGCTGTGTGCTGGTTGGTCCGGCCGGGACAGTACAGCTGGACCGTGGCGTCATTCGCGCCGCACGCCACGTACACATGAACATGGCCGATGCGGCGCATTATGGCGTCGCCAAGGGCGATTACATGGAATTGAAAATCGTCAGCCCCGATTGCAGTGTGGTTTTTGACGACGTGTTGGTGCGGGCTGACGAGACATCAAAGCTGGAAGTCCACATTGACACGGACGAAGGCAACGCCTGCAACTTGGACGCGGCAAGCGAAGTGATCTTGCGAAAACGAACCGACAACTGCGGCTGCAAGACATAATCCCATTCACTCTCCCAATTCGCCTCGTCCAGAGCAGAGAGGCGACAAAGAAAACCATTGTTTCCCTTAACTAAAGGCAGTTTTTGAAATGGCAAAGATTAGCGAAGCGCTCGGGATGATCGAGACAAAAGGGTTTGTTGCCCTGGTTGAAGCATCCGACGCAATGATGAAGGCGGCCAACGTCCAGTTCCTTGGCTGGGACAAAGTTGGCAGTGGACTGGTCAGTGCGTTCGTCAGTGGCGATGTAGCCGCGGTGAAAGCCGCGACAGACGCGGGTGCCGCCGCCGCCGGTCGGATTGGCGAAGTCGTCAGCGTTCAAGTCATCCCCCGTCCACATGATGACTTGTCCAAAATCTTGAAAACAGCTGGGGCTGCTGGCGCCAAGAAATGATCCAGCGTCGCATCACTCGCAGCCCAAAGCGCCGCGCGCAGCGACGGCCGGGCAATCAGCGGCGAGTGAAACGACCAACTTTCACAATCACATCAACTAGAGAACTATTCCCATGAATGACGCAATTGGATTGATCGAAACAAAGGGCTTACTGGCTTTGATCGAAGCCACCGACGCGATGGCCAAAGCAGCGAATGTCGAAATCGTCAAACGAATCGACATCGGCGGCGCCTACGTGACCACGGTTGTCAGCGGAGACGTCGGCAGTGTTCGCGCCGCCGTCGAAGCCGGTGCTGCCGCCGCTTCGCAAGTCGGTGAACTGGTTAGCAGCCACATCATCCCGCGGCCGGCCGAAGGATTACAGAAGGCTTTTTTGGCTTAACGCCGGATTCGCCCCTCACGTCTCCAAACAGGTGCTCAGCCATTGAGTCCGGCGAGAGTCGCTTGATAGTACGTTCGCAGGAGCCCAGCGGAAGCCGGGCCAACGGCATGCTTGTCCTTGTTGCCAATTTAGGTTCAACCAGCTTTAAGTATCGGTTGTTTGATATGACCGATGAACGCTGTTTGGCGCGCGGCGCGGTGGAACGAATCGGTCAGAGCGAAAGCAAGTGCAGCGTTGAAATCGGCCAGTGGACTGACGAGCGAACGATGCCGGTGCCCGATCACGGTGTTGCCGTGGCAGCCTGCCTGGAGCAACTGACGGACCCAGAGCATGGTGTGCTGACAGACGCTGCCGACGTGCAGGCGATTGGCTTCAAAGCCGTTCACGGCGGACGAATCTCCGGTGTCTTTCAGGTCAATGATGAAGTGCTTGATGCGATGGCGGAAATGAATGCGGCAGCACCGGCGCATAACCCGCCGTATATCGCTGCCATGAACACGCTTCGTGATCGTTTTCCGGAATTGCCGCTGGTGGCGGCCTTTGAAACCGATTTTCATCGCACGATTCCCGCCGCGCGCCGCGAATACGCGATTCCGCGTGAGTGGGCTGACGGTTTCCACATCCGCAAATGGGGTTTCCACGGTGCCAGTCATCGTTACATCGCCACGCGTAGTGCCGAGTTACTCGGCCGCAGCGACGCCCGCGTGATTTCGTGTCATTTGGGCGGTAGCAGCAGTCTGACCGCGATCAACAGCGGCAGAAGCGTGATGACCACGATGGGCATGACGCCGCAAACGGGATTACCACAAAACAATCGGGTCGGAGATTTTGACCCGTTTGCCTTGCCGTTGATCATGCAGCGTACCGGTAAGACGCTGGATGAGGTGCTTTCGCATTTGGCGAGCCAAGGAGGGCTCCTCGGACTCAGTGGACAGAGCGGCGACATCCGCGATCTGGAATCGGGCGCCGCGGCGGGCGACGAAGGCTGCAAGTTGGCCCTGGAGACCTTCGTGGAAGAAATCCGTCGACACCTGGGCGGAATGATGGTCGCACTCGGCGGTGTCGACGCGATCGTGTTTACCGGCGGTATCGGTGAAAACGGAAAGGATATTCGGGCCAGCGTTTGTGCCGGCTTGGAAGAACTGGGCATCGTTGTCGATGCGGCGGCCAACCGGGCGGCCAGCGGCGAATCAACATTTCATGCCGCCGACTCACGCACGCAATTGTGGGTCATCCCCACCAACGAAGAACTGATCGTCGCCCGCCAGACTACCAGCGTATTAGAAACCTAATGTCATCGAGCTCTCCGAGTTCGATCGCAGAACCAAACGACTTACTAAACGATTCAAGCCATGTTCATTGCCCGAGTCAGCGGATCGGTTGTCAGCACGCAGAAAGTTGCGTCGATGACCGGTCACAAGTTGCTGGTTGTCGAACCGTACCGGCTGTGTGGCGAGGGACGTGACAAGCTGGTGACGACCGGTCGAACCTTCATCGCCATCGACGCCCTGGGTGCGGGTGAGAACGACTATGTCTTGATCACGCAAGGAAGTAGTGCACGGCTGACACCGGAGACAAAGGAGTTGCCGATCGACGCCGTTGTCATCGGCATCGTTGACACCGTGCACATCGACAAATTGAAAGTTTACAACCGAAACGAATAACAGGCAGGCCGGGACCCATCCTGTCAAGAAACACTGCCGGGACGGGTCCTGGCCACGAGGAATAGAATCGTCATGCAACTAAACGAAGACTTAATCCGAAACGTTGTCGCTCAGGTTTTAGCCGAAGTCGGCCCAATGCCTCCGGGTTCCAACGGCGCGGCAGCACCTGCTGCAGGCAAATACGGCATTTTTTACGACGCCAATTCTGCTGTCACCGCTGCACGTGCTGCCTTTGAACAGCTTCGCACGCGAACGCTCGCTGACCGCAAGCGGGTCATTGATATCATCCGCCGCATTTCGATCGAGCAGTGCGAGGAGCTGGGTCGGATGGAGATGGAGGAAACCAAGATCGGCCGACTCGAACACAAGATCGAGAAATTGAAAACACTAGGCGAGCAAACGCCCGGCGTCGAGTTTTTGGAAACCAAGTGCTACAGCGGCGACCACGGATTGGCCGTGATCGAACGTGCACCTTTTGGCGTGATCGGCGCGATCACCCCCGTGACTCACAGCTTGCCGACAATCACGGGCAACGCCGTCAGCATGATCGCTGGAGGGAACGCTGTCGTCGTCAACCCGCATCCGAGCGGAAAAAGGGTAGCCGCCGAGGGGATTCGTCGTTTTAACGAAGCCATCTCGCGTGAAATCGGCATCGACAATCTGATTTCGATCATCGCCGAACCGACGCTGGAAAGCGCCAATGAATTATTCAAGCATCGGGACGTTGCCCTGATCTGTGTTACCGGCGGACCCGCCGTTGGACGCGCGGCACTGAACAGTGGCAAGCGTGCAATCGTAGCCGGGCCCGGCAACCCACCGGTCGTTGTGGATGAAACCGCGGACCTGGAAAAGGCAGCCCGTTGCATCATTCAGGGCGGCGCTTACGACAACAACTTGCTGTGCATTTCCGAAAAAGAAGTCTTTGTGGTGGACAGTGTCTTTGATCAGATGATGTCCGCGATGCGGAGGGCCGGCGCGGTTGAATTAAATAGCCAGCAGATTGCAAGCTTGACCAGCAAAGCGATTGTCAAAGTCGGCGACGACAACCACGACGCCGCTTGCAAAGATTACATCGGAAAAGACGCCACGTTTTTGGCTGAGGCGGCCGGCGCGAGTGCTCCCGCTGGAACCGAAATGGTGTTTGGCGAAACTGACGAACACCATCCGTTTGTGAGTGTCGAACAGATGATGCCGTTTCTGCCCTTCGTTCGCGCCCGTGACATCGATCACGCGATCGCAATGGCAAAAAAGTACGAACACGGCTTCCGTCACACTGCGATCATCCACTCTCGCAACGTTCATAACATGACCAAGATGGGCCGCGAATTAGACACAACGCTGTACGTCAAGAATGGACCTTGCATGGCCTCGCTTGGGCTTGGCGGCGAAGGCTACTTGTCGTTTTCGATTGCCGGACCGACGGGCGAAGGCGTCACCACACCGATCACATTCACACGAGAACGACGCTGCAGCATGATTGACGAACTGCGCGTGGTTTAAAAGCAACAACAATATGCAACCAGCACTTGTCCTCGGATCGGCAAACGCAACCGTCAAGCACGAAAGCTTCGATGGCCAGCGATTGGTGATTGTCCAGCCAGTCGGCATGGACGATGCGGCTGACGGTCCACCGCTGGTGGCGGTTTGTGGGCTCGGTTCACGACGCGGCGACCGCGTGATACTGACAAGCGATGGAGTTTACGCGCGCACCGTAACCAATCATGCCAATACGCCCGCACGCTGGAGCGTGATTGGGATCGTCGATTAAACAAAACAACTTGATGTCACACAATGCCAACCATTCGTCCACTCCTGCAATCGATCCGGCTTTTGTTCAGCAGATCGTTCGCACAGTCATCGCGCGGTTGCAACAGTTAGACATCAGCCGCATCGATACCCAAACAAACGCGACGGCCGCATCGATCGCCGTCAAAGTTGTCACTTCGCAAACGATCGCCAGTATCAAGGGAACACCGTCACAGATCTTCGTCACGCCCAGAACGGTTGTTACGCCCGCAGCCTATGACGCAGCGCGAGAGCGTGGAATCGAAATCACCAAGACCACCGCCGTGCCGCCTGAGCAACGGCCCCAACAACCGACCAGCAACAACCATGGCCAACAGATCATCGACCCCAGCAAGCCCGAACGGGCGGAATCGCTTGTCAGGCAGTTGGCTCTCCGCGGCATTGCCACGCTGCCTTCGCAGATTGTGCTTACGGACACACCGGCCGCGGAGTTGCATCACTGCATGTCAACTCGCCGCTGTCGGGCTGCGATGGTCGCGACGATTACCGACGTGGACCGATTCCATCGCGAGCTGGAACCGGAAGTCTGGGTGCTGGACATGGGACGCATGAACTTGATTCAAGCCGTCAACGTGGCGGCGCGAATCGCACAACTCGGATAATGATATGAAACTTGCACGCACGATTGGAACGGTCACCTTGTCCCGCGCTCACCCGGCGATGGCCAACGCCCAGTTGCGCGCCATCGAGATTTTGGACGACATCAAGCGGATCGACGATCAACCACTCGGTGGCGAAACCGTCGTCGCTTGGGACTTGTGCAGCACTGGAATTGGCGATCTGGTTGCCGTGGCCGAGGGCCCCGAATCGGCTCAACCATTTCGACCCGAGATGAAACCACTGGACGCGTCGATCGTGGCCTTATTAGACGAAGTCAATCTGGAGAACTAGGCTTTGTCTCAAAACTCAAAAAATAATCGCGAACACGTAGCTGGATTCGCCAGAATTCAGGTTTTCCAAGACGCGGACCGAAGTCTGGCGACTCCGGCTACGACTTTTAAGACAAAGCCTAGCACGTCGAATGGACGTTGCTCCATGACACAACAATTCATGTTGCCAGGACGGGTCCTGGCCTACTCGTAGAGAGCAGAAACGGTTATGCAAAACATCCACAAAATCAAGCAAGACATGTGCGACATCGGTCGCCGCATCTATAACCGGCAGTTCGCAGCCGCAAATGATGGAAATATCACCGTTCGCGTCAGCGACAACGAAGTCCTGTGCACACCCACGTTGCAATGCAAAGGATTTCTGAAGCCGGACGATATCGCCCTGATCGACATGACGGGCAAGCAGATCGCGGGTCGAAAAAAGCGATCAAGCGAAGCGTTGTTGCACTTGGAAATCTATCGGCAACGAGAAGACATCCGCAGCGTTGTTCACTGCCATCCGCCTCATGCGACAGCGTTTGCCATCGCTCGTGAGCCGATTCCCCAGTGCATTCTGCCCGAAGTCGAAGTCTTTCTGGGCGACGTGCCGATCACAAAGTATGAAACGCCCGGTGGACAGGAATTCGCAGACACGATCATTCCTTTCGTGGAACGGACCAATGTCATTATCTTGGCCAATCACGGCACGGTCAGTTATGGCGAAAATGTCGAGCAGGCTTATTGGTGGACCGAAATTCTGGATTCGTATTGTCGAATGCTGATGTTGGCAAAACAACTTGGACATGTGGCGTTCTTGAGCCAACAAAAGTCGCAGGAACTGTTGGACTTGAAAGACCAATGGGGATACAGCGATCCGCGGAATACGGAGGCCTATCAAAACTGTGACATCTGTGCCAACGATATTTTCCGCGACTCGTGGGCAGAATCGGGAGTCGAGCGGCGGGCGTTTCCAGCACCGCCACCCGCAGCAACAACCAACGTTGGCTCCGATTCAACTAATGAGGACCAGCTTGTGAAACTGATCACCGACGAAGTCATTCGGCAAATGCAGTCTGCTTGAAGCGCAGGTCAGGACTTGTCCTGGCAACACCACGAATCATCTCATTGCCAGGACGGGTCCTGGCCGACAGGAAACGACAACTGACAACGGACGGAAGTCCGTGCTACGAGGTTCAACATCATGAAAGTATCGATCATTGGCGGCGGAGGACTGGTGGGTTCGTGTGCCGCATTCGCGCTTCAGTGCGGAGGGATTGCACGCGAATTGGCGCTGCTGGACGTCAACCAAGAACTGGCGGTCGGCCAGGCTCTGGACTTGCAACATGGCGGCCCCAGCGTCGCCGACCAAACCATCGCTGGCGGCGGCTACGAACACATTGCCGACAGCGATGTGATCTGCATTACGGCCGGCTTGCGGCGAAAACCCGACGAATCCCGGTTGGATTTGATCAACCGTAACACCGACCTGTTCGTGCAAATTCTCAACGACGTCAAGGCCGCCGGTCCGAAGTCGACAGCGATTGTCCTGGTGGTCAGCAATCCCGTGGACATCTTGACTTACCTGGCTGCTGCCAAATTGGGCTTGCCGGTTGATCAAGTCATTGGTCTGGGCACGCAACTGGATACGATTCGGTTTTGTGCACTGATCGCCGAACAGTTGAAAGCTCCGCCCACCCAAACTCGCGCGCTGATTCTTGGCGAACATGGCGATTCAATGGTCCCGATTTGGAGCAGTGCAACAGTGGCTGGATTGCCGCTGGACAAATATCCGGGTTGGACTCAGGCGTTGGCTAGCCAACTGTTCACTCGCACCCGCGGGAGCGGGGCCGAAGTGATCAAGCGAAAGGGCGGGGCCGGCTTTGCCGTGGGGATTGCAATTCGTGACGTGATCGAGGCCATTGCGTTGGATCGACGTTGCGTGCTGCCCGTCAGCAGTGTGCAAAAAGGCTGTTACGGGATTCGCGATGTCGCACTTTCAGTCCCCACCGTGGTGGGACGATCTGGAGTCGTCGACCGGATGGAGATTGACTTGTGGCCCAAAGAAGTACAAGGAATGCGGGCCAGCGGTGCGGCACTCAAGAAAACCCTGGAGATGGTGCTCTCCCGAGTGGCTTGATGCGGGGATTCGATTTAATTGACGCGTCCTAAGGGTGAACGGGTGCGTCCTGGCGGGGTGCACAGGTTGCAGTGGGGATTGCATTTAACGGCTGCGTCACCAAAGTTCCTGTGGGCTCCCTCCGGCCGCACCTGTTTTTCTTTGCCTGATCGCCGTGTTGCCGCTGGATTGCGCGAAACGCCAGGCTTCGCAGCGGTGTTACGACCTGGTCAGCAGTGGCAACTGAAGACGAGCGTCAAGCACTAAAGGTCGCCGGGATGCTTTATCGCACGAGGACGAATACGCTCGTCCAAAAGTTTTTTCCATCGTTACGTTTCTTGCCAATCAAATCGGCGATACCAGCATTACGATTCAACGGCTTAAAGTTTCGGTCACCCATTTGATGGGCAATCACCCGTAACGCTCCATTTCCATTGTCTGCTAATTCCAAAGTCATGCCGCGACCGACTTCCGTGACTTCCAATTGATCAATCCGCTTCAGTTCTGCGGCGAGCCCGACGATGGGCGCATCGATAACAAAGTCAAACCCGATCGATTCAATCCCATCCAGATCGACGCACAACAGGTTGATAAAGGAGTCGATGTTCGTGGCGGAGTCGACGAGATACAAGACAGAAACGTCTGCTTCTGCATCTGTGCGTCCATCGTCGTCAACTAACTCCTTGCCGAAACCAACGACATTCTTGTCCAAGCGTTTCTGATCAAGTGTAGCGAGCCCCGCCTCGTTCATCGCCTTGCTGATCGTGTCACGTTGACGTCCCAGTTCGGTCTGCCGAACGTCAATCACCATGACCATTCCCGTTAACATAGCTTCGAGGTCCAAATCGGCAGGAACGCCTGGTGGCACCTCAGCAAGACTGTTCGTATCGTTTTCGTTAGGCATTCCGACCGAATTTGGAACTTCGGGCGGCAGCGGCACGTCTTGAACCAATCGTTTATCGGGTCCGGGGATCGCCGGAGATACTTCTTCAGGTGGAATGTTGACCGGATCGATAACCTCCGGGGAAGGATCTTTTTGAACAACCAGATCTTGCTCGGGATCATCCACGGATGGACTCAGCATCACGATGGCAAATATGATGCTTGCCGCCAGGGCTGCAACCGCTCCTGCGATCTTCAAGACCGGGAAATCTTTATGCGCAACGCGCGTACTGGGCTGCTCTGTCAGCCGCATCACGGGGTGCTCGTCGCCCAAGCCTTCAGCGGTGGCTTGATCGACGGTCGCTTTCAACACGCGATCGGCAAAATTGGGCCCCAACGTCAATTCTTGGTCCTCTCGGCGAAGCTCGCGAAGCGAATCGCGCAGACCAAGCAGATCCTGTAATTCGCGCGCAGCACCGGAGTCCTCACGCAGCAGCTGCTCAATTTGCGCGCGTTCGTCATCACTCAGTGCATCATCGATGTAGCCACTGAGGAGCTGATCAAGAATATCTCTGGGGAGTGACATTTCGCAAAACACCGTTTCGCCAGCCTGGCGGTTAAAAACTCTCTGGCCGAATCCTATCGGCAACCGCCCAAAAGCCGTCAAATGCAGACAACCAGTGCGGGCATGATAACCTGTTACGAGAACCGTTGAGGTTCCGATACCGCTCCGATGCTCAAGGGCGGTGCTAAGTTCCCTGGTGAGCCGAGAAAAGTGGCGAAATCAGGGGAATAACGCCGTTTTTTCATGTTTTTTTCCGCAAACCTGGTTGTGGAAGAGCTCTGGCACGACTTTCGGTGATCCATGAAACACGAACAGATTCTCCGCACCAACCGTGGTGTCTACGAGTCCATGGCGATGGCGGGCGACCCCCTCTGTCAGCCCGCAAGCGACGATGAATTGGCCAACCCGCTGGCCGTCGTCGACGCCGCTGGTTGGCTGGGAGGATCGATCGCCGGGAAAAAAGTGCTCTGTCTGGCCGCCGGCGGCGGCCGCCAGAGTTCCCTGTACGCGGCAGCCGGGGCTGACGTCACGGTTGTCGATATCAGCGGCGCGATGCTTGAACTGGATCGGCAGGTCGCCGCTGCTCGCGGTCATTCATTGCGACTGCTGGAGACGAATATGGGGGATTTGTCGGCACTCCAGCCGGGCGAGTTTGACATTGTCATTCACCCGGTCAGCAGTTGTTATGTGCCGGATGTGCTGAAGGTATATGCCGAAGTCGCTCGAATCATCCGCGTTGGCGGTCTGTACATTAGCCAGCACAAGCAACCGACAAGTCTGCAAGCTTCGATGTCTCGGGATCAAGGTGGTCGATACCTGATGGAACATCGGTACTATCGAGATTCACCTCTGCCGCCGCCGCAGACCGTGAACAAGAACAGCCGTCGCTTACGAGAACCCGGTGCAATTGAATTCCTGCACCGCTGGGAACAAATCATCGGCGGTATGTGTCGTAGCGGTTTTGTGATCGAAGATCTAGTCGAACCTGTCCATGCAAAGCAAGACGCGGCGCCGGGATCATTCGCGGATCGCGCTTGTTTCATCGCGCCCTACGTGCGGATCAAGGCGCGACGCATCGCCACCAATCAATCCGACACACAGCAATCCGATTCCAGATTATGGCTGCCGAAAAACGAGTAGCAAGACGCCTAGTGGCGGGATTCGTATTTGCCGTTTACCTGGTAACCCGAAG
>JBFJVZ010000186.1:0-13871 GCA_041623895.1 Pirellulaceae bacterium | reverse complement strand
TCGCCGCGACCGGAGCCGATGGTAACGACGTTGGTCAAGCCCGCTTTCAAAGAAGCGATGCTGATATGCAACAACGCGTCATGCCAGTCCGTTTCAAACTTCGGATTCGTAAACTTTTCGTCGTATTCGGGAGCAAACTTTTTCAAGTGATCGGAGACGCCGGCGAGCCGTTCACGCAGTCCGTTGATGTCACGGAACCCGTCAACATAGCTTCCGTACCGCTGGCGATCAGCGGCTGGGAGCGCGGACGTGCTGACGCCAGCAAGTTGTTCGATGCGATCAAAGACTTTGGAACGTGCCTCGTAACGTAGTTTGACATCGCCCGTGGCGATTCCGCCAAACAGCAACTGGTAAAGATCTTTCGGGTTTGAGTGCATGAATAACGGTTTGCCCGGACCCGATGCCGAAAGCGTGGCCAACGTAGGACGCGAAATCATGTTTTCCAACGCGTCCATCCCGATCCGCAAGTGCGGAAGAATGGTTTCAGGCAGCAATTGACTGATCACGTGGTCAATCGTTGCGCCGCCGGGAGGTACGCCAATGCCACCGCGGTAACCACCCAATGCACCAAAGTAGGCACTGTGTGAGGGGCTGGTGTGTCGGCCGTGAAGGCCCGTGATGATGTTGATCTTGTCTTTGTAAGATTCCAACGCTTCGATTGGTTCTGGCAGTGTCACGTCCGCCAACGACGTGCTCGAACTCAAGCCTGCGGGAACGGCAGTAGCGGGATCGAAGCCTTGGTTCTGCAGAAAGAAGATGAGGCGTTTTGGACCGCCCCTTGGGACCGATGCAGCTTGAACGTTTCGCGGCAAAAGCGTGGGGCCAAAAACAGTGCCAACACCGGCTGCCAATCCTTGAAGCATGTTTCGGCGATTGATCATTCGTTGGCTCTATCGGTGGGAAATTTGGCGGGGAACTGGCAGACAGGAGAGAATCTGGAGATCGGGTTTTAGCACAATATCGTCGGTTTTCGCCCAGAAAACACCAGCGATCGGGGGGTCCGCTGCCAAAAAGGTCGCATTTCTAGGGCTGAAACGGCGTCTGCTTGCGTTCAGAGATGCGCCGACGGCACGCATTATTTCAAACGGCCGCCAAAACCGCTCGAATTAGGTCGAGATGACTCCGGCGACTGCAGCTTGCCAGACCAGTGAAAGCCGGCAGCCATCTGGGATTGAAGTTGAGCATCGAGGCCGATGGAGAGCTCTCGTAGGCCAGGACCTTGTCCTGGCAATAAGGCGCCAGGACAAGTCCTGGCCTATCAACGATCCCACATCAATGATGAAATTCCTTCTAATACGCTCGACTCCGTTGCTGACAGTCAAAATTTTCATCCCTTGTAGTGGTTCTCCATGATGCTTGGATTTAAGAATAACCGGCGAGCCTGGCAAACACGAATTGCGATCGCAGCAGCGTGGTTGGTCTGCGGTGTGATAGCGAGAGCCGCTGACTGGCCCATTTACCGAGGACCCAACCACAACGGGATCTCTGAGGAAATTGACTGGCAGTGCGATTGGGGCGACGCAGATCCGAAGGTGCTTTGGCGGGCCTCGGTCGGCAAGGGCTCGTCGTCCGTGGTGACCGCCGATGGGCGAGCCTACACGATGGGCAATCACGGCGAGGAGGAAGATCAACAGGAAGACACCGTCTACTGCTTCAACGCCGAAACAGGCGAGCTCCTGTGGAAACACACTTACCACTGCCCGTTGCTGCCCAAGTATTATGAGGGCGGCACGCTCGCCACACCGACTGTCGATGGCGGGGCCGTCTATACCCTCTCGAAGATGGGTGATCTGTTCTGCCTCCAGGCGACCACCGGCAAGGTGCTCTGGGAACAGCAACTGAACCGAAAGCTGGGCTTCACGCTCCCAACGTGGCATTTTTCCGGGTCGCCCTTAGTCGTGGGCGACCGGTTGATCCTGAACGTCGGTTCGGCCGGCGCCGCCTTCGACAAACACACCGGTGAACTGATCTGGGAGAATGGCAAGGACATCTGCGGTTATTCCACCCCGGTGCCCGCCAAGGTCGATGGGCACGAATGCGTCGTGTTTTGCGGGGCGGACTCACTCGTTGGTGTGCGCGTCGTCGACGGCAAGCTGCTGTGGCGTTACCCATTCTTTAACAAACACAAAGCAACTGCGGCCGACGTGATCATCCACAACGATGAGGTGTTCGCCTCGTGCGCCTATGGCCGCGGCTGCGTCAAGATCCGGGTCGCCGGCGGGCAAGTGACGCGGGTGTTTGACAATACTGTGATGAGCAACCTGCAGAGTTGCTCAGTCTTGTGGCAGGGACAACTCTATGGTTTCGATGAAAACTTTCTCGCGTGCATCGATTTCAAGGACAGCCGCCAGCGGTGGAGGGAGAAGGGCATGGGCAAGGGATCGCTTTCCATGTGCGCCGACGGCCGTATGCTTGTCATGAGCGACAAGGGCGAGTTGGTGGTCGCCAGGGCGAATCCCGACGCGTTCGATGTCATCGCCCGTGCACGCGTCCTGCCACGTACGATGTGTCGGACCGTTCCCGTGCTGTCCAACGGTCGAATCTACGTCCGCAATGCCAAGGGAGATCTCGTCTGCCTGGACGTGCACGAGATGCGGGACAGAAAGTGAGCTGGCGAACGAGCGTTATCCTGATGATTGTTGTGGCGGTAGTACGCCCCGCCGGTGGGACCGAGCCGGGCGACACCGTCCTTAACTCCGTCGGGATGAAGCTGGCCTACATCCCACCGGGAACTTTCACGATGGGCAGCCCCGAGACCGAGCCAAGTCGCGTGAGTAACGAGACGCAGCGCCAAGTCACATTCGGGAAAGGATTTCGCATCGGCGTAAACGAAGTGACTCAAAAGGAGTGGCGCTTGATCATGAGAACCAGCCCCAGTTATTTCAAGGGCGACGACCTGCCGGTCGAGCGAATCACGTGGCACGAGGCCAATGAGTTCTGTCGACGGCTTAGCGAGAAGGAAAAAAATCGGTATCGCTTGCCGACCGAGGAGGAATGGGAGTACGCTTGCCGCGCCGGCACCACGACAGCCTACTACACCGGCGGGAGCGAGGCTGCGCTGGCTAGGGCCGGCTGGTATCTGGGAAACAGCGGCAACCAGTCGCAGCGGGTCGGTCGCAAGAAGCCCAACCCCTGGGGACTGTACGACATGCACGGCAACGTATCGGAGTGGTGCGCCGAACGGGTAGACGAGAGATCGACCGACACGACATCCGCGCAACTAGACGGCGAAGAGAAGGCGTTGCGTGATCTGCGCGGCGGCTCGTGGGGCCTCAGCGCCAGCGATTGCCGTTCAGCCTCCCGCCTTCGTAACGCGGGCACCTTTCGATATTTCGATCTCGGAGTGCGTGTTGTTTGCGAGCTCGATTGATCGAGTCAGGACGGTGTTGTCGCTTACGTCTGCCTGTCACAACAAGAATGCTTAGCTTGACTGGCGTCGGATGATAGCGGTGGCAGGGATTATCGGGATTATTCCCCTCGGAACTCAGCCGCGGACGGCATTCCAAGCTGCCTTTCTTTACCAAATCAATTTAAAAACCACATTTCGTGTATGCTGAGACTATGCCCCCCCAAAGCTCAGCCAAGCATCACTCTGTTGCGGCACCATCTCCGAGCGGCGGCTTCACTCCCGAGCTTGACGCATGACCGCATTCGACGAACGAAACTGGAGGTGGAGGGAAGTACACGTTGCGCCGGCCCAAGTCCCCTCGCCTCGTCCTGCCCTCGGCAAAGCGATCGAATTGTTGGCTCCATTCGCAGTCGCCGGACTTTTGTTTCTGTGGGGGAACATAATTATCGCTTGCGTTGCGGCAAGCGTTGGCGTTTTCCTTGCCGGATGCAAGTGGCTTGCCCCTTCATGGCACAGCCTGATCTTTCTGCTATTGACGTCACTCGGTCGCTGGCTCAGTCGGGCTGTGAGTCGGGTCGCGTTATCGATTGTCTATTTTTTGGTCTTCATGCCGGCCGCACTGCTCGCTCGTTTAACGGGACGCGATGAGCTTCATCTGAGGCGACCGGCTCACTGCGAAAGCTATTGGGTAAACATTCCCGCTTACGATCGTCGGCGTGTCTTTGCGAAGCCGTTCTTTATCGAGACGGTGGTCGAGCAGTCCAGGACCGGCGGTCGGGTGTTTCGGGTGGGAAGATCGCTCGCCTTTTTTATGTTTATTTTGGTCGCCGTTAATTGGGGCGGAGGCTTCTTCTACCATTGGGCCACCAAGCAGTCGCATCCGCTGGCCGATCACGAGGACTATCGCAATCTGAGCTGGGCCGCAACCTATTGGCGAGAACATAACGAATCAAGTGTCACAAAGTATCGCCCCTTCGTCGGGTGGAGCCGGTTGGATTACAAAGGCCAATACGTCAACATCACCGACGGTTGCCGTAAGACATTTCAGTCAGCGGCACAATCCGATAAGCCCACGATCGTCTACGTCTTCGGCGGCTCAACGATTTGGGGAACCGGTGCCCGCGATGATTACACCATTCCATCTTGCTTGACACGAATCGCGGACCAGCAAGGGATTCCTCTGCGCGTGAGTAACTTCGGTGAGGCAGGATACGTTAACTGGCAAAACGTAATCCATCTGGCGGAACTGTGCGCAAATGGCCAGGTGCCCGATCTGGTGATTTTCTACGAAGGCTGCAACGACGCCATCGCCAAGTTGCAAACACCCGAGTTGGAACGCGTCCATCAAAACTTTTCGAGTTGGGAAAGACGAAACGGGAGCCAGCATCGGCACCTGGGTATTCCCGACGAGATGGTCAATTGGTTGAGCTACCACAGCCTGGCCCGCATGGTTCGCGACAGAATCCTTACACCGCGGACGGACGACGCCCCGCAGTTGTCCCCTGACCAGTTGCAGCACCTGGCTGCTGAGGTCGTGGAAACCTACGAGGAGAACGCTCGATTTGTCCGTGCGCTGGGAGAGCGCTACGGATTTCAGTCACGTTTCTTTTGGCAACCCATTGTCTATACCAAATCAAACCCCTCCCAGCAGGAACAAAGCTATCGAACAAGTTTCGGGGAGCCTCTTGCGGAGATCTATCGGATTGCGACCGCTCGAATACGCGAGAGCACACTGATTCATGATCTGTCAAAGAGCTATGACGGTGCTGACAAGGCCGTCTATATCGACTTCGCTCATGTCTCCGAGGAGGGCAACGCCATCATCGCCGCCAAGATCTTTGATCGCATCGAGGGGGATATGATCGAGAGGATCGAACTTGCACAGAAGGCGCCGATTCAGTGAACATCCTGGGCCTGAGTGCATTCTATCACGATTCTGCGGCATGCCTTGTCCAAGATGGGAGCATTGTTGCGGCAGCGCAAGAAGAGCGGTTCTCGCGAAAGAAACATGATGAGAACTTTCCCCTTCATGCGATCAGTTACTGTCTGCGGCAGGGCCAAGTCGGAGCAAATGAAATCGACATGGTCGTGTTCTACGATAAACCGCTCTCAAAGTTTTCTCGCATTCTGAGGACGCACTTTCAAATCGCCCCGTTCGGCCTTAAGACATTCCTGGAAGCCGTGCCGGTGTGGTCTGCCCAGAAGCTGTGGGTCTCTTACACGATTGAAAAGAAGTTAGCTGAACTGGGATACGGGCGACCCAAGAAAATCGCCTACACAGAGCACCACGAGTCGCATGCGGCGAGTGCGTTTTTTCCGTCACCATTCCAGCACGCGGCGATTCTCACGCTTGACGGGGTCGGCGAATGGTCGACCACGACCGTCGGATCTGGTGCCGGCAACCGCATTCGTTTGCGTCATGAGATCCGGTTTCCCCATTCACTGGGATTGTTGTATTCGGCCTTCACTCACTTCACCGGCTTTCGAGTG
Organism: Pirellulaceae bacterium; assembly: GCA_041623895.1. GTDB lineage: Bacteria > Planctomycetota > Planctomycetia > Pirellulales > Pirellulaceae > JBFJVZ01. The sequence continues at coordinate 8,032 of JBFJVZ010000186.1, read as the reverse complement.
AACTCCGGTGAATACAAACTCATGGGACTCGCTCCCTATGGCGAGCCGCTGTATGCGGATCGGATACGAGAACATCTGATCAACATTTGTGATGACGGGTCCTTTCAGTTGGATATGGAATACTTCGACTACCTGGGCGGACTGACGATGACGAACGAAAAGTTCGCCAAGTTATTCGACGGGCCTCCGCGGAAGCCGGAATCGGAAATCAGCAAACGAGAAATGGACCTGGCCCGATCGATCCAGGAAGTTACCGAAGAGGTGGTGATCAAGCTGGCCCGATTCGCTGCCCGCGAGACTGGTTCGAGCAACCTTTGTTTGGCTGGCGGTGTTGCTTTGAATTGTGTTGCCAACGGAAAGATCCTGGCCGAGACCGATTTCGAGAACTTGTGGGTCCAACCAGCAGCCGGCGATGCCGGTGGTGCACTCGGGGCGGCGCTGTACGGCTGGTACCAATTCTTGGGAAACCCGCGTAGCTGCCAGCCCGGCAACGACCACATGTCAGGAAGCTTGTTGGGACCATGGTTTTCTGACGAATCGATCGAAGCCTACTTGGATGCCAACAAAATTGCCTACCGCCGTCTATCAGAAGATGAATGGGCGCCTGTCATTGCTGAATTGATTGCGGACGAAAACGTGGTCGGGATGTTTCAGGGACGCATGGAGTTTGGACCTCGAGCACTGGGGGGCCGTTCCATCCTGGGAGATTCCCGTTCTGCCAAGATGCAGTCGGTGATGAATCTAAAGATCAAGTATCGTGAATCCTTTCGCCCTTTTGCACCGGCAGTGCTAGCGGAAAAATGTCACGAGTACTTTGAGCTAGAGCAGGCGTCACCCTACATGCTGCTGGTAGCCCCCCTTCACCCCAAACTTCGCGTCAATGGCAAGCCTCGGCAGCGGCACGATGACCTGAGGCAATGGGTAAACGAGGTTCGCTCCGAACTTCCAGCAATCACGCACGTGGACTACTCGGCTCGCATCCAGACTGTTTCACCAGACCAGTCGCCTCGCTTTCACTCTTTGCTAAAAGCATTTGATCAGCTGACCGGCTGCGGAGTTCTGGTCAATACATCGTTCAACGTTCGTGGCGAACCTATCGTTTGCACGCCCAGCGAAGCGTATCAGTGTTTCATGCGTACCCAAATGGATTACCTTGTCCTGGAATCGTTCTTGATTTCCAAACAAGACCAGGACTCGTTGACCGACGATGTAAATTGGGCCGAGCAGTACGCCTTGGATTGAGGAACCCGCCGATCGTGTTTGCCGTCAGACATTTTTTTCGACTCCTCAGCGATATCTTCGCGTATTGTTGGGCCAACGAGGTTTGGTGGCCCCTGCCCGTGATGTTACTGCTGCTGCTGGTCGGCTTGTTAGCGTTCACCACGCAAGTGGCCACACCTTACATCTATACGCTGTTTTAGATCGCGACCGCCGCTGTTGTCAGACACCGTGACGGGTTCAATTCAGATCCAATGTTAGATCATTTTCGACGCCATGCCGACGCACTTCATTGCCCACAACGTGGCGGAGGGCTGGGTCAGAGGTCGGACAAGGTCACATTGGCTGCCATTCAAATGCACATGATCCTGACAGGCAACCGAGAAGGTGGCCTGTTCATCATGATTGGCAAACGAAAATAACCGGAGTCTTTTCGAGAGATCGATCGATCAATGCTTATGATCGAACGCCGGCTCTTTGCCTTCATAAGCTCGGTACAGGTCAAAGATCGCTTTCTCCAATACTTTCGCCGTTTCTGGGTCTGCCGATTGCTTGGCTTTCATCGCCGCCACGATCACAGCGTGAGCCGCTGCTAACTTCTTGGCATAGCCCTCGCTATCAGGTTTGATTCTTTGAGCCATGAAGTAATGACAGATCGTGTTTTGAATCTTGGTCGCATGTTCTTCCTTGGTCGTCACCCAACGTGACATTTGGTTCACCGCCTGAGCATCGACCTCCGTTTCCATCAACTCAGCCATTTGCAACTGGGCCTTGGAGATCGTGTGTTCGTCTTCCAACATCTGCTCGAATCGCAGCTGGTCACCGTAAATGCCGCAAGGGACCTGGCAGTGAGCCAGGGCGACGCTGGCGGTGACACACAGAACAACAACAGAAAGCAAAGAACGGATCATGTTTCGGGCTCCAAGGTTGGTTGTTAACTCAATTCCGTACGAGGACAATCGCCAATCGTCAGCGATTTGTCGCAGTCAATATAAACACCTGACGAGCGTGCGACGACGTCGGGAACGGTAATTTGTCGGGAAAGTTTCACTGCCTTGTGCGGAGCATGCACACGCGGTCAGCCTCAACACGACGGAGCGGACTGGCGGCGTCCGCGGTGCGTAATCCTATCTGATCGACTTGCCCGCCGCGTCCAGCAATAGTGAATTGGATACCGAGTTGCCGAAATCGTCGAAGCGATCGAATCTCCAGACCACGCGTTTCGATTTGGGCTCGATTTCGACCAGCAAGGGCTGGCCCGAGCCCGCGTGACAGTTTCCGATCACGTAGTTTCCGTTTGGCAAGACTTCCAAAGTCGTCACCCAGGCCAGGCGAATCTGAGGTAAATCGTCTTGATGAATTTGCCAGACAATTTCTTTCTCCGGGGTCACTTCCAGGACGCTGTGACCGTTCCCGGTGGCAATCAAAGTGTTGCCATTGTTCAGTCGCAGTGCCGCAAACAGACGATCACCGAATGCTTCCGGTCCATGTCCACCCCGTGCCTGCTTGCCGAACATCGGTACATCGTATTCCCAAACGACCTTGCCGGATTCGCCGTCGTATTCGCGGACCACACCATCATTTTCATGCGCAACCAAATAGTTGCCGGAAGCAAGTTTGCGGACCAGGCGTGTATCCGAATGAGTGCTTGGATGGTTCACAACCAGCGGGATCTCTTTTTGGATCGTTCCGTCGCGATCGATTTCGATAATCCGGGCTGATCCAGATTCGGCAATCATGATGTTGCCGTTTTCCAATGGCTGAAAGGCGTGGATTTCAACAGGCTTGCCTTTGTTCTGTTCGCTCTTGGCACTGTCGTAGGACCAGATCACTTCTTTCGTTTCGCGGTCGATTTCGACAACGGCAGTGCGGCCTTGGCGAGTCAAGATATTGCCGCTGGTGAGCACATGGATGTCATGAATCGGACCCCATTTCATCTCCCAGCTGATCGATCCATCAACTTCGACGATTGCCAGCCGCCCACCACCTTGCAGGAGCACACGATGCTCAGCCAACGCGTTGGCAGTAAGACAGAGACTTGCAATTGCAACGAGAAATACAAGGCGCGTCATAATCATTTTCTGGCTAGAAGTTGTATCCAAGCTTTGAAAAGCCGGATGGAGTTATTTGGGCTGGGGTCTAGTTAGATTTTTTGGCGACATTAACGGGGTCTCTTTGTTGTTGAAGCCCGAGCATTTTCCCGAAATCTTCCGCCGACATTTCCCTCACACTGCCAATCATCAAAGCGACAACACCGCCCTTTTCGGGCACGGATGGGTAATAGGCAAAAATGGAGTTCGACTGGCCCATGGTCGCCTTCATCGCTTCCTGTTCACAGAAAAACACGACGCCGGCTTTACGCAAACTCTGCAGTGCACCGACGCACTCGGGATCATTCGCTTCAGCCCAACTGATAAAGCTGTCCCAGTCGGAGGGTCCTTTTCCATGCATTTTATGATGGTCAATGGATGCTTTGACCATCAACTTCATGTCATCCATGCTCTCGGGTGCTTCCACCACTTCAAGCGTTTGAGAGGACTCAGCTGACGGGTCTTCTGACGGTGCGACTTCGATTTCCGCTTGCTCCCCCCGCTGTCCCGTTCCGCAACCGCTGGAAATCACACCGAGACAAACAAATGAAATCAGCAAGTGGGGCACAAATTTCTGTCGTGACATTGCGTTTTCCGGTGTCGGTGGTTCGGGGCGTTCCTTGATCAGTCAGGTGAGGCTAATGCCTGGCCGACCGCAACACAAGTCACTGAATCTTGCGACACTCATGTTTCGCTTCGTTAATCGATCCGCCGCGGTTCAGCAGATGGAATTAATCAGAGGATCTTAATCGCTTTTGTAGAGGGGCACGTCCAAGATGGGGAGCCAACTTTCAATGCCGAAGATATTTCGGTTTGTGTTAGCCCGCGCTGGCCGCAATCACCGCTACCAGTCCGTACCACATCAAAATGCCAGTCGACGTAAGGATCGCACTGATCAAGCCGGGCTTGATGGGGTGAGCGGCCGCAAGAGCTGCAATGCACGCGAAAACGGGAACTGTAGTGCGTATCCGCGCCGGCCAGCGTTGCTGCATGAACAGGTCGATCGGAATGATCAGAATGTTGATGACATCGTCGCCAGCCCCAAACATGGCTGCCAGCGAGGTGAAGATCACCACGGACAGTACCGCCAGACTGGTCAGAACTGTTCCCCGCCAAGGGAACAAATATGTGTAGATGAGATGTCCGCAAATCCCAGCCACGATCGCGATCGTCCAATAGACAGCAATCGCGATCGGCTCACGTCGGAAATCCGGAAGCAAGAAAAGCCACAAAGCGAACGCAGCCGTCAATGCGAACATGCCACGAAGGCTGAACTGAGACTGGTTTCGAGTTACTTCGTCGTCCGCAGCGATGAGTGGTGAGCGATAGGCATCACGAACGTCGAGCTGACTTTCACCACGGGGTAAGTCGCGGTCGCTTCCGGCATCGGTTTTTTCGTCTGGCATGATTAGAAGTAAGGCTTCGTTGGATCGCAACAGCGCGACAGTATAAACTACTGACCATTCTTAGCTTGATTGATTCGCTGTGAGCAGAGATCACAGCCTGGATTACAACGCCTAACCAACTGAAATTCGATGAATACAACGATGCCGTCCCTGATCGCCGTTTTTGTCGCGATTGCCGTCACCAACACGGCGCTCGCTCAGGATGCAACCGTAACCGCGGGAGTCCAAACGGGAGCTTCTTGCGAAGTTAACATTCTTACTAAGCACCGCTTTCTGCTCTACCTGCCAAAAGAGTATCACCAACTGGACAAACATCCGCTGCTGTTGTTCCTTCATGGAGCCGGAGAACGAAGCAACGACAATCTGGACCTGGTGAAAGTCCATGGGCCACCCAAGCTGATTGCCGCTGGAAAACATTTTCCGTTCATCGTTGTTTCACCGCAGTGCAAGTTGGGCGCCTGGTGGGACGCGACCGAGCTGAGCGGGTTACTGGATCACATCGAAGCAAATTACAAAGTCGACAAGCAGCGGATTTACGTGACCGGGCTAAGCATGGGTGGTTTTGGCACTTGGGCGCTGGCGTCGCGCGAATCAAAGCGGCTGGCGGCCATTGCGCCGATCTGCGGAGGCGGCAACGCGATCGCTGCGCGGTACACCAAGTCGATCACCACTCCAACCTGGGCATTTCACGGCGGCAAAGATCGCGTCGTGCCGCTGAGCGAATCGAAGGAGATGATCGATGTTCTGAAGCAAAATAATATCGAGGCCAGGCTAACGGTGTATGAGGACGCGGGGCACGACTCCTGGACCGAAACCTACGACAATCCAGAGCTTTATCAGTGGTTGCTGGAGCACAAGCTGGAAAACTGAGCCCCTGGCTGAACGGAGCACGTGGCTGAAACAGTGGAATCCGGAAGAATTCGGAGCTGTTTTTGCAACTCTCCTTACTTTCGCTGCAAAACAACGGTAACCCCTGGGATAGATCGCGAGTCTGGTCGAGAATGCATCAGGGTCTTCAGCGCTGCCGAAGACAATTTCCCTAAGATCAACAAAGACGATGAGCGAACCATTCAATATCGACGGGCCGGCGATCCAAGCGCCGACGACCGATCCAGTCCCGCAGCCGTTCGAGGTCCGCTATGCCTCGCGCGTCAACCGTCTACCGCCCTACATGTTTGGGCGAATCAACGCGTCGCTGTACCGCAAGCGACGTGCCGGCGACGATGTGATCGATCTGGGGATGGGCAATCCCTCCGATCCGCCCGATCCGATTGTGATCGAAAAACTGGCCGAGGCCGCCGCCGATGTTGGCAACCACGGCTACAGCATGTCCCATGGGATCACCAATCTGCGGCGTGAAGTTGCCGGCAAATATCATCGTCGATACGGAGTCCGGCTTGATCCGGAATGCGAAATCATCGCCTGCTTGGGCAGCAAAGAAGGTTTCTCGCACATGTGCCTGGCTCTGATGGGGCCTGGTGATACAGCCATGATTCCCTCGCCCTATTTTCCGGTGCACATGTACGGCGTGATCCTGGCCTCGGGAAATGTGGTCTCCTTGGATGTTGCCGATTCGGAAAAATTTCTCCGCAACGTTGCTTACACTTGCGAGCATCTTGCGCCGACTCCGAAAGTCTTAATCGTCAACTACCCCCATAATCCTTCCTCGGCGGTGGTCGAGCCGGAATTCTTTGTCGAAGTCGTTCGGCTTGCCAAGAAATACGGCTTCATGGTGATTCACGATTTCGCTTACGCCGACGTGGCCTTCGAGGGATATCACCCACCAAGCTTCCTGGCGGCTCCGGGTGCCCGCGATATCGGCGTCGAATTCACGACCATGAGCAAGGGTTACAACATGGCCGGCTGGAGAGTCGGCTTTTGCGCCGGCAATGCCGAAATGATTCGCGGCCTGGGGACCATCAAAGGCTATTACGATTACGGGATGTTTCAAGCCATTCAGATCGCTGCGATCGTCGCGCTTCGCGAGACCGAGTCGACCGTGGAAAAACAATCCAAAATCTACCAACGGCGTCGGGATGTCTTGGTCAGCGGTTTGAATCGGCTGGGCTGGTCTGTCGATCCACCCAAAGCGGGAATGTTTGTTTGGACCAAGATTCCCGAACCTTGGCTCAGTTCGATGAGCACGATGGACTTCGCAATGAAACTGCTGGAAGAAGGCAATGTCGCCGTCAGTCCGGGCAGTGGCTTTGGCGCCGCCGGCGAAGGCTATTTGCGGATGTCACTGGTTGAAAATGAACAACGATTGCGTCAAGCCGTCCGTCACATCGGCAAATGCTTGAATCAAACCAGCACACCAGCCGCCTCAGCTACCTCATTGCAAGAAACCTAGCGGATACCGCGCTGCTCAAGATTCCGGGCCAGCTAAGGGCAAAATAATGCGGACCGATGCGCCCTGGTCTCGTTGGGGATCAAAACCAATCTGACCACCGTGCGCCGAAACGATCCTTCTGGCGATGGCAAGGCCAAGACCTGTGCCCCGCTGCTTAGTCGTAAAAAAGGGCTCAAAGACTCTTTCCTCGTCTTCGGCACCAAGGCCTGGGCCGTTGTCATCGACGATGATCATGATGGCCGGTTTTCCGTTCAACTCGCTATCCGCGTACGACACTTCGATCTCCGGTGACTGCACACCCGTTGTCAAGGCGTTTTCTAAAAGCGACCTCAAGACCTGACTGAATGCGGCCGCATCCGCATAGCAGATCGACTCGGCTGCGGGACGCCTGTGCTTGAGCTTGGCCCGCGTCCACTGCGGCTGCAGAGCAGACCAGACTTCGTCGACAATCTCATGCAAACAGTACGGACGACACTTCAGCGTGATCGGCGCCGCGTAACTCTTTACCTCTTCGTAAAGGCCTAGCAGATGATGTTGCGCAGCCTCGATTCTCTCAAGAAGATGCGTCGCCTCGGGATCGTGCTCCACATGCTGTCGCAATAGATCGATACAACCTTGAGCACGTTGCAGCGCGTTTCGTCCTTCGTGGCTCAATCCTTGCATCGCTTGCCCAATCCCCGCCAGTCGCTCCGCTTCGGCCAACTGTCGTTCGACCAGTTTTCTTTCCGTGATGGAAAAATGAGCGGTCACGACTGCATCAGCGGAATCCTTCAACCGCGACACGAAAAGCAGGAACCAGCGTTCCTGGTTTGGGGCGTGGCAGGGGTACTCGAGTTTGTAGGTCTCTCGCGAACCATTCAGGACTTCTTCAATACCAATGCATGCGCGCGGTGCGAAGATCGAGTCCTCGCCAGTTGCCGCGCGACAGACGTCTAGATAGTTCGTGCCAACTCCGGTTGCCTGCGGTG